>CAZXOC010000307.1:0-8504 GCA_964642165.1 uncultured Planctomycetaceae bacterium | reverse complement strand
TTGTACAGATTTTGGACATTCCGCCCCATTTTGGACAATCAGCCTCCCCGCCGCCTCACTCGCGAGCCCGAGTGATCGTAACGCCTTTACCACCAAAACTTTTGCCTGATTCCTCGCCCTGGCCACGCTTCGGCCGCTCTTCCACCGTCCCCGAGCCCCCGAGCGCGGCCGACGGAAGCCGCGCGCATCCGCGCCGCGCCGCCCACTTGGCCCCCCCCAGCCCCCGAACGGGGCCGCCTGTCGGTTGCCACGGCCGCCAGCCCGTGGAAGCCCCGCCCAATGAATCGAGCCCCCGAGCGCCGCCGACGGAAGCCGCGCGCATCCGCCCGCGGGCGCCCTTGCCTTACCGCGCCGCCGTCGCTACGATGACAGGTGGCCGCGATGGGCCGGCACCTCGGCGCATCGGCGGCACGGGAAGACGACCATGGGCTATGGGGAGTTTACCCGCGCGGCCGCCAGGCCAAGCGCCTCCGCGGCCAGGCGCTGGCGTTCGCATGACGCACCGGCCCCGCCGACGCGCGCCGCCCGCGCGCGCCCGGGTCTGCACCGGTGGAGCCGGAGGATCGTCACGAAGTGCGGCGCCCGCAGCCCAGTGGAGGCCGATGCCGACGAGGCGCCGCAACAAGCGCCGCCCGCCCGCAGTTGCGGCGTTCGGCGGTCGCCACCCCGGCCGGATCGCCAGGAGGGCAGTCTGTCTCAGGTCGCTCCAGAGAAGAAGGACAGATCGACGTACAGACGATCCCCGAGCCCTGTCACGAAGCCCAGGGGCGATGACTGATCAGACAACATCGAGACGCGCCAGCTTGTCCGGTTGGGACTGGATCGCGATCTGCGTCGCGGCGCATCTCATTGCGAGCTACGTGCTCATGCCGGCGTGGTGGCTGGGAGCAGCGCTCTGGTCCGAGCCGACGCCCGAGCCGAGCCCCGTGATCTTCCTCGGCTTTGCTGGGGCCCCGGTCCTTGTTCCCTATCTGCTGGTGACCAATGCGATGGTCGGCTTGTTGGATATGCTGGGCGGCCGAATCCCCGTCGTCGAATGCGTTGTACCATGGTGGTCCTACGGAATCCTGTTCGGCCTTTCGGCCTTGTTGCTGGCTTACGCCTTCCGAACGGGCTGGGTGCGTCGGCTCGTACGACGAAACGGCAGATGGCTGCGTCTGGGGAGGAAGGCAAATGGAACATGGCTTTGCTGCGCGAGCGACGGGGCCCTCGAGTGGATCGAAGTGCCTGCAAGCGGCGGCCTGTGTGTTGGTCGTGACGCTGGTGGCGAATGGCGGACACTGCGCCGATCCTTCTGTTGCAGAGCTGGTCGCCCAGCTTCGGGGCGGGGAAGAACAGACGCGACTAGAGGCGGTGTTTCTGCTCGGCGAGGCAGGAAGCGCCGAGGCGCTGGACCCACTCATCAAGGCCTTGGCTGACCCGGCGCCCTACTTTGCCTATCAGGTGTGTGAAGCGCTCGGAATGCTGGGGGACTCGCGCGTGGCGAAGGTGCTCGTTGCGCAACTCCGGGGCGAACGGGAGCCAAGCGATTGTCAAGCTGTCGCACGCGCCCTGGTGAGCATCGGAGACAGATCTGTCGTACCGGATTTGTTGGCCTTACTGAGGAGCCCCCGGGAGGGTCCGCGACAAGCGGCGGTGACGGCGCTCGGGGACCTGCGGGTGCGGGAGGCCTGGGAGCCGCTTCTGGCTCTGGCGCGAGCGGGTGAGCGCGGGGCAGGCGGCGACATGGGACGCGTTCTGGCGCGCGTGGGGGGCGCTGCGATGGCCGACAAGGTGCTCCAGGGCGCCAAGAGTGCGGAGGATCCAGCGTATCGGGGTCTCTGTCTGGAGGTGCTTGCGCTCCTTCGGACGCCGGGGGCGGACAGAGTGCTGCAACAGGCGCTGAGCGACAGAGATCCCCAGGTCCGACAGCACGCCGTCAGGGCCCTTGCGGTCATTGGGGGCAAATGGGTCGTGCCGCTGCTGATCCAGCGCCTGGACGATCGCGCCTCCGAGGTCCGGTACCGTGCGGCGGAAGCACTCGGCAAGACGGGCGACCCGCGCGCGGTCGTGCCGCTCATCCGACTGCTGAAGCGAACCGACGTCTCTGGGGCGATGCGGGTCATCCCGAGCCTGGGAGCGCTGGGAGACCGCCGGGCGGTTCCGGTCCTGCTGTCGATCATGAACCGGGAGGACGTTGGAATCAGGCCTCTGGCGCATGACGGGAGCATCCGACCGGCCATCATGGCGGCAGCGGCCGAACACGTGCGCCAGGAGGCCGTCCGGGCCCTCGCAAGGCTCCGCGAGCCCAAGGTCATACCCGAGTTGGTTCGCGCGTTGCGCCAAGACGGCCCGTCGGATGACCTCATGAGCGCGTGCTATCTGGGATTCCTGAAAGCCAAGGCTGCCGTGCCGGAGCTCGTGGCGGCACTGCGGAGCGGGAAGCGCTCGTGGGTCAGTGAGTCGGAGATCATCTTAGCCCTTGTCGGGATTGGCGACCCGGCGGCAGTGCCCGCCATTGCGGGAGCGATGGGGCGCCACCCCATGGACGCACCGGAGGCCTTGGCGATGATAGGCGATGAAAGGGCGGCAGCGCCCCTTATGGAGATCGTGCTGGCCAAGGGCGCGTGCTACCTGCATCGCCATGCCGCGGGACGGGCGCTGGCGAAGTGTGCACGGAAGAAGCACGCTGACAGGCTCTACCGGGCGTTGGGGAGCAGCAACTGGCAGGAGAGAGCCGCCGCTGCTATCGCGCTTGCCGGGCTCAAGGAACCACGAGCCGTGCCGTTGATGGCCGGGATGCTCAAGTCGAACGTGGCGTTGGAGCGAATGGCGGCGGCGGAGGCGCTGGGAAGCTCTGGTTGCGCGGTCGCCCTCGCGCCCCTGCTCCGGGCGCTGAATGACCCCAACCCGCAGGTGCGCCGAGAGGCGGCCCGTGGGCTCGGCCGTCTCGGCAATCGGGGGGCCTCGCAACACCTCATCACGGCGCTGCGGGACAGGGCCTGGCAGGTCCGCGCAGCCGCGGGAGGTTCCCTTGGCACCCTCCGTGCCCCTGGCGCGGTCAAGGCCCTGGAGCAGCTTCTCTCGGAGCACAGGGACACCGTGATTTCGGCGGCGCTTCACGCCCTCCGTGACATTGGGACGACGGAATCCCTCGACGCCCTGGAAAGGGCGGCAAGGGAGGGACATGTTGGAGTCCAATGGAAAGCTCGGCCGCTTGTGCGTAAGCGACCAAAGCGCGAGCGCAGGCGAGGCAGCGGCGCTCCGTAGCGAGTTCACGTCAAGCCAGAAGCGGACCCGCCGTGCCCGGTCAAGGCAGTGCTCGGCATAGAAGGCAGAAAGCGGGATGCGCAGGTAGCGACCGAAGAGCACCGGATGGGAGAGCCGTACGGTGTGCCAGCAGCGACCCGAGTCGGCGGCGAGGCATGGCGGGGCGGGCCGGACGGGCGCCAAGGGCCGCCCGATGGCGCTTCGCCCTGAGGAGGCCCGTGCGATGAAGGTCAGCCGACGCCGACGTGCAATTCTATCAATCGGGGTGCTGGTGATGGCAGGGGTCTGCCTGCTCGGGCGGCATCTGTTGCGACCACCGAAGAAGGACGCGCCGGAGCTCATGGAGGAGCTTGTGAGGGATCGCAGACAAGGCCCGGAACGCAGGCCTATGGACCTTTGGCGGGAGAGGCGCGGCTGGCCAGAGATCATGCGGGATCTCAGGCAGACGGGCCCGAGTGGCGCCGCGTTCTTGCGCGAGCAACTCAGGCACGAGGACCCTCTGCGGCGCTGGCTGGCCACGGCGGCCCTCTCAGGCATGCGGGATCCGCGCGAGGCGGCTGCGATCGCGCCCCTGATCGACGATCCGAACAGCAAGGTCAGGGCCGCAGCGATCGTCGGGCTTACTCGCCTTTGGGGCCCGGGCGCGCGCGACGCGCTGGTCGCCAAGCTGAGGGACACCACGGATCGGACGGAGATCGAGTACGCAGCGTCGGGCAGTGACCCAGGGGGCCTCCTTCCGCGGAAGCTCCTGTCCCGACGTGCCGGGACGAGGGCATACGTCGCGAGTTGTCTCGGCCGTTGCGGAGACGATGCCACGATCCCCGCGCTGTCGGAGGCTACGCGAGACGCGGACCCCGAGGTGGCTCGCGCGGCGCAATGGGCCATCCTGGAAATCAAGCGGCGCGCGGGAGGTCCAGGGCATGTGGGTTTTGTATTGGCTGCGCCTGAATAGGACAACTCCCTCGTTCCGATAAGCGATTCACGTTGCTCTCGGGGAGGGCGGTAGGGCACGCCGGGGCTCAGGGGAGGGCGGGGGGCGTGCGGCGGTCGGCGGACTGGCGGAAGGCGGCTTCGTCGGCCTCGACGGCCACGTTGCGCGCGGGGGCGGCGTCGAGGAAGCAGACGAAGTCCAACTGCCGGTCGGCGCGGGCGGCCTCGGCGGCGTACTTGCGGGCGATCCCGTTGGCGGGAAGGGTGCTGCGCCCCAAGACGCGCTGGAGGGGCAGCCGCAGCGCTTCCTGGTAGGCGAGGCGGACCAGTTGCGTGCAGGCGACGCGGGTGGTGTCGTCGAAGTCGAAGTTGAAGTCGCAGGGCTTGCCGACGTTCTCGAACGCCCCGACGACGGCGGCGGCGATCTGCGGGCCGGTGAGGCGCGGGCGGAGCACCGCGGCGTAGTCGCCGCGCAGCGAGCGCGTCAGCGAGTTGAAGACGACGCCCTCGTTGCGGACCTCGATGACGGTGTTCGGCCGGTTGTCCGCCGCCAGCGTGAGATAGGCGGTCAGGTGCTTCCGCACCGACGGGTGGTCGGCGACGCCGAGTGTCCGGAGGTGGTTCAACTCGCCGACGTACAGCCCCGCGTGGCGCCAGAACCCGGGCAGCCAGGGGTTCGCGGGCGACGAGCCCCCCCGCGTCAGCAGGATGTCGCCGGGCTTGAGGCGCGGGGCGAGGTTCTCGATCTGGGCGGCCTGGATGAAGGGCGCGCCGCGGCGCGGGTGCCTCCCGGCCAGGAGGCGGTCGTTGGGGTCATCCCGCGGCGCGCCGGGGGCGGTAGCCCGGCCGATGTAGAACGCCGCGACGGCCACCACGAGGTAGCTCACCAGCACGCCGGCGAGGGCGCCGCGCCTCGGCGCGTCCCCCGGCCGCGCGCGCCGCAGGACCCGCCGCAACGCGAGATGCGCCGATCCGAGCACCGCGCCCGCCGCCGGGAGGGCGCCGACCCAGAAGTACGCCGCCGGGATGCCCTCGAAGAGGCGGCCGCGGAAGCCGAGATAGAAGGCCATCAGCCCGGCCCAGACGACGCAGAGGCCGGTGAGCAGCTCGACGATCCCGCTGCCCCTGCCGACGGTGGCGTGGAGGAGGATCAGGTGCGTGACGAACACCGACGGCACCATCGAGATCCACCAGATTCGCCAGACGAGGAGGTCCTGTCTCAGGCCCGTCCAGACCAGCAGGAGGCAGCTGACCAGCGCCGTGAGGATGGCGCCCAGGCCGAGGGCCACCAGGAGCCGCGCCGCTCCCTTGGCGCGTCGGCCCGCGTGCAGTTGCACGTGCGCCAGCAGGGAGCCAACCAGCAGCGCCGCGAACGTCAGCACGAGCCGGCCGAGCAGCCCGCCGAGGTGCCAGGTGACCAGGGCGATGAGCAGCATCACGGCCGCGCCCGCCAGGGAGAGGCCCATCACCCACGTCAGGAACGCCGTGAGCACCGGGCTGTCATGGCTTCGAGACATGTCGCTCCACGGGGGTGCTCGGTGCGGCCTCGCCGCTTCGGCAGGGCCATCGCGCCCGCCGGACCGGCCCGCCCGCCTGCCGCGGCGGTTGACACTATTGGAACGGCTCGCCGCGTGCGACGCAACGCTGTTCTGCGCGGCGCCGGCGCGCGGGAGGCGATGCCCAGGGAGACGCGCGGGTGCGGGCGATCGGCAGGCTTCTGCGGGGGGCGTTGTGTCTCGCCGCGGCGGCGGGCCTCTACCTGCCGTGCGTTCACTGGCTGTTCCGGCCGGCGGAGGCGGACGTGGCCGGGCCGTCCGGCACGCCGCGGCTGGCGAGGAAGCTCGCGGCGCGCCACGTGGACGTGTGGACGCAGCCGGAGCTGCTCCGGGCCGAACTGGCCAAGATGCGCTCCGCCAACGCCGAGTGGGACTTCATGGGGCGGAGCTTCCTGGTCTGGTCGCTGGCGAACCTGGCCCTGCGCGATCCGGGCTTCCAGCCCACGGCCCTGGAGGTCATGGACCGCATCCTGGACGAGACGATCCGCCTGGAGGCCGAGCGCGGCATGTACGTCTTCCTCATGCCGTACGCGAGGGACCGGGCGTTCGTGCAGGGCCCGCCCCGCAGCCAGTTCCTCGACGGCGAGATCGCGCTGATGCTCGCGATGCGCTGCGTCGTGAGGGACCGGCCCGCCTGGCGCGACGAGCTGGTCCGGCGCGTCGGCGTCATGACGCGGCGCATGGAGGCGAGCCCCTCGCTGTCGGCCGAGTCCTACCCCGACGAGTGCTGGACGTTCTGCAACACGGTCGCCCTGGCGGCCATCCGCCTCTGCGATCACCTGACCGGTTCGGACCACGGCGACCTGATCCGGCGGTGGGTCGCCCTGGCGAGGACGCGGCTGACCGATCCGGGCACGGGGCTGCTCGTCTCGGCGTATCGCTTGAACGGCGAGACGATCTACGGCCCGGAGGGCTCGTCGATCTGGATGGCCTGCCACTGCCTGGCGCTGGTGGACGAGCCGTTCGCCCGCGAGCAGTACGAACGGGCCCGGCGTCTGCTCGGGCGGCGGATGCTCGGCTTCGGCTACGCCCGCGAGTGGGCGCCGGGCGCGGAGGGCCGGATGGACATCGATTCGGGCCTGGTCGTGCCCGGCCTGGGCGCGTCGGTCGCGTCGACGGGGCTGGCGATGGTGGCCGCCGGGACGTTCGGCGACACGGACTTCCTCCGCGAGATCGCGACGAGCCTGGCGTTCGCGGGCTTCCCCGTCGAGCGGGACGGGCGGCTGTACCACGCGGCCGGGAACCAGGTCGGCGACGCCGTGGCGCTCTACGGGCTGGTCAACGGGCCCGTCTGGGCGAAGATCGGGAGGGTCCAGCCGTGACCGCGCCCGGCAGCAAGCCGCCGACGCGCCGCGCCTGGTCGGGCCTGCCCGTCTCGGCGGCCGTCGCGGCGGGGCTGATCGCGGCCGGGTACGGCATCTGCCACGCGCTCGGGCTGCGGGAGGACGTCTCGCTTCTGTTCGCCACGTCGCACGCCGGTCCGGCCGGCGGCGGGCGGATTCTCGTCGCCGGGATCTACGTCCTGGCGTACCTGGGCGCGGTGCTCGTCGCGCCGATCCTCCTGATCGCCGCCGCGCTGTGCCTGGGCGGGCGGCTGCTGTGGCGGCGGCTCTTCGGGCGGCCGTCGCCTCGTCTTCCCGGCGGCGCGATGGACGCGCGCGGGCCGATGGGGTAGCATCCCCGCATCGCCGAAGCGCCGCGGTCTGCTGCCGCCGCCGCGGCGCGCGGGGCGAAGCGAAAGGAGAGGCATGGCATGGCCGAGAAGCAGCTCAACGTCGCCGTCGTGGGGTGCGGGATCTTCGGCGAACTGCACGTGGAGACCTACGCCGCCTTCGACCGCAGCAACCTGGTGGCCCTCTGCGACGTCAACGAGCAGCGCGCCCGGGAGCTGGGCGAGAAGCACTCCTGCCGGTGGTGCACGTCGGTGGCGGACATCGCCGCGGACCCGGCCGTCGAGGCCGTCAGCGTCGCCACGCCCGACTTCGCCCACCGCGAGGTGGTCGAGGTGCTCGCGAAGGCGGGCAAGCACCTGCTGATCGAGAAGCCCCTGGCGACGAGCGTCGAGGACGCCCGGGCGATCTGCGACGCCGTCGAGGGCGCCGGCGTCTTCGCCATGGTCGACTTCCACAACCGCTGGCACCCGGCGCTGCGGGCGTTCAAGGAGCCGCTGGATCGCGGCGAGATCGGCGAGCTTCAGACGATGTTCGGCCGCCTGAGCGACCGCATCGAGGTCGCCGCCGAGTGGTTCACCTGGTCCGGGAAGACCGGGCCGGAGTGGTTCCTCGGCTCGCACCTGGCGGACGTGGCGTGCTGGCTGTTCGGCGCGGCGCCGAGTCGCGTCTTCGCCGAGGGGCGCAAGGACGTCCTCGCCGCGCGCGGGATCGACTGCTACGACACGATGCACATGCACCTGACCTTCCCCCGGGGCTTCGCGACGCTGGAGAACTCGTGGATCGTGCCGAACACCTGGCCGATGATCTGCGACTTCTACGTCAGCCTCCAGACCACCGACACGCGCGCGGACATCGACCTGAGCCACCAGGGCGTGACGATGGCGGGGGCCAAGAGCTTCCAGCGCCCGTTCCTCTACGGCAAGACGCCGGTCGGGGCGGTCGAGGAGTTCGGCTTCATCGCGATGAGCATCCGCGAGTTCGTCCGCGCCCTGCTGGACGACCGGCCGCCGCCCGTGCCCCTGGAGCTGGGCCTGCGGAACGTCAGGATCCTCGCCGCCGCCGTCCAGTCCGCCGAGACGGGGGCGATCGTGGAGCT
>CAZXOC010000306.1:0-8506 GCA_964642165.1 uncultured Planctomycetaceae bacterium | reverse complement strand
AGGCGCCACAGCAGGGCGTCGCCGGCGCGGGCGACCTCGAGGTTGAACACCTCATAGTCGTCGCCGCCGACGGTGTCGCCGAGCCGGTCGCTGCGGCGGACCACGTGGTCCACCAGCGTGACGCTCAGGGTCTGCTCGGCCAGCACCGCCTCGCCGTCACGCATCACGGCATGGAGGGTGTAGTTGCCCAGCGGCAGGCCGCTCGTGTCGTAGCCCAGGGGCGTCCGCTTGCGGCGGGGGTCCAGCTTGGCGTCGTCGGCCAGACGCACGGTGCCCGGGTCGCCGCCCGGCGCGATCGGCAGCGGGTCGAAGTCGGAGAGGGTCACGTCCAGGCGGCTGCCCGGATCGCCGGCCGCGACGACGTTCAGACGCTGCGATCGCCCCCGGGCCAGGAACGCCCCGCCGTAGAGCCCCTCCAGGCGGAAGCCGGCCACCATCGCGCCAAAGGCACGCTTGTTGTTCCGCGCCGCCTGGCGGTTCTCGCCGTGGCCCCCGTCGGCGTTGGTGTGCACGATGAGGTACTTGCAGCCGAGGGCCTCCGGGGGGACCGTCGCCGTCACGTGCAGGTCGTAGCTGGCGCCGGGGGCGAGGTCCTCCCAGTGGTCCAGCGACGCAACGCGGATGTCCTTCCGATCCAGCCGGGCATTGGCCGAGAGGTAGACCTCGTCCGTCCAGCCGCCTCGAGCCGACGAGTCGCCGTCGTTGCGGATAGTGGCGTTGATGTCTGCCTCGCGGCCGGTGACCAGGTCGGTCGCGGCCAGATCGATGCACAGCAGGTCCGCGGGGGGGATGGGCTCGACGCGAATCGCGGTGGCGGCGCGGTTGTTGGCCGTCTGGCCGCCCTCGGGGTAGATCTCGGCCGGGTTCGTCCAGACGGCGACGAACTTGCCGCCGTGAGCGTCGGGGGAGAGGACGACCTGCTCGATCACGTGGACCGACTCGCCGGGGGCGATGGCCTCGTCGTGGGCCACCGTGCCGGCGGGGATGTCGATCAGCCGGGGCCGGCGACGGCCACCCGCGTAGATCATGTCCACGCCGTAGGCGGGGAAGTCCACGTCGCCGTGATTGACGAGGTCGTACTCGACGGTGATCGTGCTGCCGGCCAGCGCCTCGGGCGGCGCGGAGAGGTTCTCGACGGCGAGATCGGGAAAGCCCGGGCGGGAGAGCAGCAGCCGGGGCTCCAGGTGCTCCAGCCAGCCGGGCCGACGGCTCGTTCGTCCGCCGGGTTCGCGCTGCGGGGTCCGCTCGTCGGGGTCGGTTCGTGAGAGGGTCTTCCGCGCCATGGCTGGTCTCCCTTCTGCCGGCATGCCCCGGGCGCTTCGTGCCGTTGGGCGCCGAGGCCGCCGCTCGACTACCGTGCCTCACCCGGGCCGGGCCCCTGTCCGGTCCGTCCTGCCACCGGCGGCAGATACGCGAACGGCGCCCGAGCATTGCGCGCGAATGGCCGAATTCGGCAGGACTCGCGCCGCGCCCGCCGGCGCTCGCACGGTCGGTGCCGCTCGCCGTGCAGGAAGACGTTGCACAACGCGTGCCGCGCACCGGGCGTCCCGGACCCGACGGGACGCATCCCACTGCGCCGCGGGCCCATAGGCGGCGCGGGAGTTCGCCGGCCGGCGGAGACGGCTCGCCGATGGGGCGCGCGGCGGGTAGGATTGCCCACCCACGCGACGCGCAGTGGGGAGCCATCCGCACGTCCCCCATGGAGGCCCCCAGGCGACAGCCGAGCCATCCGACCGCAGGGCCGGGCTGTATGGTAGTCGGCCCCGATCGCCGCAGGTTCCGGTCCCCCATCGCCTCCCTACGCGGCTGTCTCCGTGCGTCAGTCAGAATCGATGCAACTGCAGCCTGCCGAACTGCGCGAGGGTCTGGGCCCGCCAAGCCAGCGCCGTCTTGATCCTCGCGGCGTCGATCGGGTTGTGGTCGTCGGTGATCACCGCACCGCGGTGGGACGCCAAGTCCAGCCGCCGCGTGACCAGCTCGTAGGCCAACGGATCCAC
The DNA here is from genome assembly GCA_964642165.1 of uncultured Planctomycetaceae bacterium. Taxonomy (GTDB): domain Bacteria; phylum Planctomycetota; class Phycisphaerae; order SM23-33; family SM23-33; genus CAYRVX01. The sequence continues at coordinate 6,509 of CAZXOC010000306.1, read as the reverse complement.
GTCGCCGGGGTCGGGGGACCACCGGCTGGGGGGAAGAGACGGCTGCCGGGGCCGCCCGCGAAACGCGAAGAAGTAGATCACCTGCACGGCCTCGGGGTCATCCGTCGAGCGGTACGCCACGACGCGGTCCGGCCCGAACACGTCCGCCAGCGTCCGCCTCAGCGAGTCGGTCACCATGTCGCGGTGCGGCGGCCCGATGTAGTTGATGGCCAGGATGCCGTCCTCCGCCAGGTGCTCCCGGGCGGCGGCGAACATCTCCCGCGTGATCAGGTGGAACGGGATCGTATCGGAGTTATACGCGTCCAGGACGATGAAGTCGTAGCGTTGGCGGCAGGAGCAGAGGAACAGCCGCCCGTCCTCGATGACGACGCGGCCGCCATAGGGCTCGCGACTGCGTGAGTCGGCAGGTCTGTTTCCGGCGGCGTCGTGACCGTCGGCGATCCTGCGGTTCGGGAAGCGGTTCAGGTCGATGACGTGCTCGCGATCGTCGCCGCAATAGATCGAGCCGCGATAGCCGAAGTAGGCCTTCGCGAGCTCGGCGACCTTCACGTCGATCTCCACGGCCGTCACGTGGATGGGGTACAGCTCCATGACGCGTGCGAAGCACCCGCCGGCCAGGCCGATCAGAAGGCAGCTTCTCGGCTCGTCGGGATCCTCATGGAAGTACGGCAGCAGCTCCAGGTAGTAGCTGTCGGTCCGCAGGAGGGACGTTCGGTCGCGGCGGGCGATGTCCAGCGGCATGCCCGTCTGCATGATCCCGTTGACGAACAGCATTCGGTACCCGGACCCCGCCGGCTGGACGATCGCCATTCGCCCGTAGGGGCTTTCGGTGCGGAAGAGGACTTCGTTGGCAACGGCCGGGCCGCCGCGCCCGATGGGCCACGCCGCCGCGGCGAGGGCCGCCACCGGAAGACAGCGCATCCCGAAACGCACCAGTAGCCCGATCGCGCCGACGAGGATCATTGCGCCGGCCTGGACCGCCAGCGACCACCGCGTGCCGAGCTCGGGAATCAGGTAGAAGCTGGTCAGGAGCGTGCCCGCGACGCTGCCGGCCGTCGAGAGCGCGAAGACCGCTCCGGCGGTTCGCCCGGTGGCTTGCAGGCTCCGTGCCAGCAGGCGAATGACGAAGGGGCTGGCCAGGCCCAGCATCGTCAGCGGCCCGGCGAAGACCGCAAACGCCGAGACGAGCGCTCCGCCCCGGGCGCCGAACCGGTGGAAGCACGGCTGGAGAATGCCCTGCGTCGCCGGGATCGCCAGGACCGCCCCGCCGGCCAGGATCGTCAGCAGGTACAGCAGCCAGTCGTGCGGCCAGCGATCGGCCAGGGCCCCGCCGACGGCATAGCCGACGGCCAGACACACCAACGTCGTCGTCAGCAGCGCACCCCAGACGAACAGGCTCGATCCATAGACCGTGCCGATCACCCGCGTCCCGAGGATCTCCAGCCCCATCACCGCGCCGCCGGTGACGGTGACGAACGCCAGGGGGTAATATCGGATCAACCGGTTCATCTCCCCGCCCCCGCCTCGCCGCCCGAGTCGGCGGCCAGTGAGTCCGGCAACTGCAAGCGCGCCACGCCGCCCCAGACGCTCAGCCACAGCACGCCCGGGCCGTCCTCGCAGAGCACCTGCGGCTGGAAGACGCCCTTGAGGTAAGCCAGGCGCTTCGGCGAGCCGGAGCCGGGCGCCGGGCCGGCAAGGTAGTTGCTCGGCCGCTTGCGCTCTCGCTGGAACTCGTACCGCGCGGCGGGGGCCGGCGGCATGTCGCTCGCCTTCGCCGCCGAGCATGACGCGCCGTCGCAGCAGAGCACGTCGGCGACCGGAAGCTCCGCAACGTCCGACAGCCCTGCCGGCAGGGCCGGCTTGGTCTTGGGCTTGGCGGTCCTGACGAAGACCTTCCCTTTATCGATCCGCATCTCCGCGATCTTCCGCCCCGGCACGACGCCGAGCAGGCGGAATTGCCTCGCCCGGCGGTCGTATCGGGTGATCGTCCCCGCGTCCGTGCCGAACCAGACGGCCGACGAATCGCACGCCCCGGCCGTCACCTGCCAGTAGGCCCGGAATCCCTCCGTCAGAACCGCCCGGAATTCGTTCTTGACCGGATCGTGGACGTACACGCCGCTCTCGTGTACGACCCAGGCGATGTTCGCGGCGCAGAGAAGCCCCAGCACCCTGGGGAATCCGTGGCCGAGGACGATCGGCTTTCGGTGCGTCGCCGTGAGGCACAGGACGCCCGGCTGGTCGCCGGCGAGGCCGGCCGGCTCGACGCGCGGGCGTTCGGCGACAGCGGCCCACCCAGCCTCGGTCCGGCGGGCGATCTGCTGCACCGTCGGGTAGTACCCGCCGTAGTAGCTCTCCGGGAAATTCCGCAGGACCGCCCAGAGCCGGTCGGCGCACGCCAGCAGGTGCGAAATGTGCTGCGGGCGCACCCGGTCCTGACGGTGCTTCTTGCCCTGGCCCACCACCCAGCAGAGCCGGCCGTCGATGCCCTTGAGGCGCAGGAGCTGCCAGTCGCCCGACGCCGGCCGCAACGCGACCCCCAGGCCGGTGACCTTCGGGACATACTCGCGGACGTTCGCCATCCCCGGATGCAGACTGCGGTGCTCGATCTTGCCGATGAGGCGAACGCCGGCCAGCATGTCGGAGCCATCAACGGCAGCGGCCGTAGTGAAGGCGACACCGGCGCCGCCGACTTGCCGGACAGTGGTCCCCTTGCCCGTCGCGGGGTCGAACCGACTGATGCCGCCCCCTCTGTAGCGTTTGGCGCGGGTGTCGAACCGCGGCTCGAGGAGGAGATACGCCGCGCCGCCGGCAACGGCGAGATCGACCGGCTTGCCCGGCGCGGCCTCTCCGCCGACGGCAAGCCGTGTGACCTTCTCACTGCGGGAATCGTAGTGCACCAGTCCGGCCGTCGTGATGGCCCACAGGTTCGGCTCGTCAAGCGCGATGCGCCAGGCGTCGCGGGCGAGCTCGCTCCAGCGGCCAGCGGAGCTCAAACGCGACAGCGTGTTGCCTGCCAGGACATACAGCTCGCGCCGGCCGACGACAACGTCGCGCAGCAGGCTGGAAACGTGCTTGCGCCACTGGAAATGCCAGAAGCCGCGCTCGACCGCTCGGGCAACGCTGCTCTGGCCCGGGTAGGCCCCCAGCGATTCGAAGCTCCTGCCGCCGGCCTTCCACCGGTACGCTGCCTTCTCGGTGACCAGGAACGTTCCGCCGGGTCCCACCGCCATTCTGGCGACGGTGAACTGCGGCTGGTTCGGGACCTCGATCCTGCCGGCGGAGACGTCGAGTCGCGAGAGCCTGCCGCGTCCGACGATCCACAGCGACTTGCCGTCGGGCACGAGCTGCCGCACCGGCACGTCGGGCAGGCCGTCCGCGACGCGGTACGTTCCCACCAAGGCGCGCCGGCCCGTGTCGATCTGGTAGACGGCCCGATCGTCAGCCGCCCACAGGAGGGACTTGCCCCCGACGCAGAAGCACGCCAGCCGGGCCTTGTTCTCACATACCCGCGCTTCCAGGACCGGCAGGGAGCCGATGTTCTTCGGCACGGCCGCCGCCTTCGGGGCCGGAATGAACACCGAGCAGCACAGGCACCCGTACCGCGGCGCGTGGCGCCAGTACTCCTGCATCGCCGCCTTCTCCGCCGGCGTCGGTTCAGCAGTCGCCGCAACGGCAACTAGCGCGGCGGCCACGACCGCCCCCACGCCCCGCAAGAACGCACATCGTATCATCGCACGATATCCTCACCAGGCTTCCCAAACGAACAGATTCCTACCAGCGCCGTAGGTCTTTCGAATGATTCTACCCTCTCTCCCGGCGCCGGCAAGAGCGCCTCCAGTGGAAATGCGTCAAGCGCACTGGGCAACTGTCGTCTGGGCGGCCGCCGCGCCCGGGACGGACGAAGGGACCATCCCCGGCGGATTGTCCCCGCATCGGGGCACCCGCGGCGCACAACAGAAGCCCGCCGCGTCGAGGGCGCCCGAGAAGAGGCGAGCCCGCCCGGTTCGGTTGTGGTCCTACGTGGCCTTGGGCATCAGCACGCCGCCGAGGCGCTTGGCGGCCTGTCGCCGGAAGACCTCTTTCTGCACGGCCGCGAAGAACCGCTGCGGGAAGAGGGCGTCATCCTGCGATTCGCCGGCGGAACCCAGCCGGTTGCTGACGCGCAGGACCGTGCTGTGCTCGCCGCGCCGCTCCAGCGTGACGGAGACCTCGACCTCCCGGTAGCCGATGGGGATCGAGAAGAGGAGGAAGGGGATCTCGCCCTTGGTTTCGAAGACGTCGCTCCAGACGCCGTAGATGAAGCCGGCGTCCTTATCGGCGGTTCGCAGGACGAAGCCGGCGTTCTGGAGCGCCGTCACCGTGCCCCACCAGACCTGGTCGTAGGTGGCGTTCAGGCGCTGGCCCATGTCCCGCGAGCGCAGCTCTCGGGATTGCAGCGAGGCCAGCCTGGACCCGCTGAGATTCGCGCACCCGGCGACTGCCGCGACGAGCAGAAGGGGTACCCATGCGTTCATACCTCGCATGATAGAAGCTCCTGCACTGGTAGTCGGCAGTCATCAGAACGCGGTGGACATCATCTCGTAGTTCTTGACTAGGCCCTTCTCGTCGAACTCGATGATCAGCGTGACGGTGCGGACGGAGGTCGCGCGGCTGGCGCTGCTGCCGCCGAGCCCGGCGACTCCGCCGATGCCGGCCTCGGACCCCATCGAGCTCCCCGCACCGAGGTACGCGCCGAGGGAGCTCACCGCGTCTTCCCGGTGGATGGAGATCTGGTCGTAGGTCCAGACCTCCGCCTCGCCGGACTTGAGCATCACGATGTTCGGCGAGCCCATGGCCTTGATGACGTCCAGCTTGCTGGTCTTGCCCACGACCAGCTTGTTCTGCACCTGCCCGGGCGTCAGGCGCACCTGGGCGGCCGCCGGGTGGACCTGCTGGCAACCCGCCACCAGGCAGAGGCCGACGAGGACAGAGACACAGATCACATAGGGCGTTGCGTGCTTCATCTCCAGTCTCCCTTCAGACAACCCTTGCGCGTCTCGTTGAGGTGTCCCTCACCCCACGATTGGCCCCATAGATAGGTGCCCGCCCGCCGCGGATCAAGGCGCAATCCGGGCGTTTTCCCCACGATCGCGGCGGCGTCTCCTCGCCGCCCCGGGACGCTACGGCGAGACCTGCACGACCACGCGGAAGCCCACGTTGACGTTGCGATGGTCGGGCTCCGAGCTATGGCGATACGACGCGCGGTTGTCCGCGGGATCGAAGCTCCAGCAGCCCCCCCGCACGACGCGGGCGCTGCCGCTGGCCGGACCGACGGGGTCCTCCCGGGAGCGGCCCCGAGCGGCGTAGGCCTCGGCGCCGTACCAGTCGGCGCACCACTCCGAAACGTTGCCGTGCACGTCGTGCAGGCCGAAGCCGTTGGCCTTCTTGCGCCCCACCGGGTGCGCCGCGTCGCCGGCATTGGCCTTGTACCAGGCGTGGTCGGCCAGCTTGCCGGCCTCATCGCCGAAGCAGAAGGCTCCCGTGCTGCCGGCGCGGCAGGCATACTCCCATTCCGCCTCGGTCGGCAGGCGGACGGTCGCGTCCAGAAGGTCGCTGAGCTTCCGGCAGAACGCCGTCGCCTCCAGCCAGGAGACGAAGTACATGGGAAAGTCACCGCCCTCCCCGCGGAGCTCCCAGGAGCGGTTGGCCTTGTCTCGCTGCTGCGAGATCGTCGTGCCCATCACGGCATGCCACTGGGCCTGGGTGATCTCGGTGACGCCCATGTAGAACGGCTTGGTGATCTTCACCTGGTGGCGCGGACCTTCCTCGGCGCGGCGCCCCGCCTCGGTCTTGGGCGAGCCCATGGCGAAGGTACCGGCCGGGATGCGCGCGAGCTGCATCGTCACCCGCTTCTCCAGCCGGCACAGGTCCACGGTGATCCGCTCGGCGGGCCGCGCGTACGCGTCGAGCTTCTTCCGGACCGCGAGCGCCTCGGGATCCGCCGGCCGGCGGGCCAGCGCCGCCCGGATCGCCTTCTCGGCCGCGGCAAGCGCCACCCGCTGCTTGCTTCGGAGCAGCCCGCCGGGCGGCGGCAGCCCGGCCAGGTGCCCCTGCGCCGTCGCCAGCGACCTCGCGAACTCGGGGTCCACCGCCTGCGTGGCGGCGATGCCCTGAAGCCATTCCTTCCGCTCCGACCGGACCCGCTCCACTTCCGCCGCCAGCGCCTTCGTCGATAGGACGGCCAGCGCCTCCTCGTAGAGCGCCAGCGCCGCGTCGTACTGCTTGGCCTCGGCCTTCTCGCGGGCCTGGGCGAGCAAGGCCCCCTGCTTCTTCTCCAGATGGCTCTGCTTCTCCTCGTCCGTCATCTGGAGCACTCGGGCCAGCTCCGCGGCGACGTCCTTCAGGCCCTTCACGTCCGCGGCCGACACGCTCGCCGTCTGGACGGTCTTGCCCGTGCCCACGTCCACCAGCCGTGCCGTCGCCTCGTAGCGCCCGGACTTCTCCACGCTGCCCAGCACGAAACGCGGCAC
>CAZXOC010000305.1:0-8546 GCA_964642165.1 uncultured Planctomycetaceae bacterium | reverse complement strand
CTAGCGCCGGATAAGCACTACCTCCAATTCTCCGGGACGGGACAGTACTGGATCAAGGGCGGCACCGACAGCCCGGAGGACTTCCTGGGGTATTCCGGCTTTGACAACACCGCCAGCAGCAGCTCGTTCGCGACCACGACCTATCCGAGCCACGTCGGCGACTGGAACTCGGGGGATCCGACATGGCGCAACGGAAAGGGCAAGGGGATCATCGGAGCGCTCAACTACCTCGGTTCGCAGAAGGTCAACAGCGTCTATTTCCTTCCGATGAACCTCGGGGGCGACGGCAAGAACACGCATCCCTTCGCCAGCACCAGCAGCGATCTGGTCTATGACTGCAGCAAACTCGATCAATGGGGGGTGGTGTTCGACCATGCCCAGGAAAACGGAATACTGCCGCATGTCGTGCTCAACGAGGCGGAGGCCGCCAACAGGAACAGGCTTGACGGCGGCGCCCTCGGCACCGAACGCAAGCTGTTCTATCGGGAGCTGGCTGCAAGGTTTGGCCATGTCAACGGGCTGATGTGGAACATATGCGAGGAAGGCATCGGCAGCTTCGAGCCGGCCACCATCATGAAGTCCTTTGCAGACTACGTTCGGTCTGTCGACCCTTATGACCACCCGATCGGTGTCCACAATTGGATAAAGGAGGATGGCATAGATGCGGTATTCGCTGACTTTTATGGTCACCCGAGTATTGACTATCTGTCGATTCAGTACCGTTCTTCGTATACCCGCTCTGACTACCCCGACCCGCGCTATCCGAACCTGCTGGGCGACCTGAGGGCCGCCACGGCGAGTGCCGGCAAGCCTCTGGCCCTGATGGGTGACGAACTTGAGATGACACGGACGTCTGATGATGAGAGCTATTCTACGGGCGTCGTGGCCCAGGGCGGCATGCAATGGCAACGCAAGGGCCAGTTGTGGCAATGGTACCTGGGCGGCGGAGCCGGCGTGGAATACATCCTGAGTACCGTCCTGGATACACACGACTTCCGGCAGTACGAACCGCTGTGGCGCTACACTCGGTACGCGGGGAACTTCATGGACCAGATACCATTCGGCGACATGGTGCCGAGCCACGACCTGCTCACCGGCGAATCGACCTATGACAAGTCGAACCCCAAGATCTCGGGCGTTGTCCTGGCGAAGCCCGGCGAGGTCTATGCGATCCAACTGCCGAATGCCAGCAGCACGGGCACGCTCGATCTCTCCGACGCATCCGGCACGTTCACCATGCGCTGGTACAACCCGAGAACAGGTACCTTTGAAGGCGGAACGACAACGATAGACGGCGGTGGCATGGTTTCCCTGGGATCGCCGCCGTCTTCGCCCGGTGAAGACTGGGTCATCCTGATTGAGTCCACCGTCGCCCCCGCCACCGCCATCTGGGATGACAACGGAGGCCTCGGCAACCTGCGGTGGGAGACCCCGACCAACTGGGACCCCGATGGTGAACCGGATGCGACCAGCCAGTGTACGATCGACAACGGCGACATCGTCGCCCTCTCCCGGGCCGGTGAACTGGCCAAGAGCGTCGAACTGGGTGAAACCAGGGCCACCACGCTGAACGTAAGCGGCAACCTGACCGTCGCCACGGCCGCCAATGTCGGCGAACACGGCACGCTCAACGTCTCCGGCGGGCTGACCGCCGGTGAGTTCAACTCGGCCGGCAGCGTCACCATCGGCGCCGCCGCCACCGACGCCACGGGGGTCGGCCTCCCCAGCCTCGGCCCCGTTGTGGTAACCGGCGGCTCGATCAACTCGGCCGTCGAGATTGACACCCCTTCGCTGAGTATCGACACCGGCAGCGTGTGCTCCGTCGGAGCGACGGTCACGGGAGGCGCCACCGTCACGAGCGGCGGCTCGCTGGACACGGGCACGGGCCTCTTCGAGGCAGCCAGCCTGGAAGTCTCCAGCGGTGGCTCGTACACGGGCACGGGCGGACTGGTCGCTGCGACCGTTACTGTCGCCGATGGCGCCCTGAGCACGGTCGGCGGCACGATTGCAGCTTCGCTCGACGTCTCCGGTACGGGCTCGGCCGAGGTGGGCGGAGTTTCCGTCCCCCTGGTTACGGTCGATGCGACCAGCTCAGTCACGGCCGCCGACGCCATGACCGTCAGCGACAAGATCGTCATGGGCGGCAACAAGACGATCAGCGTCAGCGAGGGTCACACGTTCGGCGCCGCCGGCACGTTCAGCGACAACGACGACGACGTGCGCACGCTGATTCTCGACACCGCGGGCAGCACGCTTACTATCGGCGTGGCAGGGGCCGGGGCCGGCACGATTCTGTTTCACGGAGCGGACCCCACCGCTACTGCCGGCGCTGATGCCGCCGTGCTTGCCCACCTCCAGTCGCTGTACGGGGCCTCGAACGTCACGTACATGCAGGGCTCGGCGGCGGCAGGGGATGGCTCCTCGGCGGCCGGGTATGATGCGGTAGTCATTTCGTCGACAAATCTTTCCAGTACCGTGCGATACAAGTATGAAGACGCCACGCAGGGAGTCATGACTTGGGAAGCGGCCTTGGCTAAGGACGATCTGGGCGATTTGCAGATGTTCCAGACCCATAGCTCTGGATCCGGCCACACGCAGATTGACATTGTTGACGCAAATCATCCTTTGGCCGCCGGTCTGAGTGGTACGGTGACCGTCACCAGCGTTGCGGAGTCGATGCAGTTCGGAAAGGACGGTCTCGGCGGAGGAGTTGATCTCGTCGCGTCGACGACGACTGGGGGTTACCACGCAATCCTTGCGGCGGACGTCGGCGACGCCCTGCTGGGTGACGGAACCGCAGGCAGACCTTCGGTCGCGGCAGGCCGGCGCGTCATGTTCTTCTTGCACGACACCACTTTCGCGAATCTGACGCCCGATGGATTCAAATTGTTCGACGCGGCGGTCGGCTATGCGCTCGCCGGCTCCCCCCCGGAGCAACATGGTCTCACCTGGCCGAACACCGATATCCTCGTGACCGCCGACTCGACGCTCAATGTCCTCGGCGGCGAGGCCGCGACCTTGGGGAATCTCTCGGTTCTCTCAGGCGCGACCGCCAACCTCACCGGCGCGGCGAGCGTGAGCTTCCGCGACGTGAGCGGCGGCGGCGGGATCGTGGGCAGCATCTCGGTCCGGGGCGAGGTGAACCCCGGCGACGGCATCGGGCAGCTGGACGCCATCGGCGACGTGGCGCTGGAGGCGGGCGCGTCGCTGGCGCCGGAACTGCAAGGCTCCGAGGCCGACCTGTTGTACGTGGACAGCCTGCTGGACCTCACGGCCCCGAACGACGCGATCGCGCCGTCGTGGCTGCCGGGCACGGACGCGAGCTCGAAGTTCGGGGGCAGTTACGTCGTGGCGGATGCCTTCGAGATCGAGGGCGAGTTGGACGTCCGCGGCGGTGGGAACATCGGCGCGGCGTACATCGCGAACGTCGAGTACAATGTGGATCTCTCGCCCGCCAGCGACGGCAAGGGCATCCGGATCACGCTGCACGCCCAGCTCGACGGGGACGTGGACCTCGACGGCGAGGTGGCCCGGGGCGACGTGCTGGCCCTGCGGGGCGGATTCGGCTCGACGCACGCCGACTGGTTCGACGGCGACCTGAACTTCGACGGCGACGTGAACTACCTCGACTACATCGCGCTGAAGCGCACCATGGGCGACTCCGTCCCCCCCGGCGGCGGGATCACCCCCGAGCCGGCCACGCTGGCCCTGCTGGCGCTGGGCGCCCTGGCCGGGTTGCGGAGACGAAGACGCCGGCGCCATTGACCGACGCGAGACCCACTGCGGCCCGCGCACGCCGAGTCGCGCCGGGCGCCCCGGGGGAACTGCCCGGGCCGGCCCGGAGAGGAGCGAACATGGCGCGCGAGGGCGGATCAGGGTCAGGCCTTTTTCCAGATGAGGGCGGGCGGCTTGCCGCTTGGCTCTCGGCGTCGGCGCGCGGGGCGTCCGGTTCTCTTCGAGCCTGAGCGTCCCTTCGGGCCCGAGCCTCAGGGCCGAAGGCAGAGCCAAAGGGCTACTCCCTGCTCCCTGGCTCTTCCGTTCCCGGTTCCCAGTTCCTCGCCCGCTCCGGGCGCTCGCCGCCCGAATGTCCAAAAACGGGTGGAATGTCCAAAATGTGTACAATGGTACGTCATTGTCCAACAAGCAGTTAGCTCGATTTCGGCCGCTCCGGCAGGCCCCAGGAGTGGACAGTTTTAACACATAACTTCGAGACTTACGGCCGTTTCGCGGGGGGGCGGTGCACCGCGGCGGGAGACGCTGGAATTTCGCCGGAAGGCCTGAAAAGTGTCGCGCTACGGCGCGCTCGTCCCGGCAGGGGGGTGGTCAGGGCTCGTAGGGGACGGGGGGGCGGCCGACGCGGCGGCGGGTGTCGGCCTGCATGTCGAGGATGGTCCGGCGGACGCGGGCGACGAAGTCGGCGGCCTTCATGCGTCTCGCCTCGGCCCGCGGGATGGCCTCGCCGTAGCGGACGACGATGCTGCCCGGGGACGGCAGCGCCTGCCAGCGGGGCCAGGCCTCGAAGGCCCCGTCGATCAGCACGGGCACGGTCCACTCGGCCGAGCGCTGGCTCAGCAGGGCCACACCGGGCAGGAACGCCCCGATCGACCCGTCGCGTGTCCGGGTGCCCTCGGCGAAGACGCCGACCTGCCCGCCGGCCTCGAGGCGGCGCATGGCCTCCTTCAGGGCGCCCCGGTCGGCGGTGCCGCGGTGAACGGGGAAGGCGTTGAGCGACCCGATGAGCTGGCGGAAGACGGGCACGCGGAAGAGGCTGTGCCTGGCCATGTAGTTCACCGGGCGTCGCAGGCCCACGCCCATCAGCACGGGGTCGAGGAAGCTCTGGTGGTTGGAGATGTAGACGGCCCCGCCGCGGGTGGGCTCGTGGCGGCGGTCGAAGACGCGGATCTTCCACATGGCCGAGACGCCGACGTGGCAGAGCCGCCGCAGGCTGCGGTACCAGAGGGTCGGTGCCGGGACGCCCTCGGGCAGGCGGAGGTGGCGGAGGCGCGGATTGGGGGCGCTCGGGAGGCCCCTCATCGCCCGGCCCTCACGTGCTCGAGCAGGGCGGCGGTGGTCTGCTCGATGGTGTTGTCGGACGTGTCGACGACGATCGCCCCCGGCGGGCGGGTCAGCGGGGCGGCGGCGCGGGTGCTGTCGCGGGCGTCGCGGCGGACGATGGCGTCGAGGACCTGGGGGTAGTCGGCCTGCTGCCCGGCGGCGAGGAGCTGCTCGCAGCGGCGGCGGGCGCGGACCTCCGGGCGGGCGAGCAGGTAGAACTTCACGTCGGCGTCGGGGAAGACCACCGTGCCCTGGTCGCGCCCCTCGCTGACGAAGCTGCCGAGCCGCTCGCCGAGGCGTCGCTGGAGGGCGACGAGGACCTCCCGGACTCCCCAGGCGCGGGCGGCGTAGTGGGAGTGGCGGCTGACCTCTTCCGAGCGGATCTCCCCGCTGACGTCCTCGCCGTCGAGCCGCACGTCGGTGCCTTCGTCGGTCGCCGCGAGCTGGAGGTCCATGGTCCGGGCGATCTCGGCGAGGGCCGCTTCGTCGGCCAGGTCCGTGCCGCTGCGCAGGGCCTTCCACGTGACCGCCCGGTAGGTCGCGCCCGTGTCGAGGAAGGCGATGCCCAGCGCCCGGGCCAGGTTCCGGGCGGCCGTGCTCTTGCCCGAGCCCGCCGGTCCGTCGATCGTGACGATCATGCCGCCAGTCTACCGCACCCTGGCGCCGCTGCCCAGCCGCTCGCGCGGGACGGATCTGCCGGCCGACGCGGCGCGGGTCACTCGAAGGTGGCCGTCGGCCCGTAGGCGGTGAGGGCCTTGATGTAGTTGCCCCGCTCGTAGGCGCTGGGCTCGGGGCAGCTGGTCTGGCTCATGACGCCCTTCATCTGGTCGACGGACTCGTAGCCGCGGACCTCCATGACGGCCTTCAGGCCTTCGGCGACGGTGGCGAGGTGCTGCGGGCCGTGGTGCAGCAGGGCCGAGCACAGCATGGTCACGTCGGCGCCGGCGAGGATCATCTTGGCGGCGTCGGCGCCGGTGTGGACGCCGGTGGTGGCGGCCAGGGACGCCCCGACGCGCCCGTGCAGGATGGCGATCCATCGCAGGGGCAGGCGGCTCTCGGCGGAGGTGGACAGGTCGACGTCGAGGGTGACCTCCAGGGCCGTCGGGTCGATGTCGGGCTGGTAGAAGCGGTTGAACAGGACGAGGGCGTCGGCGCCGTTCTTGTCGAGGCAGGCGGCGAGGTTGGCGAGGTTGGAGAAGAACGGCGAGAGCTTCATCGCCACGGGGATGGAGACGGACGCCTTGACGGCGCCGAGGACGTTGGCGTAGACGCCCTCGACCTCCCGGGACGGCAGGTCCGCCCGGGTGGGGATGTAGTAGACGTTGAGCTCCAGGGCGTGGGCGCCGGCCTGCTCGATCTTGGCGGCGTAGGAGATCCACCCCTTGGCGGAGACGCCGTTGAGGGAGGCGATGACGGGGATGTCGACGGCCTCGCGGGCCTTGGCGACGTACTCGAGGTACTCCTCGGCGCCGGTGCGGAAGTCGTCGACCTGCGGGAAGTACGTCAGCGACTCGGCGAAGCGCTCCGTGCCATAGGTCAGGTAGTGCTCCAGCTCGTCGGCGTCGTGGGCGATCTGCTCCTCGAAGAGCGACGCCAGCACGACCGCCCCCGCGCCGGCGTCCTCCATGCGGCGAAGGTTGTCCAGGTCCATGCTCAGCGGCGAGGCCGACGGCACCAGCGGACTGGCCAGCGAGAGCCCCATGTACGTTGTCGAGAGGTCCATCGCATCGCTCCCTTCCGAAGCCGGCAGGACACGCCTCTCCGGCGCGCCCACCCGCTCCCATCCTAGCCACGCGAGGAGCGGGATTCCAACTGACGGTGCGCGGCGGGCGGCGCGGGTGGCTCCAGTCCGCGCAGAGAGCCCGACCATCGAGGGGACAGAAGAGTCAGGCAGGGCGCCATTGCGGCCGAGAGGATTCGAACCTCCACGTCCCTAAGGACACAGGCACCTGAAGCCTGCGCGTCTGCCAATTCCGCCACGGCCGCAAGTTCCGGCTGCTGTGCCGAGACACTTTACTTTAGTCTCGCGCCCGCTCATGTCAACCGGTGGCGGCAAAAAACGACCCACGCGCGGGGCGCGGGAACCGCCGGCGGCTCCCAGCCGTCTAAGTTGTGGACGTGCCTGGATAGGGAGAGCGACGATGAAACGGCTGCTGGTACAGGTCATCCTGGTGGCGTTGGTGGTGGTGGGGTTCTCGTACGCGACGGAGAAGGCCGTCGATGCGGTCAAGAAGGCGCCGGAGCCGGGGACGCCGAAGCACATCGACCTGGCGATCTGCCTGGACACGTCGGGCTCGATGCGGGGGCTGATCGAGTCGGCCAAGCAGAAGCTCTGGGCGGTGGTGAACGAGCTGGCGACGGCCAAGCCGCGCCCGATGCTGCGGGTGGCGCTGTACCACTACGGCAACAGCGGGCTGACGCGGGAGAGCGGCTGGGTCAAGCAGCTCAGCCCGCTGACCGACGACCTGGACGCGGTGTACGGCAAGCTCTTCCCGCTGCGGACCCACGGCGGGACGGAGTACGTGGCGCGGGTGGTCCGCGCGGCGACGAACGAGCTGGACTGGAACATGGACAAGGGCACGCTGCGGGTGATGTTCGTGGCGGGCAACGAGCCGGCCACCCAGGACAAGACCTACGACCTGCAGGAGACCTGCAAGGCCGCCGTCACCAAGGGCATCATCGTCAACACGATCTTCTGCGGCGGGACGGGCGAGGGGCATCGGACGGGCTGGGCCGACGCCGCCCGCTGGGCCGACGGGCAGTACGCCGCCATCGACCAGGACCGCGGCACGGTCGCGATCACCACGCCGTACGACCAGAAGCTCGCCGAGCTGAGCGGCAGCCTCAATGCCACCTACGTGGTCTACGGGCGATCGGGCGCCGTCAACGCCGCGCTGCAGAAGGCGATGGACTCCCAGGCGGCCGGACTGAACGCAGCCACCGCCGCCGAGCGCGCGCGGAGCAAGGCCTCGTTCCTGTACCGCAACGCCGGGTGGGACCTCATCGACGCGACCAGGGGCGGCAAGGTCAAGCTCGAAGCGCTCGCCGAGGCCGAGCTGCCCGAGAACATGCGGAAGATGAAGCCCGGGGAGCGGAAGGCCTATGTGGAGAGGCAGTCCAAGCGGCGGCTGGCCATCCAGAAGGAGATCGTCCAGCTCAGCGCGAAGCGCGACGCGCACGTCAAGAAGGAGATGTCCCGGCGCGGGCTGAGCGAGCGGGGCTCGCTGGACTCGGCCTTGCGCAGTGCGGTTCGCGTTCAGGCGGAGAAGAAGGACTTCAAGTTCGAGAAGAAGAAATGACCTTCCGAGCCGCGTGTCGGCTCGAGACCGCGGAGGCAGGGCCCCGACCGGCTGGTGCGGGGCCCTGCTTGTGCGCGGGGGCACAACCCGCGGAGCGCGGTCCGCGGGCTTGGGGCCGCGGGGACCGCGATCGTGGGGCGTCTCAGACCTTCACGACGAACTTCTCGCCCCGCTTGAGGTCCGCGCAGAAGG
>CAZXOC010000304.1:0-8552 GCA_964642165.1 uncultured Planctomycetaceae bacterium | reverse complement strand
GGGCGACGGGGACGTGCCCGAGGAGATCGTGGGCGGCTTGCGGGGATTCCGCATCGCCGCGCTGCCTTGGCCCAACGCAAGCCCGACAGGCGCCGACCCGCGTCCGTCTTGGAGGCGCAGCGGGCGGCAGCGGCGCCCTACTTCGCCCGGATCTCCGCGCGGCAGAGGAGCGGCTTGCCCTCTGGCGGCGTGCGGACGTAGAGGAGGTACTTGCCGGTCGTGCTGAGGGGGCGGATCGCCGTCCGAGCGCCCGGCGGGCCGGTCAGCGGCTGCTCCCTGCCGGTGGCCGCGTCGTGAAGGAACGCCCCGCCCTCCCGGCGTGTGAGGACCATCGTGGTGGGGCCCCCACACGGCCCGACGACCATGCGGTCCGACAGCTTGCCCGCCTCCCGGTTGCTCTTGGCGTCCCAGACGCGGCGGAAGAGCTTGCGTCGGGTCCCGCCCTCGGCGGTCGGCTCCATCTCCACGTCGACGTAGTACAGGTACCGCCCGTCGGCCGTCCACTGCGGCGTGTAGTCGTCCAGCGACGTGTTCCGCTCGTGCAGGGGCAGGTCGGCGACCTTGGTGTCCTTCGCGTAGTCGTACAGGGCGAACTTTGCCAGCGGGCGCCCGCCGTCGGGGGGCATCACGATCTCGGCCCACGCCAGCACGTTGGCCCCCGGCCGGGGCGTCCGCGGCAGGCCCCACGACGCCAACGCCTTCGGTTTGAGCGTGTTCACCGGCGCGACGTATGTCTTGCCGCTGACCGGCCTCATCGTCTCGACCACCGTGAAGATCAGGTGCTTCCCGGCCGCGTCGAACGTGGCGATCGTCACGAAGCCGGCGGCGTCGATCCGCCGGAGCTTCCCGGCGGCCACGTCGTACAGCGCCGGCTGGAGCATTTCCTCGTGCTCGGCCCAGACGCCGTCGCCGTCGGCGTCGATGGCCGCGGGCACCACCACGAGCTTGCCGTCCGCGCTGAACGGCTTCATGGCCAGCGCGGGGATCAGCACATCGTCGACGTCCACCAGCCGGGGGATCGGGAGGACCGTCTCTTTCTTCGTCTTCCAGTGGCGCAGCACCACGTGGTAGCCCTGCCGCGGCGGCCTCGCCCCGCCGGCCTGCCCGGGCGCGGCCCTCCGCGGAAACAGCAGGTGCTCGCCGTCGGGGCTCATCCGGGCCGACCACGGGCGGGGCCGCGAGAGGTCGTAGGAGACCTCGTCGTCCTTCATCAGGACCGTCTCGTTGACGAGCTTGGGTTCCTCGGCCGGCGCGAGCGGAGCGGCGGCAAGCACCACAAGGGCCGCTGCGATGCTGTTCGTCTTCATCATGGTCTCTTTCGTCGCCGGGGGACCTCTACGGTTCCGCCGCCGTTCTGATTTCCGCGCGGTAGAGGAAGTGGTTGCCCTGGTCGTCCCGCCGGTCGTAGACCAGGTACGTCCCGTTCGTGCTGATGGGATGGATCGGTGTCGGGCCCTTCAGCGGCTGCTGCTTGCCGGTGGCGGCGTCGTGCAGCAGGGCCGGTGTGGCGCGGCCCCACTTGCTCAGGACCATCGTCGTCCGCCCGCCGCACGGCCCGATGGGCAGGCAGCCCGACAGCCGCGCGACCTCTTTGCGCTGCCGGGCATCCCACACGCGGGTGAACGTCTTGCGCCGGACCGGCCCGCCGTCGCCCGCCCGTGCGGCCTCGGCGTCGATGTAGTACAGGTACCGCCCGTCGGCGGTCCACTGCGGCGCGACCACATCGAGCAGCCCGGCAGGATCCTGGACGGGGATGTCGGCGACCTCGGCTCCCTTGGCGAAGTCGTAGAGGAGGAGCTTCGACACCGGCCGCCCGCCGCCGGGAGGAACCGCGAACCGCCCGAGCACCACCATCGTGCCCCCCGGCCGGGGCGCTCGCGGCAGGCCCCACGGCGCCAGGAGCTTCGGCTTGAGCGTCTCGACCGGCGCGACGTACATCCTGCCGGCCGGCGGGCTCCTCCGGTCCAGCACCGTGAAGAGCAGGTGCTTCCCGGCCGCGTCGAACAGGGCGATCATCCAGGTGCCCCGGACGTCGATCCGCCTGAGCGTGCCGCGTTCGATGTCGTAGACGCCCGGCTGGACTTGCTCCCTTCCCGGGGAGAAGAAGCCGCTGCCGTCGGCATCGACGCCCGCCGGCACGACGAGGAGCCGGCCATCGGCGCTGAAGGGGTTCGGAATCCCCATGACCAGCGCGCTGCCGGCGCCGGTGAACGGCGGGATCGGGACGGCCCTCTCCACGCGGGTCTTCCACTGGCGGAGCGCCATGTGGCGGGGCCGCCCGCGGCGAGGGTCCCTCTCGCGCGGCCGTGGCGCCGCGGCCGGCTTCGAAGCAAGCGGGCGCATGAGGAGCAGGTGCTCGCCATCGGGGCTCAGCCGCACGATCCCCGGAATGCCGTAGAACTCCGTCTGGACCTTCATCAGCACCGTCTCGCGGACCAGCTTCGGCCCGTCGGCCGGCGCGAGCGGAGCGGCTGCAAACACCAGGAGAGCGGTTGCGATGCTGTTCGTCTTCATCATGGTCTCTTTCGTCGCCGGGGGACCTCTACGGTTCCGCCGCCGTCCGGATCTCCGCGCGGCAGACGACGTGGTTGCCTTGGTCGTCCTTCCGATCGTACACCAGGTACTTGCCGCTCGTGCTGATGGGGTGGATCGGTGTCGGGGCCTTCAGCGGCTGCTGCTTGCCGGTGGCGGCGTCGTGCAGCAGCGCCGGCGCGGCGTCCCCCCCCTTGCTCAGGACCATCGCCGTCTTCCCGCCGCACGGCCCGATGGGGAGGCACCCCGACAGCCGGGCGACCTCCTTGCGCTGCCGGGCGTCCCAGACGCGGGTGAAGAGCTTGCGCTCCGTCCGCCCCTGCTGGCCGGCCGGCTCCCTCTCCGCGTCCGGATAGTAGAGGTACCGCCCGTCGGCGGTCCACTGCGGCGCGGACGTGCCCAGCGGACGGTTGCTCTCGAGGACGGGCAGGTCCGCAACCTTGGCATCCTTCACGAAGTCGTAGAGGACGAGCTTCGGCGCCGGCGGCCCGCCATCGGGAGGAACGATGAGCTCGGCCAGGACGAGCGTGTTGCCTCCGGGCCGGGGCGCTAGCGGCAAGCCCCACGTCGCCAAGGCCTTCGGCTTGAGCGTCTCGACCGGCGCGACGTACGTCTTCCCGCCCGGCGGGCGCATCTTCTCCACCACCGTGAAGATCAGGTGTTTGCCGGCCGCGTCGAAGGTGGCGCTCATCCACGGTACCTCGACGCCGATCCGCGTGAGCTTGCCGCTTTCGATGTTGTACACGGCCGGCTGGACCTTCTCCTGCCGCGCCTCGAAGACGCCGTCGCCATCCTCATCCACACCCGCCGGGACGAGAAGCAGCTTGCCATCCGCGCCGAAGGGATTGGCGATCGTGGTAACCGGCACGCGGACGACGTCGCTGACCAGGGGAAGGGGGACGACCGTCTCCTTGCCCGTCCTCCATTGGTGCAGGACCACCTGGTGGCCTTGCTTGGGGCGAACACCCGCCGCGCCCGGCTGCGGCGCGACGCCCTGCTTCGCAGGAGCCGGCCGCGTGAAGAGCAGACGCTCCCCGTCGGGGCTCAGCCGGACGATCCCCGGAATGCCGTAGAACTCGGTGTGGACCTTCATCAGCACCGTCTCCGGGACCAGCTTGGGCCCGGCGGCCGATGCGAGGGGAGCGGCGGCGAGGACCATCGACAGGCACGTCCAGGTGGGGGTCGTCATCGTTCGGCCTCCATGGCTGCGTCAGCCGGAACGGGCGAACGAGCATGCCGCTGCGAGCGCTGCTTGGGAGGCAGCATACCGCTGAGGGGGCCGCGGGGCCACGCGAATCCCGCCCCCCCGCGCGGACAGGACCGAGGATCCGATACTCCGGCCGCGGGGGCCGTCAGGCCTTCATGCCGGTCAGTGTGACGCCCTGGATGAAGTATTTCTGGGCGAAGAAGAAGATGACGATGACGGGCACGGTCATGAGCAGGCTGCCGGCCATGACCAGGGCCTGGTTGCTGCCGACCTGGACGTGGAAGGCGTAGAGCCCGAAGGCCAGGGGATAGAGGCGCTGGTCGGCGATGTAGATGAGCGGGCCCATGAAGTTGTTCCAGGTGCCCAGGAAGGTGAAGATGGCGATGGCGGCGAGGGACGGCTTGATGAGGGGCAGCATGAGGTGCCAGTAGATGCGGAGGAAGCCGCAGCCGTCGATGCGGGCGGCGTCCTCCAGGTCGCGGGGGACGGTCTTGAGGAACTGGCGCAGGAGGAAGATGAAGAAGGCGTTGCCGAAGACGGGCCCGATCCACAGGGGCCCGAGGGTGTTGTAGGCGCCGAGGTTCTTCCAGATCAGGAACCGGGGGATCATGAGGACCTGGTGGGGGATCATCATGGTGGCGAGCATGAGGATGAAGCAGAAGTCGCGTCCGGGCCAGTTCAGGCGGGCGAAGGCGTAGGCCACCAGCGACGAGAACAGCAGCGTCAGGACGATGTTGGCGATCACGAGGAACAGGCTGACCCGCAGGTAGCGTCCGAAGGGCATGTGGTCCAGGACGCGGTTGTAGTTGAGCGCCAGCTTGTTCCACCAGGCCTTGGCGCCGCCGGCGCGGCGAAACTCGAACGTGAGCTTGATCTTGCGGGGGTCGCTCAGCGGCTCGCCGCCCGTGGCGGCCGGCTCGTCGGCGCCGACGGGCTCCATGACGATCCACGTCTTGATCTTCGTGGACTCGTCGTCCGGCCCGCGCTCCTGCCAGGAGGCCGTCGAGACCTCGTAGTTCGCGATCGGCCAGAGGCGCTCCGCCCGGAAGCGCCGGCCCAGCTTCTCCATCGTCAGCCGCAGCTCGTGCCACGTGTCGTCCGGGCGGACGTCGACGAAGACGCGGTGCAGGCGCCGCAGGTCGAAGCCCTCCGGCACGTCGAAGGTGCGGCTGAGGACGAACGTCTCGCCCCGGCTGTAGTCGTACCGCAGGAGGGCGAAGCGCTCGGTCTTCTCGCGGATGTCCTCCAGCGTGACGACGTCGGGGGTCTCGTTCTCCAGGCGCGTGCTGAGCGGGCGGTTCGGGTCGCCGTCGGCGCCGAGCTCCACTTCCTTCCGGTCGTAGGTCCGCAGGCGGATCGGTCCCATGCACAGCCGGCGGTAGACGTTGCCGAAGACCTCGTGGATCAGCTCGTTCGTCACGCTCTTGCGCGCGGCGTCGAGGAGGGCCGCCACGACGGCCTGGCGGTCGCCGATGGGCCGGCCGTCGGGCGTTTTCCCGGCCCACAGCCGCCCCGGCAGGCGCTGGCCCAGCCGGTCGTACACCCCCCGCGCGACCTGCGCGGTGGCGCGGACCTCGTTGACGTGCGCCGGGAAGGCGAAGCCGCTGTCGGCCACCAGCTTCTCCAGCGCCGGCAGGAGCTCTTCCTGGTACGGCCCGTCGAGGTCCTTGTAGTGCTCGTCGTCGACGTAGGGGCTGCGGCTCTGCGGGCGCGGGGTCAGCGGCATGAGGCGGAAGCCCTTGGTCTGGCGCTCCCGGTCCACCTTGACGCTGGAGGCCGCCATCCACAGGAACGGGAAGCTGAAGACGGCAGCGCCCGTCACCAGCAGCCCGTAGATGATGGCCTTGATGAGCTGTCGCATTCGCTCGCCCGGCGTCGCGGTCCGCCCGCCGCTACGCCTCGTAATGGACCCAGCGTTTGGAGAACTTCATCTGGAACAGCGTCAGCAGGAACACGATGACGAACAGGAACCACGCCATGGCGGCGGCGTAGCCCATGTGCCCGTATCGGAAGGCGTTGTTGAACAGGTGGTAGACGTAGAAGAGGGTGCTGTTGGCCGGGCCGCCCTGGGTCATGATGAAGGCCTGCCCGAAGATCTGGAACGTGCCGATGGTGCCCATCACCAGGTTGAAGAAGATGTACGGCGTCAGTTGGGGGACGGTGACGTGGCGGAACTTCTGGAGGGCGTTGGCGCCGTCGACGTCGGCGGCCTCGTAGAGCACCTGCGGGATGCCCTTGAGGCCCGCCAGCCAGATGATCATCCCCCCGCCGGCGCCCCAGAGGCCCATGAGGATGATGGCGGGCTTGGCCCAGAGGGGGTCCTGGAGCCACTTGGGCCCGGGCAGGCCCACCAGCTCCAGGAGCTTGTTCAGCGGGCCCTCCTGGGGGTTGAGGATCCAGATCCACAGGATGCTGGCGGCCACCATCGGCACGATCGCCGGCAGGTAGAAGAACGTCCGCCAGACGGCCATGCCGCGCACCTTCGCGTTGAGCAGCATGGCCATGAACAGGCTGATCGCCATGCCCACCGGCACGCCGATCAGCATGAACGCCGTGTTGCCCAGGGCCTTCCAGAACAGCTCGTCCTTGGCGACCATGTACCCGTAGTTCGCCAGCCCGGTGAGCTTGGCGGGGTTGATCACGTCGAAGTCGCAGAAGCTCATCACCAGGCTGAACAGCATCGGCCCGCCGGCCATCACCAGGAAGCCGATGATCCACGGGGCTGCGCAGACGTACCCGCCGAACCACTGGCGTCGGAAGTACCCCCCGCCCGTGCCCTCGATCGTGGCGTCGGCCTTCTCGCGCGACAGCCGCAGCAGCCGCCCGACCCGCCGGCGGAAGCCCTTCTTCGTGTCCCACAGCACGACGGCCACGCCCAGGGCCACCATCAGCGCCGCGTAGAAGACGAAGAACCACGTCCAGCGGTCGATCACCTTACCGGGCTTGGGGTGGAGGATCTCGTCGAGGCGGCGCTGGACGGCGGCGGCGTGGTAGGTCAGGCGTTCGGCCGGGTCGTACGCCGGCTCGTTGAGCACGTCCTCGGCGGCGTAGCGGTGGTGGTTCCAGAGCATCTGCCCCACCGGCGTGACGGGGCGGAACTTGGAGTAGGGGATCAGGTCGTTGAAGACCTTGTAGGCCGTCTTGAACCTCGTCGGCAGGCGGTCGTTGCGGAGGACGTACTTCTCGTAGAACTCCTCGTTGAGCTTCTCGACGGGGCACTGGTTGGGCACGAAGAGGCGCCCCTGGGACTCGGCGACGATCCGGTCGTTCTCCGCGCCCATCCGGAAGGCCTTGTCGGACGTGATGAAGCGGATGAACTCCCAGGCGGCGTCCTTGTGGTGGGCGCTGGTGGGGATCGCGTAGGACCAGCCGCCGCACCAGGAGATGGCCGGTTTCTTTCCGGCGGCCTCGAGCTCGGCGATCCGCCCGGCCGGCATGGGGTTGGGCGCGACGCCGAAGTTCTGCTCGCGCCCGTAGGACGCCTGGCGGCGCATCACCCACACGCCGTCGATCTTCATGGCGATCTTGCCCTGGATGAACGGGTCCAGCTCGTCGCCGCGGAAGCCCGCCTCGAAGGCCTTCGCCTCCCGGTAGCCCCCCTGGATGTCGTACACGCGGCGCATGAACGTCAGGGCCTCGACGATCCGCCGCTCGCCCAGCGTGCAGCGCATCCGATCGTCGCTCATGAACTTCGCCCCGTTCATCCACCCGTACATGTACAGCCAACTGTTGCCGTAGTACGCCGGGAAGCCGATGACCTTCAGCCTGCCCTTGGCGTCGCGCTGCGTGAGGCGCCAGGCGTAGCCGTCCCGGTAGCCCTTCCCGGGCGTGCCGACGATCTCCTCCCACGTCCGCGGCGGGCGGGCGCGGAGCTTCTTCTCGCCGGTGTCGGGGTCGACGACCTCCTCGGAGAACCCGGCCGCGATCAGCAGGTCCGCGTTGTAGTACAGCGCCCGGTTGTCCACGCTGTTGGGGATGCCGTAGACCCCGCCCTTGTACATCGCCTCGTCCCAGCAGGTCTCGTAGAAGCGATCGGGCGTGGGGACGTCGGCGCGCGCGATGTCGCTGCGCCGGCCGGAGGCGATGTCCTTCAGGTCGCGCTCGATGTAGGGGTCCAGCGGTTCGAAGGCCCCGCGGGCGGCCCACTCCGCCACGGCGTAGCGGTCGAAGTAGATCACGTCCGGCGGCGTGCCCCCCGCCACGGAGACCAGGAACCGCGTGGGGTCCTCCACCTGGTTCCGCGCGGCGTTCTGCCCGGAGATCACCCGGTAGATCGGGCGGTTGGGGTCGCGGAGGTGGGCCTGCTCGCTGCGGTGCTCGAACTCGCGGACCAACTCCGCCATCGTGTCGCGCACCGGCCCCCCCGGACCCATGAAGAAGATCTCCACGACGTTCGGGTCCCGCTGCTCGGTCAACTGGCGCGAGGGATACAGCCACCACACGACGACCGCGAGGACCACCAGGGCGGCAATGGCCTTCCAACTGCTCAACGAGCGCCTCCGGCAAGCCGCAAGAGACCGCCGGACCGCCCGAGCGATCCGGCCGCTGGATGGTAAAGGCGGCGCCCAAAGGCGGCAAGCGCATTCCCGCCCGACCGCGCCGGCGGGTGCGGCCGGCGTACGGTGGCGCCCTGCGGGTGCGGCTGGATGGCCCACGAATGACCACGGCGACCACAAAGCCAGGGGGATCGAGCTCTCGCGGCGCCGATGCCCCCGTTGCGTTCCGTCGCGGCAATCCGACCGTCGTCCGACGACGTGTGGGCCGGGCCTCCGTCGGGCTTGTCCCGGCGGGGCCGCGACTGAGCGTCCAGCAC
>CAZXOC010000303.1:0-8574 GCA_964642165.1 uncultured Planctomycetaceae bacterium | reverse complement strand
ACTTCGGCCACTACGACTGGAAGGCCGCCGACGCCGAGAAGGCCAACGGCTACGCCCGCCACGCCGCCTTCTACGTCCGCGTCGCGCAGAACCATCCGTCGGTCGTCGCCTACGCCACGAGCCACAACGCCACGGGGTCGGGCGAGGACATGAACCCGGACCGGATCGGCTCGGCCGAGATCCCGCGGAGCAGCTGGTCGGCGAACAACTCCAAGCTCGCCTTCCGCGCGGAGGCGATCATCCGCGGGCTGGACCCGAGCCGCATCGTCTACCACCACGCCGGCGACATCGGCTCGCTGCACGCGAGCAACTTCTACCCGAACTTCGTCCCGATCCAGGAGATGTCGGACTGGTTCGGGCCCTGGGCCGCCCGCGGCGT
This sequence comes from uncultured Planctomycetaceae bacterium, assembly GCA_964642165.1. Lineage (GTDB taxonomy): Bacteria > Planctomycetota > Phycisphaerae > SM23-33 > SM23-33 > CAYRVX01. Next base: position 8,195 of record CAZXOC010000303.1, on the reverse strand, counting down.
CAAGCCCGCCTTCCTGTGCGAGTACGGCGCGCCGTTCTCGTGGGACTGGGCGATGTACCGCGGCTGGTACAAAGGCCACCGGGAGTTCGGCAGCGCACCAGTGCCGTGGGAGTTCTGCCTGGCCGAGTGGAACGCCCAGTTCCTCGGCGACCGCGCGTTTCGGATCAGCGAGAGGGAGCGGGAGAACCTGCGGTGGGAGGCCGGGCAGTTCCGCTCGGGCGCGCTGTGGCACCGCTGGGACTACCCGCACGTCCTCGGCTCGCGGGACTTCGACGAGCGGCATCCCGTCTTCGCCGCGTACATCACCGACAACTGGCGCGCCTTCCGGACGTGGGGCCTGTCGGCCAGCTCGCCCTGGGAGCACCGCCTCCTCTACCGGCTGCGCGACGGCGTGGACACGTCGCGCAAACCGCTGCCGGTGGACTGGGCCCGCCTCCAGCGCCCGGGCCTCAGCCCCGACTACGTCGAGGACCGCTACGAGCGCATGGACCTCGCCTTCGAGCGGTCGGACTGGGTCCCGACGCCCTCCGGGCTGGCCATCCTGCGGAACAACGGGCCGCTGCTGGCCTACCTCGCCGGCAAACCCGGCAGCTTCACGAGCAAGGACCACAACTTCCTGCCCGGCGAGGCGGTCGCCAAGCAGATCGTCGTGATCAACAACTCCCGCGAAACGGTCGTCTGCGATTGCCGCTGGTCGCTCGGCCTGCCTCGGCCCGCCGGCGGGCGGAAGGAAGTCCGCGTGCCGACCGGCCGGCAGGTGAGGATCCCCCTGCGGTTCGACCTGCCGGAGGCCTTGGCGCCCGGCGCGTACCGGCTCGACATGACGGCCTCGTTCGGCGGCCGGGAGCCGCAGAAGGACTCGCTTGCGGTTCACGTCCTGCCGCGGCCGCCCAAGCGCGGACCGACGGGCAAGATCGCGCTGTTCGACCCGAAGGGCGAGACGGGCAAGCTCCTGGCCGCGATGGGCGTGGCCTGCCGGCCCGTGGGGCCCCGGGCGGACCTGTCCTCCTTCGACGCGCTGATCGTCGGCAAGGCGGCATTGACGGCCGACGGGCCGGCGCCCGACGTCCGCCGCGTTCGCGACGGGCTCAAGGTGCTCGTCTTCGAGCAGACGTCCGAGGCGCTGGAGAAGCGCTTGGGGTTCCGCGTGCAGGAGTACGGCCTGCGGAATGTCTTCCGGCGCGTGCCCGATCATCCCGCCCTGGGGGGCCTCGACGAGGAGCGCCTGCGCGACTGGCGAGGTGAGGCGACGCTCCTGCCGCCGCGGCGGAGCTACGAGGCGAGCAGCAAGTACGGCGGGCACGTGGTGAGGCGGTGCGGCCTGGAGGTCCCGCGGCTGTGGCGGTGCGGCAACCGGGGCAGCGTCGCCTCCGTCCTGATCGAGAAGCCCGCCTGCGGCGACTTCCTGCCGATCGTCGACGGGGGCTTCAGCCTGCAGTACAGCCCGCTGCTTGAGTACCGCGAGGGGGCCGGGATGGTCCTGTTCTGCCAGATGGACGTGACCGGGCGGACCGAGGACGATCCAGCCGCCGGCCGGCTGGTCCGGAACCTCCTGGGCTACGTGTCGTCCTGGAAGCCGGCCCCGCGCCGGCGGGCGCTCTACGCGGGCGACCCCGCGGGCCGGGCGCACCTGGAGTCGGCGGGCGTCTCGCTCGGGACGTACGAGGGGGGGCGCCTGTCGGGTGAGCAGGTGCTCGTGGTCGGCCGGGGCGGAGGCAGGGCGCTGCGGCCGCATGCTCCCGACGTGGCCCGCTGGCTGAAGGCGGGCGGACACCTGCTCGCCCTGGAGCTCGACGGGGCGGAGGCGAGCACGTTCCTGCCCAAGCCGGTGCGCACGACGAGGCGGGAGCACATCGCCGCCTGGTTCCCGCCGTTCGGCGTGGGCTCTCTGCTGGCCGGTGTGAGCCCCGCGGATGTCCACAATCGCGATGCGCGCGAGCTGCCGCTCGTCTCCGGCGGGGCCGCGGTCGTCGGCAACGGCGTGCTGGCGCGGTCGCGGGAGGCGAACGTCGTGTTCTGTCAGCTCGCGCCCCACCGCGTCAGCAAGGCGCGCGGGGCCGTGCCTTCGCTGGCCGTCAGCGCCGACGACGCCGCGGCAGGCGAGCGAAGCGCGCTGCTGACGATGGGCAGCGTGGCCTGGGGGCAGTTCGGGCAGAAGGTGAAGGCGGGCAAGGTCGGCAAGACCTACACCTTCGCCGTCTTCGTCCAGGGCGTCGGCGAGCCGGTTCGCGCCCGGCTGGAAGTGGAGCGCGCCGGGAGCCCGTGGGACCGGGCCGTGCGCGGCAAGGACACGCTCATCCCGGCCGACACGTGGAGCGAGCTGCACGTCACGTTCCGGGTCGCCAAGCCCTACCCGGAGGGCTGGTCGGCCTACATCCATTGCGACCAGGAGGGCGCCCGCCTGCGGGCCGACGGGTTCCGGCTCTGCGAGGGCGGCTACGTTCCCCGGCGCGGCGGCGCTCGCGCCGCGAAGGCCGCGGGCGGCGGGAACCTGTTCGCCAACCCGAGCTTCGAGGCCGGCACAAAGCCGTGGTGGTTCAACTGGAAGACGCAGCGGCACAACGTTCGGCGGACGTACCGCCGGGCGTCCTTCCTGGTGACGCGGCTGCTGGCGAACATGGGCGTCGCCGGCAAGACGCCGCTGCTGTCGCGCCTCGCCACGCCGGCGAGCGGACCGGTGAGGGAGTCGGTGGTGAAGAACGGCGACTTCGCCCTCGACAAGGACGGCGACGCCATGCCCGACCACTGGCAGTTCACCGCCGCCGGCCCGAAGAAGGCGGCGTGCGTGCTCCAGAAGGCCGCGCCGCCCGGCGGCAAGCGATGCCTGCGGATCACCTGCCCGGGCTTCGGCAAGGCCGGCAAGGGCACTGTCATGCTCGCCCAGCACGACGTTCCCGTCCGCCAGGGCCAGTGGTACCGCATCTCGCTGCGGGCGAAGGCCGAAGGGCTCCGGGGCGCTCGCGTGACCTTGGCGGTCCAGGACACGGTCAAGTGGCGGGCCCTCATCGAGTACCAGCGCTTCGCTCCCGGCAAGGACTGGCGAGAGTTCACCTTCCTGGTCCCGGGCGCGGCCACGGCAGCGTCCCGGACGCGGTTCCAGATCTGGCACGGGAGCCCCGGCACGCTGTGGCTGGCCGACGTGGTCATGAGCCCCTGCGAGCCGCCGGGGCAGGGAAGGTGGCTGACGGGCCTGTACCTGGACCGGCCCGTGGAGTGGGACGACCCGTACCGGTTCTTCCGGTGGTGAGGGGCAGGCGGGATGCCGACCTGACGCGATGGCGGACAGAGCGCCCGACCGCACGGCCGGCCGGGCTCGCCTTCCCCCGGGCACGGGACGGATGTACAATTCCGTGCACGTGAGCCCGCGTCCGCCGTGGGCGCGAGATGGAGCGAGGAACCGCGGCCGGGAGGACAGGCCGAGGCCGAGAGCGCACAGACCGTTGAGAAGGGCCCGCCTGCGGGCTTGAGGAGGCAGCCGCCCATGTCCCAGACCACGTTGCAGGGAAAGCTCGATCGTCGGCAGTTCATCGGAGGTGCCGCCGCGGTGGCCGGGGGGCTGCTGCTGCCCGGGGTGTCGGCGGCGGCCGAGGAAAAGGTCGTCAAGCGGACGGCGGGGGACAAGGTCGCCCTCGGCAAGACGGGGCTGAAGCCCAGCCGGCTGGGGATCGGGACGGGCAGCCGAGGCGGCAGCGTCCAGCGGCGGCTGGGGCGCGAGGGCTTCGTCAAGCTGCTCCGCTACGCCTACGACCACGGCATCACGTACATCGACACGGCCCAGTCGTACCGCATCCACCCGTGGGTCGGCGAGGCCATCAAGGGCCTGCCGCGGGAGAAGCTCTACATCCAGAGCAAGATCTGGGGCCTGCCGGACAAGCCCCTGGAGGTGCTCGACCGGTTCCGCAGGGAACTGGGCGTGGACTACATCGACACGGTGCTGACCCACTGCGCCGTCCGCAAGAGCTGGGTGGAGGACCGCAAGCGCGTCCTCGACGCCCTCGCCGAGGCCAAGGCCAAGAAGATCATCCGCGCCGTGGGCGTCTCGTGCCACGGCCTGGTCCCCCTGGCGCGGACGCCGGAGCTGGACTGGCTGGACGTCGTCCTCGTCCGCATCAACCCCCAGGGTGTGGCGATCGACACGCCCGAACAGCACGGGCGCGTCTACGGCTCCAACGCCTCGCACGTTCCCCTCGTGATGAAGCAGATCAAGCGGCTGCACCAGCGGCGCCGCGGGATCATCGGCATGAAGCTCATCGGCAACGGCGACTTCCGCAAGCCCGAGGACCGGGAGAAGTCCATCCGTTTCGCGATGCAGTGCGGGCTGCTCGACGCGGCGGTGATCGGCTTCAAGAGCCCCGCCGAGATCGACGAGGCCATCGAGCGCGTCAACCGCGCCCTGGCCGAGGCGCCGGCGGCGCGGACGGCGTAGCGCGTCGTCCCGCGCCGCAGCGGTGGGCGCTGCCGCGCGGAGGGGACCGCCCGCGCAGCCTGCCGCGCCGAGCGGCGTTTCGGAACGGCTCGCCGGGTCCCTGGCGACGCAGAGGGTAAGGGAGAGGACGCGATGCGACTTGCCGGACTCCTGCCGATGGCCTTGCTGCTGAACCTGCACGCGGCGCGGGCGCTCCCGGCCGCGACGGAGCGGCCCCGCGGCGATGCGCCCCCCGCACGAGCCCGCAGCACCGGCCGGGCCGAACCCAAGCTCCGCGTCCTCGCCGAGACGGACGCCGGCGGCGATCCGGACGACCAGGCCTCGCTCGTGCGGTTCCTGCTGTACGCCAACGAGTGGGACGTGGAAGGGATCATCGCGGACCGCGCGCGGACGAGGAACTGGCCGCTGAAGCGCGAGGGCACGGGCCTGGAGCTCGCGCGGATGTACCTCGACGCCTACGCCAGGGTCCACGCCAACCTCGCGCGGCACGCCCGGGGCTACCCGACGCCCGCGCAGCTGCGCGCCCGCACCGTCGCCGGGCACAACGACACGGACGGGGCCGTGGACCTGATCGTCCGTGCCGCCGACCGCGACGACCCGCGCCCCATCTGGTACGGCAACTGGGGCTCCAACAGCGGCAGCCGCAGCAACCTCCGCCGGGCCTTCGACCGCGTGAAGGCGGCGCGCAGCCGCCGGGCCTACGAGGCGTTCGTCCGGAAGTTCCGCATCTGCACGCTGGACGGCGGCCGCGGCACGAAGCAGGGACACGACGACCTCGTCGCCCTGCACGTGGAGACGGGCTACCCCGTGCTGGACGGTGGGCGCTGGTACCACCGCTTCCGCAAGCTGACCGAGCGGGCGGGCGGCTTCGACGTGCGCCGGGACGTCAAGCAGGGCCACGGCCCGCTGGGGGCGATCTACACCACGGCCAAAGAGGGGGACAGCTGGACGTTCGTCTACCTCATCCCGACCGGGCTGAGCGACCCGTTGCAGCCGACGTGGGGCGGCTGGGCCGGGCGGTACGGCCCGCGCGCCGGCGACCCGCTCAACAAGGGGGGGCCCAAGGGCAGGCAGTTCTACTGGGCCAACCAGCGCGACACGTGGAACGGCACGACGAACCGGGACAACACGGGCGCACGCTGGGCCGTGCACGTGCAAAACGACTTCAAGGCCCGCCTGGACTGGTGTGTCGCCGAGCGTTTCGACCGCGCCAACCATCCGCCGGTGCCCCACTGCCGGGGCGACGCCACGCGACGGATCCTGCGGCTGGACGTCCCGGCCGGGGAGGGTGTCCGGCTCGACGCGGGCGGCTCGACCGATCCGGACGGCGACCGCCTGTCGTACCGATGGTCCGTCTACGGCGAGGCGGGCACGTACCGGGGCAAGGTGGCCGTCGACGGCGCCGACTCGCCGCGGGCCGTCGTGCGCGTGCCCGCCGACGCCGCGGGCAAGACCGTTCACGTGGTCCTGGAGGTCACCGACACGGGTCGCCCGCCCCTGACGCGCTATCGCCGCGTGGTCCTCACGGCGGCGAGATAGCGGCGCGGGTGCTACCAGATCAGGAAGCTGACGCCCAGGAGCATCAGGACGACGGCGCCGGCGATCTCCGCGGGGCGGCCGAGACGCGCCCCGACGCGCTGCCCCACCACCACGCCCGTCAGCGACATCGCGCCCGCGACGAGCCCGATGACCACGCACGGCCACCAGATGCCCGCCGCGCCGCGCAGGCCCAGCGAGAAGCCCACGACCAGGGCGTCGAGGCTCGTGGCGACGGACAGGACGACGAGCGACCAGCCGCGCGTGGGGTCGCGCTCGACGGCGCGCTGGGCCACCGCGCCGGGGTGGAGGCGCAGGGCCTCGTAGAGCATCTTCGCGCCGATCAGGAAGACCAGCGCGGCGGCGGCGTAGGTGCCGAAGGTCTTCAGCACGCCCGCCAGCGGCTTGCCCGCCAGGTAGCCCAGAAGCGGCATGAGGAACTGGAAGAGCCCCATGTGCCAGGCGAGGCGGAACTTCTGCCGCCGCCCGTGCCAGCGCACGCCGACGGCGGCCGAGACGCTCATCGCGTCCATCCCCAGCCCCGCCGCCATGGCCAGTACGTCCAACGCGTGCATTCCGGCAGGCTCCGTCCTGCGATAGTCTACCCGCTCCGCGCTCCGCGCGCCTTGCTCCATGCGGGGACGACCTCGCTGGCGGCAACGGCCAGCACCAGCAACGCCCCCCCGCAGATCTGGACGGGCGTGAGCCGGTCGCCCGCCAGGACGTAGCCGAACAGCGCGGCGAACAGCGGCTCGGTCGTGAGGATGATCCCGGCCCGCACGGCCGACAGGCGCCGCTGCACGAACGTCTGGATGTAGAACGCCAGCGCGGACGCCAGCACGCCGGTTGCCCCCAGCGCCCACCATACCTCCGCGGGGGGCAGGCGCAGCGGCTCGACGAAGGGCCAGGCCGCCCCGGCCGCCAGCGACACCGCCAGCATCTGCGCCATCGCCAGGGCGCCGGAGTCGTGCCCCCGCGAATGCCGGCTCAGCAGCGAGACGTGCAGGCCGTACGCCCCCGCGGCGACCACCGTCAACGCGTCGCCCGTCCGAAGCTCCCGGGGGCTCTCGCCGACCAGCAGCGCCATGCCGAGCAGGCTGACCGCCACGAAGGCCCAAAGCAGCCGGCGGACGCGAGCGCGATAGAGGAGTCGATCGAAGAAGGGAACGAAGATGATGAACAGCCCGGTGACCACGCCCGAGTTGGTCGGCGTGGTGTACCTGAGCCCGAGCGTCTGGAAGAAGTAGGCGACGGCCAGCACGAGCCCGATCGCCAGCCCCGTCCGCACGGTCCGGCGCGTCAGCCGGCGGGCCGACAGCGGCGCCAGGACGGCCGCCGCAATGGCGAACCGAATCGCCAGGAACCCGAGCACGCCGTAGGCCGCCACCGCGTCGCGCACGACGGTGAAGGTCCACCCCCACACGGCGGTGACGCCCACCAGCAGCAGCGTCAGGCCGAGGCGGCTCATCGTCTTGCGGCGCACCACGGCGGCGTCCCTAGATCTCGAAGATCCGCCCGTCGCGGAACTCGGCCCAGGCGGGCTCGAAGGCGATCTCGCGGTCGGGGACGGGGCGGGGCTTGCCGTCGCGCAGATCGAACAGCTCGGGCGCGTCGGCGTCGTACCGCAGGTAGAGGATGTGATCGCGCAGGGCCTCGTTCTCCGGCCGGAAGCGGTAGGGCCTTCCGGTGGCGGGGTCGAGCAGCCCGGGGTGCATCTCGATGCCGTCGTCGGCGAGGACGCAGTGGCTGCCTCGGCTGCCCGCGCCGCGCTCGAGCAGGCCGCGGATGGCCCTGAGCAGGGCCGCGTGGGTGAGGCACTGCTGCTCGGTGGCCAGGGCGGCGGGCAGCTCGCGCGGCGAGCCGATCCTCAGGCCGTCGGCCCGGATCGCGCGGAGCTGGCGGACGGCGGCGTCGAGGGCCTCGGCGGCGCCGGCCTCGCCGCGGAGGTGCGCGCCGAATCGCGTCATGCGTTGGCGGATCTCGCCCATCGCCTCGTCGGCGGTGACCGCGGCGCGGGCGCCTTTCTCGACCCGGGCCTCCAGCCCGGCGACGACGTCGGCCAGGGCGGATTCTGTCGCCTCGTCGACGTCCGGCGGATCGGGCTCGGCCCGCGCGTAGACCTTGGCGATGTACTCCGCCGCCCGCATCGCGCCCACCTGCCCGGCGTTCAGGGCCGATCCGCCCGGGCGCTTCACGCCGTGCGTGCCGGCCATCTCGCCGATCACGAACGTCC
>CAZXOC010000302.1:0-8576 GCA_964642165.1 uncultured Planctomycetaceae bacterium | reverse complement strand
ACGTGATCCGGGCTCCTGCGGGCTGGCCAGCACCCGGCGGCGGCGGTATGCTGTCGCCGGCTTGGCCAGGCCGGCGTACGGCCAGGCGGGCACGACGGACGGGAAGAGAGCGCCGATGGCCGACAGGTCGACCAGGATGCCCGGGCTTGGCGAGTTCCGGGAAGGCGACGGCTTGCGCCCCTTGAGCGCTTGCAGCGATGGCTCGTTCCACGTCGGTCGCGACGGCGTGCGGGCCGTCATGGCCACCGGCGATGGGAAGGTGGAGTTCATCGCCTTCGAGGACCGGACGCTCGGATACGTCAGGTCGGCGATGGGGTATCCCGCCTACTACCCCGTGCACCCGGTCGAGGTCCGCAAGCCCCTCCAGGCGGTCCTGATGGACCTGGACGGCACGAGCGTTCACAGCGAGGGGTTCTGGATCTGGATCATCGAGCGGACCACGGCCGGCCTGCTGGGCGATCCGGGCTTCCGGCTGGAGGAGAGCGACCTGCCTCACGTCTCCGGCCACAGCGTCTCCGAGCACCTCCAGTACTGCATCGGCAAATACTGCCCCGGCAAGACCGTGGAGGAGGCCCGACGGCACTACTTCGAGCACACGCACCGCGAGATGGCGGAGATCCTGGCCGGTCGCGGGCGAGCCGATGCCTTCCAGCCCAGCGAGGGCCTGAGGGAGTTCCTCCTCAAGCTGAGGGGCGAGGGCATCCGCATCGGTCTGGTGACGTCCGGTCTCCACGAGAAGGCCTGGCCGGAGATCGTCTCGGCCTTCCGCGTGATGAACATGGGCGACCCGCTGGAGTTCTACGATGCGGTCATCACGGCGGGGTTCCCGATGCGCAAGGGCGCGCAGCCCGGCACGCTCGGTGAGCTGTCGCCCAAGCCTCACCCCTGGCTGTACGCGGAGGTCTGCCGCGTCGGGCTGGGCATCCCGTTCGAGCAGCGCCACCACGTGGTCGGCATCGAGGACAGCGGCGCCGGCGTCTGCTCCATTCGCCTTGCGGGATTCGCGGCGATCGGCATGAGCGGGGGCAACATCGTCGAGAGCGGCACGCGGGCGCTGTGCACCCACTTCTGCCGAAGCTTCCGCGAGGCCCTGGAGGTCATCCTGTAACCGGAACACCATCCCGCCATTTGGCGAGAGGACCTAACCATGACGAACACGCCCGGCAAAGGACAGCGACCCCAGTGCCACTTCATCTCCAACACGCACTGGGACCGCGAGTGGCGCTACTCCATGCAGCGAACGCGCCACATGCTCGTGTACATGCTGGACATGCTCCTGGACATCCTGGAGACCGAGCCGGGCTTCCGGTCGTTCCATCTGGACTCGCAGGCCGTGCCCGTCCAGGACTATCTCGAGATCCGCCCGGAGCGGGAGGAGCTCATCCGGACGTACGTCCGGGAGAAGCGCCTGCTGGTCGGTCCGTGGTTCGTCCTGCCGGACGAGTTCTGCGTGGGGGGCGAGTCGCTGATTCGCAACCTGCTGCTGGGGCACCGGATCGCCAAGGACCTGGGGCACGTGAGCAAGACCGGCTACTCGCCGTTCTCGTGGGGGCAGATCTCGCAGATGCCGCAGATCTACCGCGGCTTCGGCATCCCGATGGCGGCGTTCTACCGGGGGGTCAACACCCTCGTGTCGCCGAACTCGGAGTTCGTCTGGGAAGGCCCGGACGGCTCGCGGCTGATCGGTTCGCGCCTGGGCCAGCGCCCCCGCTACAACGTGTGGTACATCATCCAGCGCCCGGTGTACTGGGGCACGGCCGACGAGAACTACCGCCTTGTGACTTGGGGCGCGGGGCACGGGCCGTTCCGGTTTGCCGACCCGCCCTTCGCCGACCTGGACGCGCAGTACGCCCACCCGAGGTTCGAGTACCACGCGGAGAACGTCCCCGCGCGGGCGCGCCAGGCCCTGGCGGAGCAGGACGGCGAGTGGACGACGCCGCATCGCTTCTGGTCGGCGGGCCACGACTCCTCCTGCCCCGACATCCGCGAGGTGAGGATGATCGCTGACTGCGATGCGGCCCTGGAGGGCCAGGCCGACGTCTTCCACAGCACGTTCGAGGACTTCCAGCGCGCGGTGTGCGAGAGCGTCGATCTCGACCGGCTGCCGGTGGCCCGAGGCGAAATGAGGCATTACTTCACGCCCGGCAGCAGTTCGCCCCTGTTCGGCTGGATCACGTCCGCCCGCACGGACATCAAGCAGGACAACTACGTCACGGAGCGCGCCCTGGGGGCCTACGCGGAGCCCCTGGCGGTCTTCGCGTCGCTGCTGGGCGCCCCGTTCCCGCGGGGCTTCCTCGATTGCGCGTGGAACTGGCTGCTCCGCAACCACGGCCACGACTCCATCGGCGGGTGCAGCCGCGACGTCGTGCCCGACGACATGCTCTTCCGCTCCCGGCAGGCGCGCGAGATCAGCGCGTGTGTGACGGAGCGGGCCCTGATGGACATCGCCGGCGCCATCGACCTGTCGGCCCGGTCGCCGGAGGAGGTCGCCGTCGTGGCCTGGAACCCGACCCCCCCGCGGCGGACGGAGGTGGTCGAGCTCGTCCTCGACGTGCCCGCCGAGCTGGAGGCGCCGGACTTCGACATCGTCGACGAAGCGGGCCACGTCGCCGCGAAACAGGTCTTCGAGCAATCGCCCCGGACCGCCACACTCGTCCAGTCGCCCAACGACGTCGCCAACGCGATGCTGGCCACACGCAACCGCATGTACGTCGAGCTGGCCGACGTGCCGCCCATGGGCTACCGCACGTTCTTCGTCAAGCCGCTCGCCGAGAAGGTGCGGCGCAGGCGGCCGACGATGGTCACCGCCCCGCACACCATGGAGAACGACCACCTTGCCGTGACCGTCCAGCCCAACGGGGCCTTGGCCGTCACGCACAAAGGCACCGGGCGCACCTGGAAGGACATGGGGTACTTCCGCGACAGCAGCGAGGTCGGCAACCCGTGGGAGCACCACCCCGTCGCCCACGACGCCGTCTTCACCACGCTCCATGAGCGGGCCGCCGTCTCGCTCGTTCGCCAGGGCGAGCTGGCGACGAGCTTCCGCGTGGAGATCGACTGGGCCCTGCCGCGAGGGCGATCCCCGGATGAGACCCGGCGTCACGAGGACAGGGTGCCCTGTCGCATCGTCAACACCGTCACCCTGCGCCGCGGCCAGCCGTGGGTCGAGATCCTCACGGAACTGGACAACACCGCCGAGGACCACTATCTGCAGGTCTCTTTCCCAACCGACGTGAAGGCGGACCACGTGACCGCCCAGACGCCGTTCGACGCGGTCACGCGCCCGATAGCCCGGCCTGATCCCGCACCGTTCGGCGAGGAGCCGCAGACCGAGCACCCGATGGACCGCTTCGTGGACATCTGCGACGGCGAGGCCGGCGTCGCGCTGCTGAACGAGGGGCTGAAGGCCTACGAGGCCCACGAGGACGCCGCCCGCACGCTCAGCCTGACGCTGCTGCGATGCTTCCCGCTGCGGATCTGCGCGACCAACGTGGGCATGGCCGACTACAGCAAGCTGGACAAGGGCTCGCAGTGTCGGGGGCGGCACACGTTCCGCTACGCGCTGCTGCCACATGAGGGCGATGGGCATCCAGCCGCGCTGTGGCAGCTCGCCGAGCGATTCTGCCATGACCTGCGCATCGTCCAGATCGGCCCGACGCCCCACGGCAGCCAGCCGCCGGCCAGGTCGTTCCTGGAAGTGGAGCCGGAAGGCCTGCACGTCAGCGCGGTCAAGCAGAGCGAAAGCGCCCGCGGGTGGATCGTTCGGCTGTTCAACCCTTCGGAACGGACGATCGACGGCCGGTTACGCCTCAACGGCGGGCTCACTGGCCCGCCGGCGGCCCAGTCGCCCGTCGAGCGGGGCCGGGCTTCGTTTGCCTTGCCGACCGACCCCGGCGTCCCTTGGCCTGCGGCGCGGGTCGTCAATCTCGAGGAGGCCCGCGAAGCGGAACTGGCCGTCGACCCGGAAGGCTGGGTGGCCTTCGAGATCGCCAGGAAACAGATCCTCACGGTCGAGTTCCCCACGAGAAGCGACGCACTATGAGCCCGGCATAGAGCACCGCCGCGCGACGCACGGTCAGGGGACATCCATGAGCAAGTTCGTGTCAAGCCTGTCCCGTTTTCGCCCTACTTTGGGTCGGCGGCGTAGACGCGGATGTAGTCGACGTACATGTCCGAGCCGTTGCCGTAGCGTTTCAGGTCGATCGGCCAGCCGCTGATGCCGCCGATGGCGTAGTTGACCGCCACGCAGTGCGGCTGGAGCGACAGGTCGTTGGTGGGATGGCGAAGGACCTCCATGCCGTCGAAGTAGTAGACGGTCGCCTTCCGGTCGATCCGCACGGCATAGGTGTGGAACGTGGTGGACCAGTACGACTTGCCGCCCAGTTCCATAATCGCCGGCCGCGCGTGGAAGCCCTTCTTCTTCGAGCCGTCGGCGTTGGTCTGTCTCCAGAAGTGACTGACGATGGAGTAGCCGGGGTGGTTGGGGTTCTTCTTGCCCACGCCGCCGTACAGCTCGGCGATGTCCAGCTCGTCGCCCGGCACGCCTCGGTCCAGCGCCGTATACGTCCAGAAGGCCGGCCACGTCCCGGGCGCCGACTGCGCGATCAAGCGGCATTCGAGATAGCACGGGGGCTTGGCCCAGAAGCCCTTGCCGTCCATGTCCACCGTGGCCAGGAACCCCGTGCTGCCGCGCGTGCCGGGCGCCTTCCGCGCCTTGATCCGAAGGTAGGTGTCGATCTGCTCAAACGGCGGCTGGTCGCTGTCGACGTTGTGGAACGGCCAGCCGCTGAAATCCCCGAAACGCGGCTTGTGGGCGTTGTACCGGGCGCCTCGGCCGTCGTTGGCGATCGACAGCGGCCCGTCGAAATCGTCGGCGAACACCCGCTTCATGCCCTTCGCCGCGGCCGGAACCTTGGCGGGGAGCCCCTCGTTCCACTTCACGCCGCCGGCGTTGTAGAGCTGCAACTCGCAGATGTCGCGCTTGCCCTTGCCGTTGTGCGCGAGGATCCGCACAGTCATCGGCCCGTGCGGGAACACGTCGGCCGCAAGGACAAAAGAGCCCTCGGCGCCCTGGCCCAGCGCGATGCCGCCCGGCGTGAGGTTCACGTCGTGGCCCCACCGGCCGGGACGCTCCTTCCTCGGCTGTTGCCAGCACATCGCCTTGGCCACCGTCATGCCGGGGGCTCGGAATTCGACGGTCACGTTGCCCCGGATCGTGGAGCGATACGTCGGTCTCGTCACGGCGATCGACTGCACCCACTGGTCGCCGCCCGTGTCCTGTCCGTAGTTGAACTCCAGGTACTCGCTGTTCTTCACCCTGCGCTCCTGGGCGGATAGCGGCGAGGCCGCCATGGCTGCGGCAATCAGGCACAGGCTCACTGCGGTTCGCATGGATTCACTCCTCGGCGCATCGCTCCACATCCGCTCGCGGCCGCGCGCGCCTGCGACGACCGCGGCCACCGTCGGCGATTCTACCGCGTCCGCGACGGCCAACAAGCGCTTCCTCCCCAAGCCGGCAAAGAGCAAGCAGAAAGAAGGCAAGAGAACGGGAAGAGAACGGTCGGGATAGGTCTTGAGCGCGCTTGCCGGCAGGTGGACGGTTTCCACTCTCGCCCTTCCCGTTGCGAGCTGGAGGCCGAGGTCACCGGCGGGCAGGAGCCGGCCAACCGTGCGCTGGTCGTCGCGGCCGCCGGTTGCGAGCCCGTCGAACAGCGCGGCGCCTTGCGCGACGCCACCGCACTCGGTCCTTTCTGGAGTGCGGCGGCCCTGACGCCGCACTGGTATAGCGGTTTTGCGCAGCGAAGAAGAGCATTGACTGGCGGCCGGGGAGGCGGCGGCCTATCCTCGGGCGGGTCGGCGGGAAGGAGCAGACAGGGATGAGGCGTTGCTCGCGCTTGGCTGTGGCCGTTGCGCTCGGTGCCGTCACGAACATGGCGGGGGGCACCCGCCCCGGCGTCCCGGCGGCGCGGGGCGTGGTGGTGAGCTGTCCGGTGGCGCCGAACGCGCGGGTGAGCCGGCACTACACGCTGGCGGTCGGCGAGACGAAGGTGCCCGTGGAGAGCTTCCACGGTGTGCATTGCGGGCGGCTGTCCTTCTCGGGGCGGATCGAGGTGACCATCGGCGTGCGGGAGGCCGTGACGGCATGGTCCATCAGCCCGAAGCGGCGCAACATCCGCGCGCGGGCCGACGGGAGCCGGCTTCGCTTCGCCCTCTCGCGGCCGGGGCACCTGGCCGTGCGGATCAACGACCTGGGGTACCTGTTCGTCTTCGCCGACCCGTCGGCCGAGGCGCCGCCCCGCGCCGGGGCGGCGGGTGTCGTGGACATTTCGAAGGCGGGCGTGGACGCCACGGGGCGAAGGAAGGACACCGCGCGGATCCAGGCCGCCATCGACGCCCTGCCGGCCCGCGGCGTGCTGCTGTTCCCGCGGGGCGTCTACCGGACGGGGGCGCTGGTGCTGAAGAGCGACATGACGTTGTACGTCGCGGGCGGGGCGGTGATCCAGGGCACGGCCGACCCGAACGACTACCCGCCGCACCGCCGCGACGGCAGGAAGACCTCGGCGCGGCTGATCCTGGTGGACGGGGCGGAGAACGTGGCGATCCGGGGCCGCGGCGTGATCGACGCGAACGGCACGGCCCTGCGCGGGCGGCACGGGCGGCGCGGGCGCGTGGTGCTGCTGCGGAACAGCCGCAACGTCACGGTGGAGGGGGTGATCCTGCGCGACCCGCCGTCGTGGAACACGCACATCCTCGGCTGCCGGCACGTCACCTTCCGGAACGTCAAGCTGCTCAACAACCCGGACGTGAAGAACACCGACGGCTTCGACCCGGACGCCTCCTCGCACGTGCTGATCGACGGGTGCTTCGCCTACTGCGGCGACGACGCGGTGGCCGTCAAGTCCGCCGGCTACGACGGGATCGTTCGCGACGTGGAGGACATCGTCGTGCGCCGCAGCGTGCTGCTGACCCGCAAGTCGGCGCTGAAGGTCGGCACGGAGAGCCTCGCCGCCGTGATGAAGGACGTGACGTTCGAGGGCAACGACATCCTGCTGTGCGACCGCGGGATGGCGCTGTACTGCCGCGACGGGGCGACGTATGCGAACATCCGGTTCGTCGACAACCGCTTCGAGGCGTCCTACCCGGACCTCAAGCGGCGGCTGATCGACTTCTCCGTCACGCGGCGCGGGGGCAAGGGGCGGATCCGCGACGTGCTCATCCGCAACTGCCGCGCGGATCGGCGCTGGCCCGGCCCATCGACCCTCCGCGGCCTGGACGCCGAGCACACGATCGCCACGGTGCGGTTCGAGGGCTTCCGCGTGGCCGGGACGCCCTGCCGCACCGCCGCCGAGGCCCACGTGCTGATCGGCGAGCACGTGACCGGCGTGACGTTCTCCCGCCCGTGAGCGCCGGCCCGGAGCAGCTACAGCGTCCGCCCCCAGGACTGGACGTCCGTCTGGATCTCCTGCCAGGTGACCTGGAGGGTGCTGCCGTGGGGGTTGTAGAGCGTGAAGTCCCCGCTGGCGGGGTCGACGCCGATCAGGGCGTAGGAATGGTCCCCGACGAACGGGCTGCCCTGCGAGACGTGGTCCTTGGTGCCGATGGCGACCATGTCGCCGGCGTTGTACGCGTCGACGATGCTCTGCCTGGAGCTGGCGCCCAGGCGGCTCTGCCGGGCCCGCTCGCCGGCGATCTCCCGGATGGCGTGCTCGAAGCTCCCGCCCTCGATGCCCTTGTAGGAGTTGTCGGCGAAGACGGTCCGCCACATGCGGCGGCCCCACCAGCCGACGGAGCCCGCCTCGGCCAACTGGGCGTAGGCCTTCTCGGCAAGCGGCACCCACAGCTCGTTGGAGGTGCTGGCGTAGTGGTCGCCCATGTTGGCGTAGACGAGCCGGCCGTTGGCGTCGGTGGGCAGGTCCCGGTCCACGGTGACGTAGTCGGCCCCGCGGCTGGTGTAGAAGCGGACGGTGTAGGTCCCGTCGCCGTTGTCGATGAACATGTCCTGAACGCGGCTGGGCGAGCGATGGGCCAGGGCCGCCAGCGCGGAGACGAAGTAGCAGTCCGCGAGCGCGCCCTGGTCGACGTCGGTGTAGGACACGCCGCTGCGGAACAGGTCGCCGCCGGCGGGCTGGTACGTGTGCGGGGTGGTCGGGTGGTCCTTGCCGAGGAACCACTTGTCGACGAGCTTGTCCAGGTGGTCCTGGTCGCTGCCGTTGCGCAGGTTGCCCAGCGCATCGCCCTGGTAGAGGCGGTTGCCGCGGTCGCCCTGGACGACCTTGGCGGCCAGCACGCGGACGTGGTCCGCCAGCCCGAGGGCGTCGGCGTCCTTGAGCAGCTTCCGCAGGTCGGCCATCTCGATCCGATCGACGGTCCCGTCGTCGGAGCCGGCCTCGCGGAGGATGTCGACCATCTCGCCGCGGTCGATGCGCCAGTCGAGCAGTCTGTCGGAGACGGCCTCGCGGAGGCCGGCGTCCTGGAGGTTCGTTTCGGCCCAGGTGCTGGTCTTGGTGGGGGCCGGGTACGGGACCTTGATGAAGTCGTTGCCGCACCACATGCTCCAGGAGAGGGTCACGCCGCCG
>CAZXOC010000301.1:0-8657 GCA_964642165.1 uncultured Planctomycetaceae bacterium | reverse complement strand
GCGGGTTGGAGCACGGGCGGCGGGATGAGCGACGGCTTGAGGAATAGGTAGTACAGGCGTCCCTTGGAGTAGGTCCTGCCGGCGATCTCGCCGGCCTCGTCGCCCGTGCCGACGTAGATGTCGCAGCGCCCCGGCGCGCGGATCGCCCCGCCCGTGTCCTGGTCGAGGGCGAAGCCCGCGTACGGCAGGACGTCGATCCCGCCGCTGTGGCGCAGCGGCAGCCGCGCGGAGATCAGCGCCAGGCACGCCCGGGGGTAGACCGCCTTGTCCGTCGCGATGGTCCGCATCCGCGTGACGGGCTCGTTCAGGCTGCCGCGCGGCGGGCCGTCGCTCTGCTCGAAGAAGACGTACCGCGGGTTGCGGTCGACGTACTCGCGCACCTCGCCCGGATGGGTCTTGAAGTACTGGATCATCCGCGCGAGGCTCAGCTCCCGGCTGGGGATCTTCCCGTCGGCGACCAGCTCCTTGGCGACGGAGTGGTACTCGTGGCCGTTGTGGGCGGCGTAGCCCACGGTGATGAGCCGCCCGTCGGGCAGGCGCAGCTTCGCCGAGCCCTGGACGTGGGCGATGTACGCCTCGAACGGGTCGGCGAGGTACACCAGCTCGTTCCCTTGGAGCATCCCCGAGGACTCCAGCTCGCGCCGGGCGGGCATCTGCCGGATCCTGCCGTCGGCGCCCCGCAGGCCCAGGACGTTGCCCTCGGTGTCCTTGAGCAGCCCGGCCGGGGGCTTGTACAGCGGGTAGCGATAGGTCGCCGACGGCGTCATCGTGGCGCCGAAGATCGGCGTGTAGTAGCTGGTGAACAGGACCGTGCCGCTGCCGTCCCAGCCGACGGACGTGTAGACGTCGAACGTGCGGAGGATCTCCTCGCGCATCCGCTGGGGCCCCTTGGCCGCCGCGAGGACGGCGTCGAAGGCCCTCAGGCTCGCGACGGCCTGGCGGTGGGTGATCTCGCCGTACGGGAAGTACCGCTGGCTGGAGGGCTTGGCGAGGTAGCTCAGGCTGCGGGCGATGGCCTGCCGCAGGTCGTAGGTGAACTGGCAGGCCATCGTGATGTCGGGGATCTGCTGCGGGTCGGTGATCTTGCGCAGCGCCAGCTCGCCCGGCGGCAGGGGGCGGTCGAAGTCCTCCTGGGGCGACATCGGCTGGGGGAGCTTCTTGGGGCAGCCGGCGAGCAGCACACAGGACCCGGCCAACAGCAGGAGGGCGGCGCGTCTCATCGTGACGTTCTCCTTCCGTGGATTCCACGACGTGTCATGCCATCGCACGCCAGTTAACCGCGCGGCGCCGGCGATGGCAAGGCGCCGTCTCTCAGGCCCCCGGGCCGCGCCCGACCTCGCCCCGCGCCACGCCCGATTCGCCGTCGGCCGGGAGCTGCCGCTGGCGCTCGACGCCCGTGATCACGAGCGCCTTGCCCTTTCGGATGGCGGGGCAGTTGCTGTAGCACGCGCCGCACCCGCGGCAGAGGTCGGGGTTGACGACGGGCAGGCTGCGGCCGTCCGGGCTTTCCTGCAGCTCGACCGCGTGGTAGGGGCAGACCTCCTGGCAGACGAAGCAGTCCTCCTCGTCCTCCCAGGCGAGGCACGCCTCGCGGATGACCTTGGCGGTGCCGATCTGCCGGCGGGTCTTCTCGTCGAGCGTCAGGGGCGTCAGCGCCCCGGCGGGGCAGACCTGCGTGCAGGCGTTGCACCACTCGGGGCAGTAGCCGCACTCGACGCCGCTCTCGCTGTCGAGGTAGTGGACCTCGGGCTGGAAGTACTGTCCGGGCGCGCGGTCGAGGTCGAAGCCGACGCGGATCAGCTTGTAGGGGCAGGCGTCGACGCAGGCGTAGCACCGTGTGCAGGACGCGGCGAAGGCCTCGATGCCCTCCGCGCCCGGGGGCAGGACGGGCGCGCGCCCGTAGGAGCGCTTGCCGAACAGCAGCAGCCTCCCCGCGATGCCCGCGGGCACGCCGATCAGCAGCCCCGTGAGGATCTGCCGCCGGCTGTTGGCGAAGGTCTTCCTCGGCCGGCGGCGGACGGACCGGCACAGCTCGAGGAAGTACCCCAGCGGGCAGAGCTGCGCGCACCAGATCAGCGGCTGGACCATCCCCAGCAGCAGCAGCAGCGGCAGCAGCACGCCCGGCACGAGGGAGGCGATCGTGTACGTGCCGGTCAGCAGGGGCGTGAGGCGGCTGAAGGTCGACAGGGGGTCCAGGAACAGCAGCAGCGGCGCCCCGGCCGCCGAGGCGCCCACGATGATCCAGAACAGGTAGACGTTCAGCCGGACCTTCAGGATGCGCTTCTTGAGGCTGAGCTTCGACCCGACCGCGTACACCGTGCCCGCCGGGCACATCCAGCGGCAGAACAGCCGCCCCTTCCAGAGGCCCAGCAGCAGCACCGCCAGCGGCGGGGCGAACCAGTACAGCCCGAGGTACCAGCGACGCTGGGCGATCGACGAGGCCGACGCGACCAGCGGGCTGAGCCCCGGGAAGAGCCGTACCAGGACGGCCGGGACCGGCCCGCCGACGGCCAGCCCCAGCGCGGCCGCCAGGAACACCACCCGGACGGTCCACTGAGCGATCTTCCGGATGACCTTCTTCCCGTCGGTCAACTCACTTCGATCTTATGGATCGCCATTTGGGACAGGTCCGTGGTGCCGAGCTTCATGTCGGCGGCGATGCGGATGTGCGTGGCCTTGTCGACTAGGGCCTTCGGGAAGAGCGTGGCGGTGTAGGCGTCGGCGGCGACCTGGTCCTTCGAGACGACCAGCAGGTCGAGCTTCCTCATGTTCTTGCTGGGTCCCTTCGGCCCGCGGTCGAGCATGAGGCTGGTGGCGTCCACGATGGCCCAGGCCGGGCGGATGAAGGTGGCGAAGTCGGCGATGCACTGGTGGAGGTTGTTGCGATGCAGGAACCGGCGGTCCTTGACGGAGCCCATCCAGTTCTTCAGCGAGATGGTCAGCCCCGCGCCGCCGTGATGCTTCGCCACGGGCATGTTGACCAGCGCGTCGGTCTCGAGGACGTGCCGGGCGACCAGCGCCTTGGTGAGGTTCTTGGCCTTGGGGTTCTCCACTTGCTTGAAGAGCTTGTCGTCGCTGCGCATGTCGATCATGGCTGCGCCGTTGCTCTTGGCCACGGCGAGCAGCCCGCTCCGCGGGAAGGTCCGGCTGGCGGGCTGGACGGGGTGCTCGGGCATGACCACTTGCTTGACGCCCTGGTCCTTGCAGCCTTTCAGGAAGGTGTCCACCAGCTCGGGGTTCGTGTTGCCGTGCTCTTCGGGGGTGCTCCACCACGCGGCGTTGACCTTCAGCGTGAGCTTCTTGACGGCCTTGCCGAAGCCGCCGTTGTCCGCGACGACCTTCAGGGCGGCCTGCATCAGCTTCTTCTTGTCCTCGCCGTGGAGGACCCAGACGTCGGTCTTCGCCCCGCCGGCGGCCTCGGCGGCGCGGGCGAGCTTCTCGCCCAGCAGCAGCGCCCCGCCTCCGGCGACGCCCATGCCGAGGAAACCGCGACGACTGACGCACCTGCCACAGGGGTATCGCTCTTCGCCTGCCATGATCCTGCTCCCTTCGGTGGTCCTTCGCTTGGGTTGACACGTGGCCGCCGGCGCGACGCGCGCCGCAACGGCGCCCGGGGCATTCGCTACCGGCACGGACGCCCCGAGTCAAGCGCAAAAGGCCCCGGCCCGGCTACCGCCGGAGCAGCGCGAGGATCGCATCGACCGCCTTACGCCGGTCGGCCTCGTAGTCGCCGAGCCGTCCGGCCTGGCGCCGCCGGGCGTCCATCGCGCGGTCCTTGCCGGCCTCCAGGGCCATCAGCTCCTTAAACGCTCTTTCCGCGCTCCGGATTGCCGAATGCCCGCGGTTCTCGGCGATCAGGCGCTGGAGCGTGCTGAGGTAGCGATAGTCGTTCAGCCCCGGCTGGATCTCCGTCAGGAACCGCAGCGACGGGACCAGCTCGCCGCGGGCGTTCGTGTTGAACCAGCAGTAGTCGTCCTCCCGGCAGTCCAGCGCGTAGTACGGATCGCCCACGCAGACGTGGAAGTGCCACACCAGCCGCAGGCACATCTCGTGGCGGACGACGAGCATCTTCATGTAGCGGCCGTAGGTCCAGCGGTCCGAGCCGTTGTAGAAGCTGAACCGCCCGCCCGCCTCGCGGATGACGCCGATGGACGCCTCGTCGTGCAGGTTGAGCGAGGGGATCGGCAGCGCCCGGACCAGCTCGTAGTGCGGGTCCTTCGGGTCGCGGCCGCTCATCGAGCTGTCGCCCATGAAGAACGTCCGCCGGAGCCCCTTCGCGACGGCGCGATGGGCCAGGGCGTTCTTCGTGGCGGCGGCGACGGCCTCGCCGATCGGCTCGTCACACAGGCACCACGCCACGGGCAGCCAGTCGTGCTCGACGGCGTGGCGGTCGATCGCCCCGTACATCGCCCGGAGGAACGAGTGCATGTCGGCGAAGCCGGCTCGTTGCGCGGCCGCCACGTCCGGGCCCCGGGCGTCCCCGTACAGCCGGTAGCCCAGGCGGCTGGACGAGCCGTAGCTGCTGATCATGTGACGGAAGCCCAGCGACCTGGCCAGGGCCATCTCGCCGTCGGCGTCGGCCGTGTCCAGCTCGATCTTCCCCTTGGCGGCGCGGACGCGGAGGCCGGGCCGCCCGGAGAAGCTCGTGCAGCCCGCGTCGCGCAGGGCCCGGAGCGATCGCTCGAACATCCGCCGGTTCCAGGCTTGGGTGGCCGGGTCATCGCCCAGCCAGGGCAGGCGGATGTTGCAGCCCCACGGCCCGACGGCGAGGTCGTCGATCTCGTCGAGGGCGAACGGCAGGACCGTGACGGTCAGCGGCAGCGTCCGCGGCTCGCCGCGCCGCGGGCGGATGGTGACGCGCCCGGCGTAGCGCCCGGGCGGCGTGCGGGGCGGGACCTTCACGCGGATCCAGAACGTCCGCGTCACGCCCGGCGCCGCCGGCGCGGGCGTCGCGTGCCAATACCGCGGGCGCACGGCGTAGACGCTGCCGTCCATCGTGACGCGCGTGATGCGGTAGTCCAGCCAGCCCGGGCGCAGCGCCGCGGCGGCGAGGGTCGCGCCGGCGGCGTTCGCCGGCGGCGAGACGTCCAGGTCGATCTCGCCCAGCTTCTCCCGCGACGGCTGGAGGCTGAAGACGATCTGCGAGCTCTCGCCCGGCGCGACGGTGACGCCCAGGCCCCGCTTCGGGTCGATGGCCTCTCCGTCGCGCGGGGCGTCCTTCGCCCCGGGCGGGTCCATGAAGTGGCGGGCGAACAGGCGGAAGCCCGACGCCGGGGGCTCGGCGCCCACCGGCTGGGGAAGCACCTGCTTGAAGTTGTTGGCAAACTGGCTCCTGCGGCGTTTCGCGACCCACTCGACGAATCGCTCGCCTTCCCTCGCCTTGCTCTGGGGATACACGATCAGCGCCGACAGGCAGAACGCCCAGTTCGCGCCCTCGAAGCCGATCTGGAGCTTGCCCTCCGTCACGTCGGCGGCGTACGACGGCCACCGGGCCACGGGGGCGAGGTACTTCTCGAACGGGTCGACGCCGGGCAGGTCCTCGGCGGCGGCGCTGCGGAAGTAGCGTTCCTTGAAGGCCTCGACGTCCATGCGGCCGACGTGGACGGCCTTGCCGTTGAGGCGGATCGTCCGCCGGCGGTAGTTCTGCTGCTCGCCCCAGAAGGCCCCGGGGCTCTCGACGTTCAGGATCACGCGGTAGCGCCCGTTGGGCAGGTCGAGGCGGAAGTGGCCGCTCTCGGGGCAGAGGAAGTCCTGCGTGAGGGCCTCGGGCTGGCGCGCGTCGAAGCTGCGCCAGATCCTGGCGGCCTGCCAGCCGCAGCCGCGCCCGGGCGAGTACAGCAGGCCGGCGTCGGCACGCTCGAAGCCTTCCATGAGGGGCGAGCCCGGCGGGCCGAAGTCCAGGGCGACCAGCTCGTCGAAGCGCACCGCGTCGGTGTCCAGGCGCTCCAGGCGGAAGTGGTCGAAGTACAGCGGTCCGTTCTCGCCGACGCTGACGACGAAGCGGGTGATGCGGTCCCGCCGCAGCGCCCGCCCGGGGCGCGACTTCTCGCCGACGAAGACCTGCGTCGGGAACGTGAGGGTGCTCCGCCCCGGCGGGGCGACCGTCCAGAGGTTCGCCCGCGTCCAGTAGCCTCTCGTCTCGGCGTCGCGCAGCTCGACGTAGACCTTCACGGCCTGCTTCTGCGGGTTGTACACGTCGAAGTGGAGGTAGTCGTGCTGCGAGAAGTCCAGCGGCTGGGTGATGTCCGCCCAGTTGCGGTCCACGCGCAGAGCGCCGCGGCCGTGCGAGGCGTGCTCGGCGACGGCTGTCCCCGCCTGGAAGGGGGCTCGCTTGCCGTCCTCGAAGTCGGCGAAGACGACCGTCGGCGGCGTGGTGAACGTGCGCCGGCCGCGCCCGGCCAGCTCGTGCCCGCACGCGTAACAGCGCGTCCAGGACGCGTCGCTGCGGTAGCCGCAGACGCGGCAGCGGACGGCCTTGACGATTCTCCCCGGCGGGGCGATCGGCGCCTGCTCCCGGCCCCAGACCGGCTTCGGCGTCAGGGGGGTCGACTTGTCGACCTTCTCCAGCGAGGCGTCGTCCACCCACAGCCGCCCCGCCTCCCACAGGCCGAAGAACAGGCGGAAGGGCTTGCCGGCGCCCGGCGGCACGTCGAAGACGTACGTCACCGGCGTCCAGCCGAACGTGCCGTGGCGGTCCAGGACGGGCCACTTGTCGTCGAGGCCGACGCTGAAGTCCAGCGATCGGCCCCAGCGTCCCTTGCCGATGTCCAGCCCGCGGAGGTGGGCCTTCAGGCGGTAGCGCCCGGGCGCGAGCTTCAGCTCCTTCGACTGGAGGCGGATCTTGCCGCCCTGGCAGCCGACCATCTCGCACGAGTGGGTGCCGCTCCGCGCGACGCGCCCGACCTCGAAGCGGGGCGAGCCCTCGTAGACCCACCCGCCCCAGTCCGCGAAGACCAGCCCCCAGCGGTCTCGCGGCTTGGGCTTCTCGAAGGACGGGTCGGGCAGCAGGTTCTCGCCCGCGACCGCCGAGCCGGCGACGAGGGCCGTGACGGCCGCCGCACGAAGCGCGTTTCGCCTGTTCATGGTCGGCTCCCTCTTTCTGACGGGCCGTTCCTGCGAAGCTCGGCCCCCACGGATACCCGATCTTCCGGTCCCGCTCAACGTTGTCGTGCGGCGGGGGTCCTCGGCCGGGGCGCCGGACGCGGCGTGGGGCCTCAACACGTGGTGATTTGGAGACTTCGATCCGTCCGCCGCGGCGGGAAAATCCGTGAAATCCAAGGTATTCCGGTTGACGGCGGGGTTGTAGGTAGTGTGGCTGCCGAGACGGCGGCCTCGCAGGTGGTTGATCCGTCCGTGCGCGGTGTCCCGCGGGCAGAAGTTCGCCGAGGAGGACCGTCGCGCCAAGTCCTGGGAGCGGAGATCGATACATGGCAAAACGCGCCGAGAAGAAGGCCGACGAGCCGGCGGTCGAGGAGCAGGCCGACGCCGCCGCCGTGGGGGCACCCCAGCCGGAGGATTCGCCGGTGCCGACCGGCGAGGAGACGCCCGTCATTGCCGAGTCGGCCGACGACATTCAGGCCGTCAAGGCCCTCAACGAGGCCTACCAGGGCATGACCGAGCAGCTCGCCCGCGTGATCGTCGGGCAGAAGGAGGTCATCGAGCAGGTGCTCGTGGCGATGTTCTGCCAGGGCCACGCCCTGCTGGTCGGCGTGCCGGGGCTGGCCAAGACGCTGCTGATCCGCACGATCTCCGAGGTGCTGCACCTGAGCTTCAAGCGGATCCAGTTCACGCCGGACCTGATGCCCTCCGACATCACCGGGACCGACGTGCTGGAGGAGGACCGCACCACGGGCAAGCGGGTCTTCCGCTTCGTCCACGGGCCGATCTTCGCCAACATGATCCTCGCCGACGAGATCAACCGCACGCCGCCGAAGACCCAGGCCGCCCTCCTCGAGGCCATGCAGGAGCACATGGTCACCGTCGGCGAGAAGACCTACGCCCTGCCCGAGCCGTTCTTCGTCCTGGCCACGCAGAACCCCATCGAGCAGGAGGGCACCTACCCGCTGCCGGAGGCCCAGCTCGACCGCTTCATGTTCAACGTCCACGTCGACTACCCCTCCGCCGACGAGGAGCTGGACATCATGAAGCAGGTCACCGGCACCTACGAGGCGGACCTCCAGCGGGCCCTGACGGGCCAGGACATCCTGCGTCTCCAGCAGATCGTCCGGCGCGTGCCCGTCGCGGACCACGTCTTCCAGTACGCCCGGGACCTCGCCCGCGCGTCGCGTCCGGCCTCCAACGAGGCGCCCGACTTCATCAACGAACTGGTCAACTGGGGCGCCGGACCCCGCGCGAGCATCTACATGACGTTGGCGGCCAAGGCCCGCGCGATTCTCCACGGGCGCTACCACGCGACGACCGAGGACATCCGCGAGATGGCCCTGCCGGTCCTGCGCCACCGCATCATCACGACGTTCAACGCCGAGGCCGCGGGAATCACCTCCGACGAGGTG
The DNA here is from genome assembly GCA_964642165.1 of uncultured Planctomycetaceae bacterium. Classification (GTDB taxonomy): domain Bacteria; phylum Planctomycetota; class Phycisphaerae; order SM23-33; family SM23-33; genus CAYRVX01. Next base: position 144 of record CAZXOC010000301.1, on the reverse strand, counting down.
GCCCTGCGCCTGCTGGCGGAGATCCGGCCGAAGGTCGAAGAGGCGATCGCCTGATCTTCGATTGCCGGTTCTCGGTTCTCGGTTCTCGATTTGCCGTTTGTGATTGTGAAGGCGTTCGGGGGGGCGGGCGCGGCAGCGGGACGG
>CAZXOC010000300.1:6922-8686 GCA_964642165.1 uncultured Planctomycetaceae bacterium | reverse complement strand
CGGGCTTGGCCGCACCGTGGAAGTCCGACCCGCCGGTGACCAGCAGGCCGAGCCGCCGGGCCAGGTCGAGGTAGCCTCGCGTCTGGGCGTCGGTGTGGTCGCCGTGGTAGACCTCGATGCCGTCCAGCCCGGCGTCCCGGAGCCGCCGGACGAGGGCCTCGAGCCGCCCGGCGTCCTCGCAGCCAAGCTGGACGGGGTGGGCCAGCACCGCCGCCCCGCCGCCGGCGCGGATGGCGGCGATCACGTCGCCCGGGTCCCGCCGGGCCTTGGCGACGTAGGCGGGCGCGCCGCTGCCGATGTACCGCGCGAAGGCCTCGTCCGCACTGGCCACAAAGCCCTTGCAGCGTAAGGCTTCAGCGACGTGAACGCGACTGACGATCCGGGCGGCGCCCGGCGCGCCCCGGCCGGCGACGGCCAGCACGTCCTCCATGTCAATGGGCACGCCCAGGGCCCGGAGCCTGGCGAGGATCTTGGGGTTGCGCTCCTCGCGGGCGGAGCGGTACCAGGCGGTCAGCTCCCGGACGGCCGGGGCGTCCTCGTCGATGCCCAGGCCGAGGAGGTGCATCGTCCCTGCCTCACACGCCGCGGAGACCTCCAGGCCGGGCACGAGGCGAAGCTCGGCGAGGCTCGCGGCGGCCGCTCGCGCCTCGCCCAGGCCGGCGGTCGTGTCGTGGTCGGTGACGGCGACGGCGGCGAGGCCCAGGGCGTCGGCCATCCGCACGACCTCCGCCGGCGGGGCGCTGCCGTCGGAGGCGGTCGTGTGGGCGTGGAGATCGACGAATCGCCGCGGGCCGCTCATGGCCGGCTCAGTCGTCCACGTCGAGATGGTCGAACAGGGGCGAGCTGAGGTAGCGTTCGCCGAAGCTGGGGATGATGACGACGAGTGTCTTCCCGGCGCTGTCCGGCCGGGCGGCGACGACGCTCGCGGCCGCCAGCACCGCCCCGGAGGAGATGCCGACGAACAGGGCCTCGGTCGTGGCGGCCCGGCGGGCCATGTTTAGGGCGTCGTCCTGGTCGACGGGGAGGACCTCGTCGATGACGTCGAGGTTGAGCACGTCGGGGAGGAAGCCCGCGCCGATGCCCTGGATCTTGTGCGAGCCGGGCTTGAGCTCGTCGCCGGCGCGGCCCTGCGTCATGACGGGGCTCTGGGCGGGCTCGACGGCGATCACCCGCACGGCGGGCTTCTTCTGCTTGAGCGCCTCGCCGCAGCCGGTGATCGTCCCGCCGGTGCCGACGCCGGCAAGGAGGACGTCCACGGCGCCGTCGGTGTCTTGCCAGATCTCCTCGGCGGTGGTGCGGCGGTGCACCTCCGGGTTGGCGGGGTTGTTGAACTGCTGCGGCATGAAGCCGCCGGGCGTGTCGGCGAGCAGCTCCCGGGCGCGCTCGATGGCGCCGGGCATGCCCTCCGCCGCCGGCGTGAGCACCAGCCGCGCCCCCATCGCCAGGAGGACCTTGCGGCGCTCGATGCTCATCGACTCGGGCATGGTCAGGACGCACGGGTACCCGCGCGCGGCGCAGACGAAGGCCAGCGCGATGCCGGTGTTGCCGCTGGTGGGCTCGATGATCGTCGTGCCGGGGCCGATGTGGCCGTCGCGTTCGGCGGCCTCGATCATGGCCAGCCCGATCCGGTCCTTGACGGAGGACATCGGGTTGAACGATTCCATCTTGGCCAGGACCGTCGCCTCCGACTGGATGAGCTTGCGGATCCTCACGAGCGGTGTGTGGCCGATGGTCTCGGTGATGTCCTCGTAGATGCGTGCCATG
>CAZXOC010000300.1:0-6822 GCA_964642165.1 uncultured Planctomycetaceae bacterium | reverse complement strand
CACGAGCGGTGTGTGGCCGATGGTCTCGGTGATGTCCTCGTAGATGCGTGCCATGACGAGCTCCTTTCTCGGGGCCGCCGGGCGCCGGGTCGCGGGCCAGAACCCGCGCTGCGCCCCGCCCCCTCATGTTAGGCGCCGCCGCCGCCAGCCGCCGGCTCGAGGTACTCGAAGCGCCTCTGCTTGCAGCACACGCAGTCGGCGGCTCCGGCCGCGCCGCCGGCGTCGAGCCGCCGCGACGTGTTGCGCCACAGGTCCAGCTTCGTCAGGCCCGAGCGGACGGCATCGAGCCGCCCGGCGAGGATCTTCAGGGCCTCGGCAGCCTGGGCGGCGGCCAGAGCCGCGACGGCCGGACCCAGCACGCCGAGGGCCCGCGGGGCCAGCTCGTCATGCGCCGACGGCGGGCAGTCGTAGAGGCACCGCAGGCAGGGCGTCCGCCCGGGGAGGATCGGCATGACCTGCCCCTCGGCGCCCACGACGCCGGTGAAGACCCACGGGCGGTTGTGCTTGACGGCGTAGTCGTTGATGAGGAAGCGGGCGGCGAAGTTGTCGGTGCCGTCGAGGATCACGCCGACGCCGTCGGCGAGGCGGGCGATCGTGCCGGCGTCGACCCGCTCGACGACGGGCTCGACCCGGACGTCGGCGTTGATCTTCCTCAGGCGTGCCGCCGCGGCGAGGGCCTTGGGGCGCGCGCCGGCGGCGTCGTCCTCGTCGTAGAGCGCCTGGCGATGGAGGTTGCCGCGCTCGACGACGTCGTCGTCGGCGAGGCGCAGCAAGCCCACGCCCGCCCGCGCGAGGATCTCGGCGGTCCAGCTCCCCAGGCCGCCGACCCCCACGATGAGCGCCCGCCCGAGGCGAAGCCTGCGCTGGCCTTCTTCGCCCAGGGCGCCAAACGCCACCTGCCGCGCGTAGCGGGCCGGATCGGGTGGTTCGCTCCCAGCCATTCCGAGCGCAGTGTAGGCGGGGCGCCCCGCCGCGGACAAGGACATCTGCCCGGCGCGCGGAAAGGCTTGAATCGCCCGGGACCCAGTCCGTACCATGGCTGGCGTCTATGCGTGCCGGGCCGGCCGGTCAGGCGGCCCGGCGGTTCACCCAGGCTGACAGCATGAGGAGTCAGGAGATGCCGTTCAAGATCACCGACAAGTGCACCGCCTGCGGCAGTTGCGCGGACGTCTGCCCGTACGAGGCCATCAAGCCCGGCGAAGAGAAGTACGAGATCAACCAGGAGGAATGCCAGGACTGCGGCGCGTGCGTCGACACCTGCCCGGAAGGGGCGATCATCGAGGAAGAGGAGTAGACGCGCCGCCGGATCCGCATACCGGGCCGGGCTCGCCCCGGGCGGGCTCGGCCTTTTCGCTGCGCCGGGGGAACTTGTCCGGCCCTCCGGCGTCGGCAATAGCGGGCCTCGCCCCATCGTTAAGGGTTAGAGGTGATAGAATGGGGCGTGTTGCAACGTGCGCGCCCTGTCTGGGACACAGACGGAGAGGACTGAGATGGCCGGACGCAAATCCCAGGTGTGCCTTCTGGCGGGACTGATGCTCGCCGCCCTGCTGACGGTCTGCCCCGCGACCGCCCCCGGGGGTCGGCTTGCCGCCGAGGCCGAAACGCGAGCGAAGAAGGCCGGCGACCGCAAGAGCGGGGGCAAGGTCAGGACCGTGACCCTCAAGGCCGCCGCAGGCGATGCCAAGGTGCTCGTCGAGAAGGTCGCGCCGGCCACGAGGCCCGCCGCCAGCACCCAGCCGAAGGGCCAGGCGCCCGCCAAGTCCGGCCCGCTGGAGGGCTGCCTCCAGCTCTACATGAAGGGCAAGTACGTCCCCGCGGCGGACGCCTACCGGAAGCTCCTGGACAGGAAGGAGCTTCGCGTCTCGGCGGCGGTCGGGCAGGCGAACGCGCTGGCGATGGTCGGCAAGTACGACGAGGCGCTGGCGGCGCTGAGGAAGGTCGAGGCCGAGGCGGGCGAGCGGGCGGACTGGCACCTCGCCATCGGCCACCTGCTGCACGCCGTCGGGAAGTACCCCGACGCCCTTTCCCACGCGGCCAAGGCCAACGAGCTCCGCCCGACCTGGGCGCCGTCGATCTTCCTTCGCGGGCGGGTCCTGGAGACGCTCGGGCGCAAGGAGGACGCCGTCGCGGTCTACAAGACGATGTCGGAGACGATCGACCGGGCGGGCTACCGCAAGGACGCGGTCAGCCTGGTGGCCCTGGGGCGGATCATGGACCGCTACGCCATTCTGACGGGGCAGCGGGCCAGCGAGCAGGCGTCGAACATCCTGCACAACTACCTCCAGGAAGCCTACATGAAGGCGGACAAGGGGTACTGGCCCGCCCACATCGCCTCGGGGATGTTCCTGCTGAGCAAGCACCGCCCGAAGTCGGCCGCCAAGGAGTTCGCCCTCGCGGTGAAGCTCAACAAGGAGATTCCCGACGCGTACGTCGGCATGGCGGCCGTCGAGCTGAGCCGCTGGCGCTTCGAGAACTGCCTGCGTCACGTCGACCGGGCGCTGAAGACCAACCCCAAGCACGCCGACGCCCTGCTGATGAAGGGCATCTGCCTGATGCAGTGGCGCAAGTTCGGCCAGGTCCCCGGCGTCGTGGAGAAGGTCCTGGGGACCAACCCGAACCACCTGGAGGCCCTGAGCCTGATGGCGGCCGTCCACGTCCGCACGCGCCACGAGGACAAGGCCAAGCCGTACATGCAGCGCGTGGGGAAGATCAACCCCCGCTACTACGGGCTGCCGAACACGATCGGGCAGTGGCTGGCCGCCGCCCGGCAGTTCGACGAGGCCGAGGCGTACTACCGCCAGGCGATGGAGCTCGCGCCGGAGCTGGCCGGGCCGGTCACGAACCTCGGGCGGATGTACATGCAGACGGGCGACGAGGACAAGGCCATCGAGATCTTCGGGAAGGCCCACAAGATCGACAACTTCCGCTCCGACGTGGTGAACTTCCTGAACCTGCTGAACAAGATGAAGAAGTACGACGTGCGGGAGACGGAGCACTTCATCGTCAAGGTGGACGGGAGGCACGACGCCATCCTGCTGGACCAGGTGGCGCGGTACATGGAGCAGGTCTACGGGGACATCACGACGGACTACGCCTACGAGCCGAAGGACAAGACGATCATCGAGTTCTTCCCGACGCACGCGGACTTCTCGGTGCGGATCACGGGGCGTGGGTGGATCGGCACGGTGGGCGCCTGCACGGGGCGGGTGATCGCGCTGGCGGCGCCCAACACGGAGCGCAGCCCGCTGGGCACGCACAACTGGGCGACGGTCCTGCGTCACGAGTTCACCCACACGGTGACGCTGGCGGCCACGCGGAACCGCATCCCGCACTGGTTCACCGAGGCGTGCGCCGTCTTCCAGCAGCCTGACAAGCGGAACTACAAGTTCGTGCAGATGCTCGTTCAGGCCACGCGCACGGGGCGGCTGTTCCCCATCCGGGAGCTGGACTGGGGCTTCATCCGTCCGCGCAAGGCCGGCGACCGCTCGCTGGCGTACGCCCAGAGCGAGTGGGTCATGGAGTACATCATCGAGACGAAGGGCTACGACACGATCCCCGAGATGCTCCGCCGCTTCCGCGACGGCCTGGCGCAGGCGGAGGTCTTCGAGAAGATCGTCGGGCTCAGCGAGAAGGACTTCGACAAGCGCTTCCGCGAGTGGGCCAAGGCGACCGTCAAGAAGTGGGGCTTCAACCCGAACCCCCCGCCGGACTACAAGAAGGCCGCCGAGGCCGCCAAGAAGAGCCCCGAGGACGCCAAGGCCCAGGCGACGTTCGCCGTGGCGCTGTACTACCGCCGCAACCTGCGCCAGGCCGAGCAGGTCGCCCGGAAGGCCCTGGAGCTCGATGCCGAGAACACCAAGGCCCTGGCGGTCCTGGCCGTGGCGCTGTCGGCGAGAAAGCAGTACGACGAGGCGATCGAGACCGCCCGGAAGCTCGAGACCCTCGACCACACCACCAGCTTTGCGCCCAAGGTGCTCGCCCGGTGTCACATCGCCAAGAAGAACTGGGCCGAGGCGATCCCCGCCCTGGAGCTGCTCCAGCAGCGCCAGCCGCTCGACTCGTACAGCTACGACCAGCTCGCCAAGATCTACACGCAGCTCGGCCAGCCGGAGAAGGCCCTGCCCAACCTCGTTCACCTGCACCGCCACACGATGAAGGACCCGAAGTACGCCCGCCAGATCGCCGAGATCCACCGCGCGATGAAGCAGCCCGAGCAGGCCCTGACGTACTTCGAGCAGATCACCCACATCAACCCCTACCAGCCCAACGCCTACGAGGCGATGGCGGCGATCTACCGTTCGGACCGGCAGTACGACAAGGCCGTCTCGGCGATCGAGAACGTCCTGCTGCTGGAGCCCGACTCCGCCGACGCGTGGGCCAAGACGGCGATGATGCGCTTCCTCGCCGGGCGCGCCCAGGAGAGCCCCGACAAGCTTCGCAAGGCCAAGCAGGCCGCCGAAAGGGCCCTGGAGCTCGACCCCGACAGCCGCGCCAAGCAGGTCCTCGAACGCATCGACGCCGCCCTCGACGACCTGGAGAGCGCCACGTGAGCCGCGACATCACCCTCCACAGCTTCCAGCAGTTCATCCGCGAGAAGTACTACGCCCGCGACAGCGAGCGCGGCACGCCCGGCACGTTCATGTGGTTCATCGAGGAGGTGGGCGAGCTGGCGACGGCCCTGGCGGGCGACGACCAGGACAACAAGGAAGAGGAGTTCGCCGACGTCCTGGCCTGGATGTGCACGCTGGCCAACATCAACGACGTCGACCTGGCCAAGGCGGTGGAGAAGTACACGGCCGGTCAGGTCGAGGGGTTCAAGTAGGTCGGGCGGCGTCTGGCCGGCCCGGGGGACGCGGGCACGGACACGATTGACAGCCGCGGCGCGGGGGATGATACTCGGCGCCATGACCGGCATCGTGATGGATGCGTTGTATCTGGCCGGGCTGGTGGCCGCCAGCCCGATGTGGCTGTACCGGATGATCCGGCACGGCCGCTACCGAAGCGACATCGGCCAGCGCCTCGGGGCCTCGCCGGTCCGCTACGGGCTTCAGCCGGTCATCTGGGTCCACGGGGTCAGCCTGGGCGAGGTGAACGCCGCCCGCACGCTGGTGGCCGAGCTGCACGGGCAGTTGCCGGACTTCCGCGTGGTGGTCTCGACGACGACGGACACGGGCATGGCGGCGGCGAAGCGGCTCTTCGGGGCCGACCACGCCGTCTTCCGTTGGCCGCTCGACTTCACCCTCGCCGTTCGCCGGGCGCTCGGGCGCCTCCGCCCGGACCTGGTGGTGCTGATGGAGGGCGAGGTCTGGCCGAACTTCCTCGCCGCGTGCAACCGGCGCGACATTCCCGTGGTGGTCGTCAACGCCCGCATGAGCGCCGACAAGGGCTATCCCCGCTACCGCCTGCTGGGGGCCCTGGCGGGCAGGCTCTTCAACCGCGTCACGGCCATCGGCGCCCAGGACGAGGGCTACGCCGAGCGCTTCCGCTCGCTCGGCACGGCGGCGGGGAAGCTCCACGTGACGGGGATGATGAAGTTCGACACGGCCGAGGTGGCCGACCGCCTCGAGGACCAGGACGCCCTGGCCGCCGCCATGGGCATCGGCGAGGACGACCGCCTGCTGGTGGCGGGGGGCACGGGGCCCGGCGAGGAGAAGCTGCTGCTGGACGTCTTCGCGCGGGTCCGGGAGCGTCACCCTCGGGTCCGCCTGGCGATCGTGCCTCGCAAGCCGGAGCGGTTCAACGAAGTCGCCCGCCTGATCGCCGAGAGGGGCTTCGCCGTCCTGCGGCGCCGCGAGCGCCCGGACGGGGCCGCCCCGCCGGGCGAGTCGCAGGCGGGCGCCGTCCTGCTCGGCGACACGATGGGCGAGCTGCGGAAGTTCTACGCCCTGGCGGCGGCGGTCTTCGTGGGGCGCTCGCTCGTGCCGATGGGCGGCTCGGACATGATCGAGGCGGCGGCGTTGGGCAAGGCGACGGCCTTCGGCCCGCACACGTTCAACTTCCCGCAGGCCGACGCCCTGGCCGAGAACGGCTGCGCGCGGGTCGCCGACGCCGGCGCCCTGGCCGAGCAGTTCGGCGCGTGGCTGTCGGACCCGGCGGCCGCGGCCGCCGCGGGCGCCGCCGCGCAGGACCACGTCCGCGCCCAGCAGGGCGCCACGCGGCGCAACGTCGAGATGATCTGCCGGGTCCTCGGGCGCGTGCCCGCCCCGGCGCCCGGGCAGATCGCCACCGACAGGACTCGCCAGGACTCCCCGGCGGCGTGACGGGCCGGTGCGCCGCCACGGCGACCGGGGTCCTCGCGAATGGGACAAGACGCATCGTCGGACACCGCAGCGGATCGGAGGCGGCCATGCCTGACAGAACGATCCGACAGCAGATCCTCTCCCAGGCCAGCCGGATCGTCGTGAAGATCGGCACGAACGCCGTCTGCGACGAGTCCGGGCGGCTGGACGTCCGGGACGTCCGCCGCCTCGCCCGGCAGGTCGCCGCGCTGATGCGCCAGGGGCGCACGTGCACGCTCGTCGCCAGCGGGGCCATCGGCGCCGGCCTGGGCGAGCTGGACCTGCCCGAGCGCCCCCGGACGATGCCGGAGCTCCAGGCCGTCGCCGCCGTCGGCCAGGGCGAGCTGATGCGCGCCTTCCACGACTGCTTCGCCCGCCTGGGCCTGCCCGTCGCGCAGGTGCTGCTGACCCGCGACGACTTCGAGGACCGCACGCGGTACCTCAACATCCGCAACACGCTGCGGGCGCTGAGCGACCTGGGGGCCCTGGCGATCATCAACGAGAACGACGCCGTCGCCGTCGACGAGATCCGCTACGGCGACAA
>CAZXOC010000299.1:0-8700 GCA_964642165.1 uncultured Planctomycetaceae bacterium | reverse complement strand
GCCCTGCTGGCGCTGGGCGCCTGCCCCGCCCTGCTGCGGAGGCGGAAGCGGGCGGCGAAGCGCCCCGGTTCACGGCACGGCCGCGGGCAAGGGCCGATCCAGGACTGAGAACAGACGGATTGCCAGACGACTTGCGGGCACGTCATGCAAGACCCGTGACATGCTGCCGCCGGGGGATGCGATGGGGGCATGGGACGAATAGCGCGCGGGGACTGTTCTGGCCTGCCGCACCACCCGCCTTCGCCTCAAGGCTTCCGGCTTCGCCAAGGCTTCCGGCTTCGCCAAGGCTTCCGGCTTCGCCAAGGCTACGCCGGACAGGCCGCCGGACAGGCCGCCGGACAGGCCGGCGGGCAGGCGTCACCCGGCGGGGCGCGGCCGTAGGCTCCCATCGGCGAGCTCAGGGCCTGAGGTTGTCGAAGCCGCATCGGGGACTGGGTCGGTTCTCGGGCTTCGCGCCGCACGGGCTGCAATGCTCCGAGGCGCAGGCGGCGGGCCGGGGCGGGGCTGCCTGGCGATGAGGGGCGCGGTGCGGGACTCCTTGCGGATTCGGACACGGCGTGGGGCGCTTGGGGGGCTTCGGTTCGGGCGGGCTGCGGCGGATTGCCAGCGCGTTCTCTCCGCCCTTCTCGCCGTCCTACTTCCCGCGCTTGCGCTTCCTGGCCTTCTCGGCCTCGATCCTGTTGAAGGCCTCGATCACCTTCTTGGGCCACTTGAAGACCGGTGCTTGGGCTGGGTCGTAGCCCTTCAGGTGCGGCTGATGGAGCCTCTTCAGCACGGGCACGTACGACCAGGTGCTGTGCCCGAAGGACGCATCCAGGAACTTCGCGTACTCGGGGAGGTGCTTCGTCATCTCCTCCCGCGTGTTGATGAGGCGGCGGCGCTTGCCGTCGGGCTTGACGACCTCCAGGCCGCCGGCGCGGTTGCAGTTGAACCACGACTGCACGCCTTCGGCCCAGAACTCCCCCATGCTGACCATGCCGTACCCGCGGAAGTGCCCCGCCTTCTTTGCCTTCTCGTAGAGCGCCCGGAGGCGCGGCTCGAACGTCTTGTCGATCGCACGCAGCCCGCGGCCGTGGATGATGTGCGCGAACTCGTGGATGAAGATATTCTCGCCCTGGTAGGGGTCGCCCCGGAAGGCGAGCAGGTTCTCCTCGCCGCACGTGACGGGATTGCCCCCCAGCCCCCGGGCGCGCTTGTCCCACCACGGGCTCATCCGCCGGCACTCGGGGATGTCGGTCGTCATCTCGTTGTACGCCATGACCCCCACGCGGACCTTGCCGCGAACCAGCGCATCGAGGACGTCGGGTCGCTTGGCCAGCAGTTTGCGAACGAGGTGGGCCGCCTCCTCCAGGGCGAGCGTGGAGACCTTCTCGGAACTGGAGATCAGCAGCCCGCCGGCCGTCACGTGCTTCGTGTAGAAGGGGTCGAGCGTCGCGATCAGCTCGTGTTGCGGCTTGCCCCCGACATCGCCGGCAAGCACCGGAAGGGCGAGCACGCCCGCCATCGCCGCGGCGATCCCCTTGACCCGTCGTCCGGTCCTCATGCTCATGGTACTCCAGATCCAACGGCCGGCAGCAGCGCGGCCAGCGGCACGTGGTCTACTCCCCGGCCGCGGGCATGGGCCGGAACTCCGGGTCGTCTTTCCACTTGATGTTCTTCTTGCCCCGGTGCGTGCCGTAGTACGGGGCATTGGAGTCGATCCAGGTCACGATCCGGATGAACTCCTCGCGCGTGAGGTTCGCTTTGCAGGGCGGCTTGCGGATTCGCTCGACCAGCCGGCTCCGGTGTGAGCCAAACGTCAGCGGCTTCTCGGGCGCGACGTTGGCGGCGCCGTACCCGTCGTTGAGGTGGCTGACCAGCCCCTTGTCGATGAAGCTCTCGTAGGAGCGGTCGTAGAGCTTGGTCAGCTCCCCGCTGAGGTCCAGTCCGCCCCGGGGCTCTTCGCCGCCGTGGCAGCCGATGCAGTGCTTGTCGAGGATCGGGCGAATGTCCCTGGCGTAGTGCATCGTGTAGGGGCCGGCCTCGCCGGGCTGGGGGCGGAGGGTCTCGGCGGGGCGGCGCAAGGCCATCGGTTGGGTGCCCTTCAGCGGCGGCGCCGACGTGCGGTGTTCGTGGCACCCGATGCAGGACCGCCCCTCGCCCGGCATCAGGTTCACGAACGTCCGCATGCGCTGGAGCTCCATGTAGTTCTCGTCCAGCGCCTGGAAGAAGAGGTTCTTCTCGGCCGGCACGGCGAAGCAGGCCGACCCGTCTCCGTGGATCGTCGCGATCCCATGGATCTTCTTGATGTTGACGTCGCACTTGAGGCTGACGGCCGATGCCTGCAGGCCCGCGCCGTCCCTCTGCTTATCCGACCGCCACCCGTCGTCCCAGGACACGCCAATCGCTTCCATCACCCGCAGGTACTTGGCCCTGCCACGCCGGATCCCCGTCATCCCCTCGTACACGTCCTGCATGAACACGGTCCCCGGTGCCTTATCCTGCGCCTTGCCCTGCTCGGCGAACGAGGGAATCACCGGCGGCCTGCGGCGCGGCCTGAGCGGGATGGGCTGGAAGCACGAGATCTCCGGGTCCCGGTAGAGCTCGGCCCGGTTGCCCCACGCGTCCAGAACGTAGATGCCGTAGCCCGTCGGCTCGTGGTCCTTGGGGAAGGGATTGTAGGCGACGAGGAAGAGCTTCTCCGACAGCGGGTAGGGCTCCTTGAAGTAGCCGAACGTCCTTCCGCTTGGGTGTGGGCTCATGCCCGGATAGCCGAGTTCCGGCGTGATGTTGGTCATCCCGGCGGCGGTGCGTCGGCGGATGGCGTTGTCCACCAGCACCACGGGGCCGACCGACAGCCCGCAGTGCGGCGCGCCGACCGACACGATCCGACGGCTCCCGGGGATGCTGCGTCCGTCGATCAGCCCGGCAGGCAGGATGAGGTCGTTCTTGTACACCTGGGCCGAATGGCTGCCGTCGGGGTACATCGACCACAGGCTCTGCACGTTGCCGAAACCCTTGTCGACGTACTCCCAGCGCGTGTAGATCACCTGGCCGTCGTCCATCACGCTGGGCGCGATCTCGTTGACCGGCCCTTCCGAGAGACAGCGAAGCTTCCCCCCGTCGGCGCCCATCACGTACAGGGACGTAACCGTGGAGGGAAAGCAGAACACCCTCCGCTGCGACCGCGTGGACGTGAACATGACCTGGCCGTTGGGCAGGTAGACCGGATCGCAGTCCTCGAAGCGGTACTTGCCCCCGTACTGCTCCTTGAGCCGCGACTCGGCCGGATCGTCGAAGGTCAGTTGCCGCAGGCCCGTCCCGCCTGTTGCGAGCTCCGCCTCGGGGTCGACGCCGATCTCGTGGATGCGGTAGCCCTCGTCCTTCGACTTCTTGTAGGCGAAGACCACCTTCTTGGCGTCGAAGGACAGGTCGAAGTGGCCGAACAACCCGCCGGCGAGCTGCGGCACAAGCTCCCTGACCCGGCCGTCCGGGGCGACCGGGGAGAGGATGCAGAGATTGCCCCCCATCTTCCTGCTGCCGTCCCAATGGTCGCTGTAGATGTGGCTGGACGTGTAGGTCAGCCGCTTGACGAACAGCAGGCTGTCGAAGTCCAGCAGCGGATGGGACAGCATGGCCCGGCGCCGAAGCGACACCAACGCGTCGGCGACTGCCTTCCTCTGCTCCCGCGTGCCGCCGTGCGCGGCTGTCTGTCTCTTCTCCAGCGAGTCCAGTTCCTTGAGGTAGCGCGGGCCGCCGGGGTATCGCGGGCCGAAGTTCGCGATCGTGTCCTCGATGGCCAGCCGCAGCGTCGCGACGTTCACGCTGCCCGGAGGCATGAAGGCCGTGCGGTACGCGGCCGGGAGGCGGGCGACCTTCGCCCGCAGCGCAGCCGACTCCCACGCCGACTCGTAGTCCGCCCGCTTGACCCCTCTGCCCCGCGCCAGCCTCACCGCCGGATCGGTCGCCTGCCAGCCCTTGGGGAAGGCGACGGGCGACTCCAGCCGCAGCGAGATCACGTTGGGGCCCGGTCCGTTCCGCGTGAGCTTCAGCGTGTGGGCGCCCTTGGTGATCGGAAGCGTGGCGACCTCTTCCCAGTGGGCGCCGTAGCGGCCCCACGTGCTCTCGCGGGGAACGTGGTGCGGATTGCGCGTGGTCGTGCAGTACGGATGCGGCCGCGCCGCGCGGGTCACGCCCGCGCAGCACGTGCCCACCTTCCGCCCGTCGAGCCAAAGCTCCAGCGGCCGCGGCTCGGTGGCCACGTAGCGGATGTGAAGCGTGTAGGTTGCGTCGATCGGGAAGTCGACGTCGTACTCGACCACCCAGGGCGCCCGGCCCCCGTCGCCCGCCGCGAGCTCGGGATAGGTGTCCCGGTAGTCGGCATACAGGTGGGGGTTCGCGAAGACCTCGGCGTTCCCGCGATCGAAGGCCCAGGCGGGGACCTCGAACGCCCCGGCCGGCTTCGGCTTCTTGGCCCCGACCGCCGGCGACGCCATGCTCAAGGCCGCAAGACACGCCGACGCAAACGCCATGGCCGGCGTCGGCCGACATCGCCGGAGACGGTGCGATTCGATCCTCATCGCGAGCCCTTTCGCAAGAACACGATGTCGGCTCACACTGTACTTCACTGCGGGCAGCGAGGTCCATCAGCCCGCATTGTTCATGAGGCACGGCTGAGGGACAAGCGGGAAAGTGCACCCTTGATCCGAACCAGGCCTGGATGCGGCTTCGGCCGACGCCGGGACGCGTCCATCCTCGGCGGCGGAGTTCGTCTGGTCCGGCCGGCTCTCCTGCGGTCCCCCTTCTACTCTCTGCTTCCTCAAGCAACTGTTCCGGCGTTCTTGCAGGTAGCCTGGGGCCTGAGCGCGCCGTTGCGCGACACTTTTTGGGCTTTCCGGCGGAATTCTCACGCCTCCAGCCGCGCCCCGGGAAACGGCCATAAGTCCTTATCGATTGTGTCAAAACTGTCCAATCCTGGGGCTTCCCTGAGGGCCGAAATCGCCGTATACTCTTATATTATAAATACTTCCATTGTGCAGATTTTGGACAATCAGCCCCTTTTTGGACAATCAGCCTGTTTGCCGCCGCCCTCGAAGGCCCAATTGTCCGTAACGCCTTTGTGTACAAAATGTTAGGCGAATTCCGCGTCCTGAGCCGGCCTCCGCCGGCCGCACTCCGGAAGGGGGCCGACGCCGGCGGTGTCGCGCAAGGCGCCGCGCTGTCCGCCGCCCTCACAGCGCCCGGCCGCGACGGCCGGCGCACGGGTGGCCGACGGGCAGGGGGGGGCAGGCCCGGCGCCACGTGCGAGGCACGATCGCGAGTCAGCCAAGCGCGGGCGGGACAGGCTGCCTCCTCGCCACGCCGATCGGCGCGCGGCCTTGCCAAATCCCCTCGGACTCGCTAGGATAGCTGACAGCCGCGATGCCCCGACGGCCTTGGGGCCCTGGCGCATCGCCGGCACGGGAAGACAGCCATGACCCACGGGGAGTTCACCCGCGCGGCCGGCAGGGCCAATGGCGTTGGTTCCCGGAGGCGCACCGGAGACGCAGTTGCCCCTGCGCGCGCTTCCGGGAGGCGGCACCACCCCGCAGGTCGCCCGCCCCGCCCGAGAAACCAGCCTGACGCCGATTCTGCACCTGCTGGGCTCGACGGCGGCGGCTTTGCCCGAGGCAATGCACCGGCCCGAGGCGACGGGCCGACCGCCGGGCGGCCGGTCGTTTGTGGAGAAAGTCGAGGCGTTGCTGGGACGAACGCTCCCGCCGCGCAAGCCGGGCCCAAATCCCAAGGCCAAGCCGGAAGCCAAACCGAATTGCGTATGGCGTCCCCGGAATCTTGCCCGGAATCTTGGGCCGGCTGCTCCGCCGGCGGAAGCCGAGCGCGAGGCTGAAACCGAACGAGGCATGGTGGCCCCGAGATCTTCGGGAACCTGGGCATGTTGGGAGACTCATCATGACGCCGGGAATGCTCCTCCTGTGGGTAGTGTTCGCGATCGCCAGTGCTATTCTTGGGGTCGTGTTGCGTTGCATCAACCATAGGGTCTGGTTCTGGCTGCACTATGGTCGGCGCTATGAGTGGTCACGCGATGATCGCGCAGGATTGTATATCCCGCCCGGAGTAGCAACTGGCTTCATTCCAGTAGGCGCAGCGATTTTGATCATGTTTCCCATTGGATTCGTTGGATCTTGGGTTAGTCTATTCTGTGGGCTCCCATGGGGAGCGAGTGTTTTTCCCGCCATGATGATCCCCCCGGCCGTATACGTTCTTGTCATGCTGCTTCCCATTCAAGATATCTTCAGCGACGTGAACAGAGACCTTCCAGGCTTGCGTGGGAGGCGCGAAAAACGGGCTGAGAATATGAGGTTGCTCTCGGAGAGGATTGCCTCCGAAGGTGAACCGCAGTCCCTCGCTGGGCTTTACAGGCGGTACTGGCTGGCGGCCTGGCGCGTCGAAAGCCATACAGCGTTGGTTGAATTGAAACGCGCAGGCAAGGCCAGAAAACAGGACGAGGTGCTCAGGGCGAAAATCGCCAAGGAAACGGCAGCGGTGGAACAAGTACTGGGCGACCTGAACGCCATTCTACAGAGTCCGTTCTCTGATGAGCACCTTCGCCGAAAGGCAGAAGCAGCGAAGAAGAGATGTCTAGAGATGCTTCTTGGTCCATTTGAACTGGGTTGCTTAGTCGTCTTCTATGTCATCGCTTGTGTTGTCTGCGCAATTCCAGCCCTGATTCTAGGTGGCAATCTGGCTCTGGGCAATTCGGCCGGGGTCATCTTCTGGCGGGGAAAGCCGGTAGTCGTTGCGTGGGCTGTTCTGGTGTTGCTCTCCACGCCGTTTCTTGTCTATTGGGTTCTTCAGCGTAAGTGTTTCGCAAGAGAGACAAGGAAGCTTCTCTTCCCGTTGTGGCTCAGGGTCGTCCTTGCGGGTGTCCTGCTGTTCTTCATGGGTCCTGTCTCTTTGGTCTTGATGCTGAGCAGCTTCGCCCGCGCAGATGACATTGGCAAAGAATGGGGAGGAGTGGAGCCGGTGATCGTCCTCAGCGTGGGATACCTGGTCCTATGTTTCTTCCTGTTCCTCGCAGCTATCATGGCACGTCCCAGAGCTCAACACCGAGGGGGGTCAGTGCAGGGGCCCGGTTCAGTCAGCCCCTGATGGAGACGGAGAATCGAGCCCGCCAGCCGTCGCCTTCGGTTCGGGGGACACAATACCTATCTCTCACGATACCTATCTCTTGACAAGGGGAATCGGGGTCGGGCTGCTTCTTCGGCCTGGCCGGGTCGCCTGCGGGCTTGTCCCGCGTCCCTGAAGCGCGGGCGAGCGCGGCTCCGTCTCCGATGCGCCTCCGGGCGCGGCGGCGCTTGGCCTGCCGGCTGCGCGGGCGCGAGTAAACTCCCCGTAGCCCATGATCCTCTTCCCGTGCCGCGGATGCACCGAGGCGTCGCTGCCGTCGGCATTCCGGGGACAGCATACTTAACTCTCGGCGGGCGGAATGTGGGTCAGGCTGGAATGCCATTGACTTAAGGACGTAACCGTCTGGCAAAACAGTCATTACGATTCTCTAGATGCAGCGCCCTTGCCATGGGGCAGCCGGTGGTCGCGCGGCCGTTTCCTCGTGAATCCACGCGCTCTCGCCAGAATGGCGTCCCGTCCCCCGGTCATCGGAGCGCAAGGCCGAGAGCCCAAATTATTTTTCTGAAATGGCTTACCGCTTAAGTCAACGGTATTCGGGTCAGGCTGGTTTCTCGCTCTCGCCTCTGCGGATCGGTCAGTGCGCCGCCGCCGCCCTTGCCAGGTTCAGCCGCAGCAGATTGGCCAGGACGTTCTGGTCCGTGGCGGCTCGGCGGTCGGCGACGGGGTGGCCTTCGGGGAGGGGCCGGCCGGCGGCGGTGTCGAACCAGACGTTCGCCCAGCCCTCGCGCCAGTCGCCGGTGGAGTCGGTGGCGGCGTAGGCGGCCAGGACGGCCGCGTCCAGCTCCCGGTGGGCCGGCTTCCGCCACGTCGGGCGCTCGTTGTACAGCTTCGTCAGCGTCCGCCTCTTGAGCTTCGCGTCCTTCGCCGCCCGCGCCATGATGGCCGAGTCGCGAATCAGCGGGCCCGCCGCGTCCCGCAGCCCCCGCGGACGACGAGACCAGGGCGGGAAAGCAGCCCTGCAAGCATCGCGACAGGGAGCCTGACTGCGATCCGCTCCTGACCGCGATGCGCCCTCCCCCCTCCGCCGCTTGCGCCCAGGAGGTCCTTGGGGAGGACCATGCCTGGACGGGCCTCTCCGGGGAGGAGACCGCGATGCGTAGAAAGGCAGGCTGCCCCGGATCCGCCCAAGATAACAGGGGGGGCAGGTATCGCCGCCTCCTTGAAAGGGTAAGAGAAGTGCCTACCTGCGTCTTCTCTTGATCAACGCCAAGCCGCCTAACGAGAGCAACACCAAACTGCACGGTTCGGGCACTTCGGACGCGACACGGAACCCGAAGAGGCCGTACTCGTAGTACGGGTTGTTGATGAGCACGCTGAAGGACGTGAGGGAGAAGTCGCGGTCGTCAAACGACCCGCCACGCAGGTTGCGTCCGGAACCGGGTGTGTAATGGCCGCCGGTCCACGGGCTTTCCATCCACTCCCAGACGTTGCCCATCATGTCATAGGTGCCGTTGAGTTCCTCAACCCCACTGCCGACATCCCAGGGTTCGTTTCCGGCAGAGGGAACGTAATTCCACTTCGTAGGGTCTGGAT
>CAZXOC010000298.1:0-8764 GCA_964642165.1 uncultured Planctomycetaceae bacterium | reverse complement strand
TCGCCATGAACGACACGGTGCGGATCCTCCGCGACGAGCGGAAGCTGCCCATCCGGCAGATCCGCCTCTCCGGCGGCGGGGCGAGGAGCGCGTTCTGGCGCCAGATGCAGGCCGACATCTACGGCACGACGTGCGTGACGATCAACGCCGAGGAAGGCCCGGCCTACGGCGTGGCGCTGCTGGCGGCCGTCGGCACGGGGCGCTACAGGGACATCCGCGAGGCCTGCAAGGCCGCCATCTCCATCACGCGGACCAGCAAGCCCACGGCCAAGACGAAGCGCCTCTACGCGAAGCACTACGCCCAATACCGCCGCCTGTACCCGGCCCTGAAGGCCGAGTTCGCCGAGATCGCCAAGCTGTAGCCGGGACTGCCGACGCGTTCGGGACGGCGGCCTGGCGCGGAGAGAACGCTCGAAGTCCGCATTTCACGGAGAACCAAGCCATGGAAGAACCGGTTGTTCGCAAGGCACCGCTGGTGTGGTGGGCCGGCGGGCTGCTGCTGGGACTGACGCAGGTCATCGCGATCGCCCTGGTCAAGCCCCTCGGCGTCTCCACGCAGTTCGTGGTGGCCGAGTCGGTCGCGCTGCGGAAGCTCGGCGGGCCCTACGCCGACTACGCCACGAGCCACCCGCTCATCGGGGACAAGGAGACGGGCGGGAAGGTCGTCCCGAACAAGAAGTACGCCAAGTTCGGCTACGGGTGGTGGCTGGTCGCGGGGCTCATCGCCGGGGCGTTCCTGGCGGCGCTGGCCACCAAGCGCTGGCGGCTTCGCGTCACCACCGTCTGGTGGCGCGTCAGCGGCCGAGGCGTCTTCGGACGACTCGTCGTCGGCATGATCGGCGGCGTCTTCATCCTGCTCGGCGCCCGGCTGGCCCACGGCTGTACCAGCGGGCAGTTCGCCAGCGGGTGGGCGCAGCTGTCCCTGTCGGTCGTGCCGTTCACGATCACGATGTTCCTCTTCGGGATGATCGCGGCGCGGATCTTCTATCCCACGGTCCCCGAGATCGAAAGGTAGGGCGCACCATGGAGCAGATCCTCCTTGCGCTGGGAATCGGCGGGATGTTCGGTGCGGCCCTGTACGTCTCGGGCCTCGCCGACCCCGACAAGATCATCGGCACGCTTCGCCTGAGGGACTTCCACGCGATGCGGACGATCGCCGTCTTCGTGCTGGTCGGCATGGGCGGGACGTGGATCCTGTACATGAACGGCCTGGCGCACTTCAGCATCAAGCCCATGACGCTGCTGACCGTCTCCATCGGCGGGGCGCTGCTGGGCGTCGGCTTCGGCATGACGGGGTACTGCCCCGGCACGGGCCTGGCCTGCGCCGCCGCCGGGCGGTTCGACGCGCTCGTCACCGTCGTCGGCATGCTGATCGGCGCCCTGGCGTTCCTCGGCATCTACCCCTACGTTGTGCCCCGCCTGGAGGGCATGGTGGTCCCCGGGCTCGAGTGGATCATGGAGCTCGAGAACCCCAAGATCACGCTGCCGGCGTTCACGGACACCAACCCCGGCTCCTGGGTGATCCCGATCGTCCTGATCGGCTCGGCCGTGCTGTTCCTCACCCGCCCGCGCCCCCGCCGGACAGCCGAGGCGTAGTCGCCGGGGCACCCCGCTTCCGCCATGCCGGTGGGAGGCGCGACGCGCGAGGCGCGTGCCTCCGGAGTGAATACCGGGCGCGGCCCGGGCGTCTCATGCGCGGTGGAGCATGCCGGCGTGAGCCGATCCGCAGTCGGCGCGTTCGGTTCGTTCGTGGAGACACCGCCCATGGGCTTGCCGCACTTGAGAAGAAGCGGCCGCGGGCTCGCGCATGTCGCGTCGGCACTGTCCGGCACGACCGAGGCCGGGCCGGTGAAACGCTGGATCTACGGCCTCGGGGGCGCGGGCCTGCTCGTGGCGTACGGCCTGTGGCTGCTGCTGTCGAACTGGCCCCCGGTCGTTGTGATTGCGCGCGGCGGGCGGGTCACGGGCCTGGCGGCCGTCGCGCTGTGCGTGGCGCCCATGGCCTTCGGCGTCTTCCTGCACTTCCACTTCCTGTGGACGCCGCACGAGAGGCTGTGGCGCATCGGCGGCTGGGGGAAAACGGCCTGTGCGGCGATCCTGGTGTTGTGCCTGGGCTACTTCGCCGTGTGGGGCATCGTCTGGGCGTTCGCGTGAGGACCGCTTTGACGGCGAGCCCTCCCGCCAGCCGCACGAAGGTCCCTCAGGCGCATCCCGAGGGCGCCCGCGCCCTTCACGCGGATGGTACCGCCCGGGGGCAGCGTGGCCAAGGCCCTTCGGCGGGGATCGGGCGGGCTATCGGCTCGGCTGGAGCAGGCTCAGCGCGCGGGGGATCTCGGCGTGGACGGGCGTCGGCGGCTTCGCGGGCGGCTTCCTGGCGGACGCCGGTGGGGCGGGGGCGGGCCCGGGCCGCTCGGACGGCGGCCGGGCCGGACCCAGCGCGTGGGGGACCTCGGCGTGGACCGGCGTTGACCGCTTCGCGGGCGGCTTCCTGGCGAACGCCGGTGGGGCGGGGGCGCGCGTCGGTCGTTCCAAGGGCGGCACCGCGGGACCCGCCGCGCGAGGCGCCTGTGCGTGGACCGCGCCCGTGTGCCTCGCGACCGTTTCCCCGGCCGACGTGGAGGCCACCACGGTCTCCTCGCCCCGCGACTCCCACGGCAGCTCGATGCGCTCGACGTGGACCAGGGGCTGATCGGGCCGGCCGATGAATCGCGTGAAGATCCGCTGCGGCGGCAGCTCGCCGTCCATGGCGGCCAGGGCGGCTACCTGGTTGGCGACCCACTTCGTTCGCCCGACCTCGAGGGTGTGCCCGGCGTACTTGAGGCGGACGAGCTTCTTTCGGCCGTCGAGGGCGTCGAAGATGTCGTGGCTGTGGCTGACGGGGACCAGTTGGTCCCACGCGCCGTGGACGAGGACGACGGGGCAGGAGAGCTTGCCAGCGGCGGCGACGGCGGAGGCCTCCCGCGGGTCGAAGTCGGCCATCTCCGCGGCGCGTTGGACGGCCGCCTCGAAGTCCGACTCCCCCAGCATCCACAGCGTCTTCCGGAAGGCGTGCATGGCGTCGCGCGGCGGCGACAGGGCCACCACGCCCTTGCAGCGC
The DNA here is from genome assembly GCA_964642165.1 of uncultured Planctomycetaceae bacterium. Lineage (GTDB taxonomy): Bacteria > Planctomycetota > Phycisphaerae > SM23-33 > SM23-33 > CAYRVX01. Next base: position 5,667 of record CAZXOC010000298.1, on the reverse strand, counting down.
GGCTCGATCGCCGCGTACTGGATGGCCACGCCCCCGCCCATCGACGAGCCGCACACGTAGATGCGGTCGGAGATCGCCTCGTTCCGCAGCAGGTCGTCCACGACCGCCTTGACGTCGTGCTTCTCCCGCGCGCCCCAGGTGACGAAGTCGCCGCCGCTGTGGCCGTGGCCGCGCAGGTCCAGCAGCACGACGTCCCAGCCTCGCTCGGCGAGCCCCTCGCCGAGCCGGAGGAACCACGTCTTGCCCGTCGTGTGCGGGTGAAGCAGGACGACCGTCCCCCGGGTGATCCGGGTCTCGAAGATGCTCCCGCGGTTGTCCGCCGCCTGGTCGTACAGGCGAGACGTGATCAGCCACGTGTCGATCTCCGTGCCGTCGGGCGTCTTGATGCGCCGGTGGGCGTCGATGCGCCCGGTCCGCAGCAGCAGGTCGCTCGACCCCGCCCACAGCTCCATCGCCTGCCCGTTCCACCGGACGGGCCGGACCAGCATCCGGGCCTGCTGGTCGGTGCAGCCCGTGCACGCCAGCAAGGCAAGAACCGCGCCGCCGATCCACGAAATCCGTTTCATTGTCCAGCTCCCGAACAGGGACCATCCTCGGGCCGACCGGCCGGCCTCGGCGCAGTCGAGGCGTCGGCGCCAGGCGCGGCCGCCACAGGACTCATCGGCACGGGGGGGCCTGGCGGGCCACCGAAACCTGCGGCCCGGCAGGGCGCGGCGGCGGGCGTCGCTTCTGCAAGGGCCCTTGCACACGCCGGGCAGCGGGGGTACCGTACCCCCGGCGGCTCGGAGGGAGGCGAACCGGGGGAAGCCGGGCTGCGGTCGGACACAGGGAAAGGGAACGATGGAAAGCCTGCAAAGCCGAACGGAGGCGGCCCCGCCGCAGCACGCCCCGGCCTTCGACAACGAGAAGTACCTCGCCGAGCAGACGGAGGCGATCCTCCGCCGCGTCCGCCGCTTCGACAACAAGCTGTACCTGGAGTTCGGCGGCAAGCTGCTGTTCGACTACCACGCCGCGCGGGTCCTGCCCGGGTTCGACCCGAACGTGAAGATGCGCCTGCTCCGGCAGCTCAAGGACAAGGCCGACATCCTCCTGTGCATCTACGCCGGCGACATCGAGCGCAAAAAGATGCGCGGCGACTTCGGGATCACCTACGATTCCGACGCCTTCAAGCTGATCGACGACCTGCGCGAATGGGGGCTGGATATCTGCGCCGTGATCATCACGCGCTTCACCGGCCAGCCCGCGGCCGTGGCCTTCCAGAACAAGCTCCAGCGCCGCGGCGTGGCGGTCCACACGCACCACCCGATCAAGGGCTACCCCGCCGACGTGGACCTGATCGTCAGCGAGGAGGGCTACGGTGCCAACCCCTACGTCGAGACGCGCCACCCGCTGGTGGTGATCACCGCGCCCGGGCCGTGCAGCGGGAAGATGGGCACGTGCCTGTCCCAGGTCTACCACGAGCACCGGCACGGCGTCCGCGCCGGGTACGCCAAGTTCGAGACCTTCCCCATCTGGAACCTGCCCCTGCGCCACCCGGTGAACGCCGCCTACGAGGCCGCCACCGCCGACCTCCACGACGTCAACATGATCGACCCGTTCCACCTCGAGGCCTACAGCGACCGCGCCGTCAACTACAACCGCGACATCGAGGCCTTCCCGCTGGTGCGGCGCATCCTCGAGAAGATCACCCGCAGCGCGTCGATCTACCAGTCCCCCACGGACATGGGCGTCAACCGCGCGGGCTTCGCCATCGTCGACGACGACGCCGCGCGCGAGGCCGCCAAGCAGGAAATCATCCGACGCTACTTCCGCTACGCCTGCGAGTACGCCCTCGGGCTCGGCGACCACGAGGCCGTCGACCGCGTCGAGGTCCTCATGGAGGAGTTCGCCATCCGCCCCGAGGGCCGTGCCGTGGTGGCCGCCGCGCGACAGGCCGCCGCCGTCGCCGAACGCCGCGCCGGCAAGGGAAACCAGGGCGTCTTCGTCGGAGCGGCTACCCAACTGCCCGCCGGCACCGTGGTCCTCGGGCGCAACTCCCCCCTGATGCACGCGGCCTCGAGCCTCGTCCTCAACGCCGTCAAGGAACTGGCCGGCATCCCCGGCCGGCTCGACCTGCTCAGCGCCAACCACATCGAGTCCATCGCCGAGCTCAAGAAGGACATCCTCCGCCGCAAGACCATCAGCCTCGACCTCGAGGAGGCCCTGATCGCCCTGAGCATCTCCTCGACGACGAACCCGACGGCTCGCCTGGCGATGGAGCAGCTCAAGCGCCTCGCCGGCTGCGAGGTCCACATGACCCACCTGCCGACACCCGGCGACGAGAAGGCCCTCCGCCGCCTCGGCGTCAACCTCACCTGCGACCCCCAGTTCGCCACCAACAAGCTCTTCGTCTCCTGACGCCGCCGCGCGGCGTTCGCCCCGGGCGCGAGCATCCCGTCCCCCATGGCCGTCCTGTGTCGAGCCCGATTCCCACGACGGTTCAGCCGTCCCTGGCGGGACTCGACGCTCCGGTTCTTGCTGACCCACCACTGACGTGGTGGGCTATCACCACAAGTGCCTCGGGCACAGGCTTCTGCGTGTCGTGCGTCCCGGCAGGGACGCCGGGAGAATAGCCCGGCAGTTCACTGCTGGGAGCCTTCTGCATCACGTCCTCGGCCGACTATACCCCCGCTTCCTGTACTTCTCGAGCAGGGCCGTCAGGCGCTTGACCACGTCCGGGTTCTCACGCCAGAGGTTCTTCTTCTCGGACGGGTCGGCGGTCATGTCGTAGAGTTGGCCGGGCGGGTCGGTCTTCTGCGTCTTCACGCGGGTCCACCCGCCGGAGCCCCGGCCGGCGATGAGCTTCCACTTGCCCTGGCGAATGCAGAACGTCCCGCCGATCGAGTGGTGCACGGTGGCCTCGCGGATGGGCTCGGCCGGGGGTCTGCCCTCCAGGGCGGCGCGGATGTCGTAGCTGTCCTCGCCGGCGTTGTCGGGCAGCGTGACCCCGAGGATGCCGGCCACGGTCGCGAGCAGGTCGGTATGGCAGATGGTCTGGTCGCAGGTGGTAGCCTCCTTGGTTCGCCCGGGCCAGCGGGCCAGGAACGGCACGCGGTGGCCGCCTTCGTACGCGTCGGCCTTGATGCCGCGATAGATGCCGCTGGGGTTGTGCCCGTACTTCAGCACCGACCGCGTCGGCCCGGACATGTTCGTCCCGTCCCGCGCGGGCGAGCCGTTGTCGCTGGTGAAGATCAGCAGCGTGTTGTCCTCGAAGCCGTTGCGCTTCAGGGCGGCCCAGACCTGACCCACGACGTGGTCCACCTGGTGCACGAAGTCGCCGTACGCCCCGGCCTCGCTCTTGCCGCGGAACTCCTCCGCCGGCGCGATCGGCGTGTGCGGGGCGGTCAGGGGCATATAGAGGAAGAACGGGCTGCCCTTGGTCTGGCGGAAGGCGGCGTGGGTCGCCCGCCCGCCCTCGGCGTCGATGTACGCCACGGCCTTCGCCATCAACCCGCCGAGGATGTTCTCGAGCTTCCAGCCCTTGAGCATCGGCCCCGGACAGCCGAACATGCCCTTGGGCTTGTCCACGGTCGGGATGCCGACCGTCCGCTCGTTCTCGATGAAGCAATACGGCGGGAAGTTCGGCACGGCCGTGCCGAAGTAGTAGTCGAACCCGCGCGTCGTGGGGCCGTTGGCGATGGGCTTGGCAAAGTCCACGTTCTTGCCGCTGCCGACCGCCCGCGTCTTGCCCATGCCCACCGGCGGCTTGCCGTCGGTGGTGGGCCAGTCCATCCCCAGGTGCCACTTGCCGATGCAGGCCGTGTCGTACCCGTGGGCCTTGCACAGCTTGCCGACGGTCAGCCGGTCCGCCTCGATGAGCGGCCTGGCCCAGCACCACAGCACGCTTCGTTTCAGGCGCGACCGCCAGCAGTATCGGCCGGTGAGCACGCCGTAGCGCGTCGGCGTGCAGACGGCCGAGGGAGAGTGCGCGTCGGTGAAGCGGACGCCTCGAGCGGCCAGGCGGTCGAGGTTGGGCGTGGGAATCCTGGACTCGGGGTTCTGACACGCCACGTCGCCGAAGCCCATGTCGTCCGCGAGGATGAAGACGATGTTGGGCCTCCTCCTCGCCGCCGCGGCCAGAACCCGGCTCGGCAGGGCCGCCGCGGCCGCACCCATGCCCATTGCCCTGAGAAAACCACGCCTGCTGAGTGACTTCATGTTCACGTATCCCTTCCTCGGAGCGTCGGCCGTTCGGTGTCGAAGCGCCAGTCGAGTTCGTCGATCATCTCGTGCGGCTGCCCGGCGGCGCGGGCCATCCAACGCAGCACGGCCGCGCGTAGGTCGGGGCAGTTCATCAGGACGGCACACAGCATCTCGGTGCAGCGGCGCTCCCGCATCGGCCGGTCGGGGGCCGTCGGGTCGCGGATGATCCGGGAGAAGATGTTCGCCGATGGCTGGGGAACGCCGAGTTCCGCCACCTCATCCCGCGCCGGCTGCGTCAGCAGCACGGGGGCCTTGCCTGACGCTGCGTCAGCCACCGCTCGGCCCTCCTCTGGCCTTGCGGGCGTTCCTTGGCGCGCACATCTCAGTGGCAAAGCCGATGGGCAGCCGCTTCTTGGCGGGCGCCGGGGCCATCAGCTTGCGGATCGCGTCGAAGACGGCCTTGAACTGGGCGTCGTATCTGCGCTCCAGCGCGGCCAGCTTCCGGGCCAGTCCCTTGTGCGTGGCGAGCATCTCGCGCAGGCGGACGAACGCCCGCATGATCTCGATGTTGACCTGCACGGCCGGCTTGCTCCGAAGGACGCTCGACAGCATCGCGACGCCTTGCTCGGTGAAGGCATACGGCGGATACCGGCGGCCGCCCCACTGGCTTGAGGTCACAGATTGTGATCTCAAGAAGGCGAACTCGTCCTTGGTGAGGCGGAACATGAAGTCGTCGGGGAACCGCTCAACGTTCCGTCTTACGGCCTGGACGCCCGCGCGAGTCTCCACGCCGTAAAGCTGCGCCAAGTCGGCGTCCAGCATGACCTTCTGTTCGCGCATGAACAGGATGCAGCGCTCGAGCCGCTCGGGCGGGATGATGGACCTGCTCTTCGTCACGGGCCGCATCTCCAATGCCGCTGTCGGCAGGGCGGGTCGGGGACCGGCCCCGCCACAGCCTACGTTCCTGGCGCTGCAGCGGGTCGGGGGCCGGCGAATGCCGCGACAGAAGGTCGGCGCTGCTGCTGGGCCCGTCTCGCGGCCGCGCGGGTGAAGTCCCCGTGGCCCATGGTCCTCTTCCCGTGCCGCCGATGCGCCGAGGCGTCAGCGCATCGCGGCCACCATCCATCGTAGCGAGGACGGCGCGATTCGGCAAGGCCGCGCGCGGGCAGATGCGCGGAGCTTCAATCGCCCCCGTTCGGGGGCTCGGGGTTTGGGGGGCTGGACCGTTCCACCGCGGGTTGCGGGCGGAGCCCGCGCTGTGGAGTGCGCCGGCCGTGACGGCGCTTCAGCTCGTCCGCGGCCGGGTCAGGCCGTTGGCCCCGGACGGACGGCCGGAAGGTAGAGCGGCGTCGTCCCGATGGACATCGGGACAGCACTCCACAGGCCTTCGAGGCCCCGACCCCGCCGGGGCACAGAATCAGCCGAACCTCTTGGGATGAAGGGCGTTACGAGTCCATCGCCGCGCGAGCGGCCGGGTGTGCGAGG
>CAZXOC010000297.1:0-8979 GCA_964642165.1 uncultured Planctomycetaceae bacterium | reverse complement strand
GTGCCACGGTCGCGGAGTGTGCGACCGTGTCTTCTCCTGTTCTGCCGAGCCGTGATCTTCCCCGGCGAGATCGTTCGCAGGCTGCTGACCGGCGACGTGCTGCCGAAGCTGTCGCGCTACGAGCAGCGGATCGAGCGGAGCCTGTACCGCGCGATAGCGGAGCTTCGCCAGCTCCAGGCGGAGTTCCTGCCCGAGGGCGAGTGGCTCGACGCCGAGGCCGACGGCGAGCCGACGGACGTGGGCGAAGTGGCCGAGCCGACCGACGCCGCCGGCGCCGACGACGACGACCGCGCGGCCGGCCGGCACCGAACGCGCGAAACGAAGCCACGCACGGAGAATTCCGAGAACGCCGCCCCGCCGCCCGAGGGAGACGGGGACGAGGAGGAGGACGAGAGCGAAGACGACACCGACGAGAGGCCGCGGGCCGACGCCGCGGCGGCGCTGCCGCGCGAAACGAAGCCAGACGCCGAGTATTCGGAGCTTGCCGGCCCGCCGGCCGCAGGCGCCGCCCCGGCCCGCCGGCCGCAGGCGCCGCCCCGGCCCCACCGCGACAAGGGCGACGGAGGCCCGATGCCGAAGACGATCAGTGCTGGATGCGCAGTCGCGGCCGCGCGGCACGGGGGGAACGTCCGGAACATCCGAGAGGTGCGACAAAGGCGCCCGGCAGGGCGGGCAGAACCGCCTGAATGTCGCCGTCCCCCATGAGCGATGTAAACCTTTTTCAAGTCAGCGCTTATCTGCAAATCGCCTCGGCCTGGTCGCGACCGGGACGTTCACACACGGAAAACTACCAGTCGAATATAGGAATTCTGCCCGAGAGGGGCTGATTGTCCGGGACCTCGGAAAATCGCACTAAAGAATCCAGATATAACTCTTTGAAAATAATAGATATACCTGCTATATATCGTTTGTGTCACTTTGGTAAAAAGTTGACACAATGCCGACACATTCCGTGGTGCTCCCAGTGGTCAATCACGCAATGGGAAACGTAGATTGGCGGCTCGCGCAGAGAAGGTGCGCGCTGCCGGCAGCCACGGCGGGGGCATCCGACGGGCATTGATCTCCCGGCGGTGGGGCGATAGCATCATGGCGGTCCCGTCGAGCCCCGACCGAGGCGAAGGAGCTGACCATGCCCGACATGACCCGACGTGCGTTCCTGCGAACCGCCGCGGCGACGTTGGCGGCCCCCGCGGCTCTCGAGACGTCGTCCCTCGCGGCTGAGCTGCCGAAGCCCAAGTTCACGCTGAACCTGAACGTCGGGCAGATCGGCGTCCGCGCCACGCCGCTGGAGGCCATCAAGCTGGCGCGGAAGTACGGCTACGGCTCGGTCACGCCGATGTCCTGGGCGATGGCCAGGTCCTCGCGGGAGGAGCTGGCGGAGCTGGTCTCCCGGATGAAGGCCGCGAAGCTCGCCTGGGGCGCCGCCCCCATGGGGCCCTTCTTCCAGGCCGACAAGGCGAAGTTCGCCGCCAAGCGGCAGCAGACCGCCCGCGCCGCGGCGTTGCTCCAGCGGGCGAAGGTGACGCGCTGCTTCACGTGGGTCTCCCCGTGCAGCGGCGAGCGGACCTACCGGGCGAACTTCCGCCTCCACGTGGAGCGGACGCGGGAGATCGGCAAGCTGCTCGCCGACCACGGCCTGCGGATCGGTCTGGAGTACATCGGCACCAAGACGCTGGTGCTGAGGGGCAAGTTCCCCTTCGTCCAGACGCTGGCCGGGATGAAGGAGCTGGCGGGGGAGGTCGGCCTGGACAACGTGGGGCTGGCGCTGGATTCGTGGCACTGGTTCCAGGCCGGCGACACGGAACAGGACATCGGGACGCTGACCAACCGCCAGGTGGTGGCGGCGGACATCTGCGACGCGCCGGCGGGCGTGCCGCGTCACCAGATGACCGACTCGCCGCGGAAGCTGCCGTGCACGACGGGCGTCATCGACCTCGCGCCGTTCCTGCGCGGGCTCCTGAGGATCGGCTACGACGGCCCCCTGGGCACCGAGCCGTTCGACAAGTCGCTCCGGAAGCTGCCCGCCGAGCAGGCCATGACCGTCGCCACGAACGCCATGAAGAAGGCCCTCGCCCTGATCGAGTGACGTCCCCGGTGACGGCTCCGGGCCCTTCGCCTGGCACGCGCCGTCCGCGGGCGGCCGACCGAAGGAAGAGGATCGCATGAGAGTTCTGGTGACGGGAGGAACCGGCAGCGTCGGCAAGGCGGCCGTGGCGCGCCTGGTCCGGCGCGGCTGGGAGGTGCGCGTGGTCGGCCGGCGGTCGGGGATGGACGTCCCCGGCGCCGAGTACGCCGTCTGCGACGTCACGTGCTATGACGACCTGCGGGAGAAGGTCCGCGGCTGCGACGCGGTCATCCACCTCGCGGCGATCGCCCAGCCGACCAAGGTGCCCGGGCCGGAGGTCTTCCGTGTGAACGTGGCCGGCACGTTCAACGTGTTCGAGGCGGCCGCGAAGGAAGGCATCCGCCGTGTCGTTCAGGCCAGCAGCATCAACGCCTTCGGCTGCTTCTGGAGCGTGGGGGACCTGCGGGTGGACTACTTCCCCGTCGACGAGGAGCACCCGACGTACACGACGGACCCGTACTCGTTCTCGAAGGAGGTCATCGAGGCCGTCGGCGACTACTACTGGCGCCGCGAGGGCATCTCCGGGGCGGCGCTCCGCCTGCCATGGGTGGCCGGGCAGGACCACGCCGCCGGCGAGCGTCACCGCCGGCGGATGCAGCAGGCCCGCGAGATGCTCGACGAGCTGGCGGCCCTGCCGGAGGCCGAGCGGCGCGAGCGCCTGGCGGCCGTCCGCCGGGAGGTGCTGGACCACCGAAGCCGGCGCCCCTTCGAGTACGGGGCCCGCGAGCGAGGCGTCGCCCGGCCGGACTCCCGGGACGACGCCCTCTTCGGGATGTACGTGGGCGCGCGCTTCAACTTCTGGGCGTTCGTGGACGAGCGGGACTCCGCCCAGGCCATCGAGAAGGCCCTGAGCGCCGAGTACGAGGGCAGCCACGTGCTCTTCATCAACGACTCGCACAACTGGCTGCGGTACGACACGGAGAAGCTCCTGGGCCTGTTCTTCCCCGACGTGGCGCGGCGGACGAGGTGCATCCGGGGCTCCGAGTCGCTCGTCAGCATCGACAGGGCGCGGGAGCTGATCGGGTTCGAGCCCGAGCATTCCGTCGCGCGGGTCTCGCCGGAGGAGCCTGCGTAGCGGTGCCGGGGACGGGGGATACCCGCCGCGCAGCGGGAGCCCCGGCGGCGAATGGGCGAACACGTACCTGAGCGGGCAGTACCGGCCGCCCTTCGTGCTGCCCGAGGACATCTGAGGAACATCATGGAAGCAAGGCTCAGTCGAAGGCGACTTCTCGAGGGCGCCTGTGCGGTCGCGGGTGCCGCGGCCGTCGGCGCGACGACGATGGATGCCGCCGAGGCCCGCGCTGCCGTGGCGGGGCACCGGTTCCGCTACTGCCTGAACACGGCGACCCTTCGCGGGCAGCGGCTCGGGCTGGTCCAGGAGATCGAGGTCACCGCCGGGGGCGGCTACGACGGCATCGAGCCCTGGACCGGGTCGATCCACCGGTACGTTCAGTCCGGCGGATCGCTGAAGGACCTCCGCAAGCGCTGCGAGGACCTCGGGCTGACCGTGTGCAGCGCCATCGGCTTCTCGCAGTGGGTCGTGGACGACGATGGCCGGCGGGCCAAGGGCATCGAGCAGCTCCGGCGCGACATGGACGTGCTGGCGCGGATCGGCGGGACGCACATCGCCGCGGCGCCCGCGGGGGCCAATCGCCGCGGCGCCACGCTCGACCTCGACCGCGCCGCCGAGCGGTACCGCGCCATCCTCGAGCTGGGCCGCCGGAGCGGCGTGATCCCGCAGATCGAGGTCTGGGGCACGTCGGCGAACCTGAGCCACGTCGCGGAAGCGATCTACGTGGCCGCCAAGGCAGCCCACCCGGACGCGTGCGTGCTGGCCGACGCCTTCCACATGTACAAGGGCGGTGTCGAGGCGGCCACGCTCCGGCTGCTCGGCCGGCATGCCGTGCACTGCTTCCACATGAACGACTACCCGGCCGAGCCGCCGCGCGAACAGATCCGCGACTCGCAGCGTATCTGGCCCGGCGACGGGATCGCGCCGCTCAAGGAGATCCTGCGGTACTTCGCGGAGAACCACTGCCGCGTGGTGCTCTCCCTGGAGCTGTTCAACCCCACCTACTGGCGGATGCCGGCCGGCGAGGCGGCGAAGACGGGGCTGGCCAAGATGAAGGCCGTGGTGAAGGCGGCCGGCCTGGCATGAGCCCGCCGCCGCGCCGGGCCCCCGGCCCGGTCAGAACTCCAGCGGCAGCTCGACGCGCTTGGCGGTGCGCTGGGCCTTCCGGGCGAGCTGGTACGCCTCGCTGTACTGCTGGGCGACGACTTCCCAGGAGACCGTGTTGTCGAGGTAGTCCTTGAGGCTCTCGCCCATGCGCATGCGGGCGGCCTCGTTGCAGGCCAGCTCGATGACGTGCCGCTTGAGCATCTCCTTGGTGGTGAACAGCAGCCCGCCGCCGCCTTCCAGCGTCTGGGCGGTCAGGCCCTCCAACGGGGCGGTGGTGATGTACGGCTTGTTGAGCGCGATGATCCGCGCCAGCGTGCCGGACTGCGTCTCGTCGGTGCTCGGCAGGACGATGAAGTCGCAGACGGCCATCATCCTGTAGTACGTGTCGCCGCGCGGAACGAACTCGTAGTAGTGGGCCAGGCCCTTGCGCTCCAGCAGCCGCACTTCCGCCTTGTACCTCTCGTAGTCCTGCTTGTGGTTGGGGTCGCGCATCGTCCCGGCGGCGAGCAGGTCCCAGTCCTGCCCGCTGCGCTCCTTGACGGTGGCGTGGATCTCCTCCCACATGCTGGTCAGGATGTCCCATCGCTTGTTGGACTGGATCCACCCGATCAGCCCGACGAGGTGCTCGGACAGGTCGGCGGCCTTGTCCAGCCCGAGGTCCTTGCGGAGCTGGACGACCTCGGCCAGCGAGTAGCGCTTGTCCGGGCGCGACCCGTGGGGCACGACCATGACGTTCCGGGGCGTCGGCCAGCCCTTGCCGGTGAAGTTCCAGTCCAGGCGCCACTTCTGGTAGTGGCACTTGAAGAGCACCACGTCGGCGCGCTGGCACATCTTGAAGACGAAGTCGGCCTCGAAGTCCGTCAGCCGCCCGTGGATGGTGTGGGGCTCGACGATCGTCGGCACGTCGTTGATCGCGTCCAGGAGATCGAGGAACCCCTCGTTGCCGTCGCCGTGGCCGCGCTCGTCGTAGTACTCGTACAGGCCGTACTCGTGCTCGATGTGGACGGCGTAGGGCTTGAGGTTGTGGATCTTGTCCGCCACCGGACGCCACCAGCGCCGATCGGAAACGTCGATGATCGGGAAGACGCCGTCGCCGTTGCCATCGGTATGGCTGATAACGAGGACGGGTCGGTTGGGGTGGCGCTTCTGAACGAACTCCCTGGCTTCCTCGCAGAACGTGCCGATCCCGCAAAGCCGCGGCGGGTAGCTACTGACCATCACGATCGGGCTTGGCATACTTCCTGACCTTTGCAGCGGTAACGGATTGACTGGCCCGTGCCTCCTTTGTCGACGGGCGACGTTTTGTTCCTTTATCGGCAGGGACTTCCACGAGGGTTTGCTCCATTTGCAGAGCGTGCATCAGCAGCAAGCTCATCAGCCAAGCCACCGTGCTCTCGGCGCCCTGGTTCTCGTTGACCCGGTCGGCGTGCAGCCCGTCGCGGCAGCCCCCGGTCGTGAAGTCGTACAGCGACTTCCGCAAGTCGTTCGCGCCCAGGAACCAGTTGAAGGCCCGACGGGCCTGCTCGATCCAGTGCTTCTCTCTCGTGACATGATAGGCCTCGATGCACGCGTCGATCAACGCGTGGGCCTCGATGGGCTGCTGATCGAAGTGGGCCCGAGGCCCGCCGCGCGTGTGCCACCCGTTCGTGCCGATGATCGACAGCACGCCGCCCTGGCCGGTCTGGATCCGCATCAGCCAGTCCAACGCCTTCTTGCCGATGTCGATCATGTCCGAGCGGAGCATCCACTTGCCGCACATCAGCAGGGCGTGCGGGAGCTTGGCGTTGGCGTAGGTCACGACGTCCTCGCACCACGGCCAGTCGTTCGTCGTGTGGTTGGTGAAATGGTGGAGCAGCCGCTCGCCGAGCATCGTGCGGTAGCGCCGGACCTCCGTGTCCCCCCCGAACCGCCGCAGGTACGCGTGGATCCCCACGATCGTGAACGCCCACGCGCGGGGCGAGGAGAAGCTCTCCACGCACGGCAGGCCCCGGTGGAACAGGTGCGACGCCAGCGCGATCAGGGACTCGTACGGGCAGAACGCCACGCCCACGCCCAGGCCCCACAGCGCCCGGGCGTGGCTGTCTTCGCTGCCGATCACCTCCGACCACTTCCGGTCGTACGTCAGGAAGTTCATGAAGCGCCCCGACTTCTCGTCCATCGCGTGGGCGAGGAACGCCAGGTACGTCTGGATCAGCGGCAGGTCGCTCTCGTCGTGACTCTGGTACCAGTGCATGGCCGCGACGATCAGGGCGCGGGCGTTGTCGTCCGTGCAATAGCCGTGAGCCCGGTTGGGCGTGGCGTAGACGCCGTGCTGAAGGATGCCCGTGTCGTCGGTCAGGATGCGCAGGTGGCGCAGGTCTGCCTCGGGCAGCTCCTCTTCCTTGTCGAGCTGCTTGAGCGCGGGCTTGGCCGCCGGCGTTCGCTGCCGCTCCACCCAGGCCTCCCGCGCCGTCGCGAACAGGTCCAGGTAGTCCTGCCCGACGCGCTGCCAGACCATCTTCCGGCAGAACGTGTACGCCCGCTTGCGCATGGCGTGGCGCTTCGGCTCGTGGTCCAGCAGGTCGTTGATCTGCTTGGCGATCGCCTTGGCGTCGCGGAAGGGCACGAGTCGCCCGCGGTTCTCCGCCAGCATCTCCGTCGCATACCAGTAGGGCGTCGAGACCGTCGCCTTGCCGGCCCCCAACGCATAGGCCAGCGTGCCCGACGTGATCTGCGCCTCGTTCAGGTACGGCGTGACGTAGATGTCCGCCGCGCCGATGAACTCGCACAACTCCTTCAACGCCACGAACCGGTCGTGGAAGACCACGTGCTCCTTGAGCCCGAGCTCGCTGACACGCCGGACCAGCCCGTTGCGGTACTTCTCGCCGCTGTCCCGCTTGACGTGCGGGTGCGTCGCGCCCAGGACGATGTACACCACCTCCGGGTGCTTCCGGATCACCATCGGCAGGGCCTCGATGGCGTCCTCGATGCCCTTGCCCGGGCTCAACAGCCCGAAGGTCAGGATCACCTTCCGCCCTTCCACGTCGAACTGGTCCTTGTAGAAGCTCGGATCGATGAACGGAACGTCCGGGATGCCGTGTGGGATCATCACGAGCTTTTCGGCCGGTACCTTGTACGCCTCGCGCAGAATGTCGATGGCCAGGTGGCTCATGACCACGATGCGGTCGGACAGCCGCCCGATCTCCTGGAGCACCACGTGCTGCTCGTCGGTGGGGTCCTTCAGCACGGTGTGCAGCGTGGTCACCAGCGGACGACGCAGGCGCCGAAGCATCGCCAGGACGTGCGAGCCGCACGTCCCGCCGAAGATGCCGTACTCGTGCTGGAGACAGACGGCGGAGACCTGGTTGATGTTGAGGAACTCCGCCGCCATGCGATAGTCCGCCTGGTGCGACTGGCGCACCTCGAAGCGCACGCGCTCGGGGTAGGGGTAGCCCTCCGGGATGTCGTTCATCGCCAGGACGAAGACGTCCTGGTCGCTGCCGGCTTGGGAGGCCACCGCTTGGCACAGGTCGTGTGTGAACGTCGCGATCCCGCAGCGGCGGGGCGGGTAGTCGCTCACGAAGGCGATGGGAGACGTTCCCAGTGGCGATCTCGATCCGGGCATCAGGGCGCTTCCTTGTTCGGAACAGCCCCCCGGCCGTCCGACAATGTACCGGGCATTGTATGGCAATCCCGTCTCCATCTCAACCACCGGCTTCCGGCTGTCACGCGGATGGGCCTGCCCGGCACGTTCCGGCCGCTTCGAGGCCGGGGTCTCGCTGCTTTGCCCCCCGGGCCAATGCGCGCCCGCAGCCCCTGGCGGCAGGCCGCCGTGCCGCGGACTGCCGATCGGTGCGTCACCGTCCGCAACGTTTTTGCGGAAATGCCCCTTGCATGTGCCATGCACTGCCCTATAATCCGCCGAGTCTCAACCCCATAGTAGAGTCTGGTCCATCTGGCAGAGGAGACGACCATGCCCCGCAAGAGCCCGCAGTTGAGCATCCAGGAGCTTCGCCGGCAGCTTGCCGCGAGGAAAGCCCAATTGACCAAGGCGCAGGCCGCGCGCAAGAAGTTGGCGGCGCGCCTGGCGGCCCTCGACAAGGACATCGCCGCCCTCGGCGGCAAGGCCCCGTCGGGACGCGGGCGAAAGGGCCCCAAGGCCAAGGCCAGAGCGGGGAAGAGGAAGGGCAAGGCCGCCGCGAAGAAAACTACCCGCAAGCGCGCGACGGGCCGGCCCCTCGTCGAATACATCGTGGATGTGCTGGCGAAGGCCAAGGACGGCATGCGCATCAAGAACGTGATGGCGGCCGTCAAGAAGGCCGGGTACAAGAGCCTGAGCAAGGACTTCTACGGCATCGTGGCCGCCACGCTGCGTGACGAAGGCCGCTTCGCGAAGGTCAGTCGCGGCGTCTACAAGATCGCCTGACCACGTCCGTCGGTTCGCGGTATTGGGGGCAGGCATCGTCGGGCCGACCGGCCGGGCCATCGGGTCGCAATCGCGCGCCCGTCCGAATCGCCTCGGGCGGGCGCGTTGTTTCGAGCGCCGGTGCTTCCAGGCATTTCCCCAACTTGACAACCGCCTCGCAGGCCGATACAGTATCGAGGTCGTTGGGCCGTTAGCTCAGATGGCTAGAGCGCCTGCTCGACACGCAGGAGGTCACTGGTTCAAGTCCAGTACGGCCCAGTCGCATAAACC
>CAZXOC010000296.1:0-8986 GCA_964642165.1 uncultured Planctomycetaceae bacterium | reverse complement strand
GGCACGAAGTCCGCAAAGCCGATCATGGGCATCCCTCGGGGCGCCGCGGCGGCATCCCTACGCGAGAGCCCGGCAAATGGCAGGCACGCCCGATCACGCTACTTGCCCTTTCCGCAGCACTTCTTGTACTTCTTGCCGGAGCCGCAGGGGCAGGGGTCGTTGCGGCCGACCTTCGGCAGGTCCCGCCGGATGGTCTGCACTTTCTGGGGCCCGGCCGCCGCGGCCTGGTCGGCCATGTCGCGCGCGAGGTGATCGTAGCCCTGCAACTGCTCGTGGACCATGCTGGAGACTTCGTAGACGCTGGCCATCTCCTCCCCGGCGGCGAGGCGGACCTTGAAGATCATGTCGGTGACCTTCTCGCGGACGTTGCGGAGCATTTCGTCGAAGAGCCCGGCGCCCTCGCGCTTGTAGGCAACGCGCGGGTCCTGCTCGGCGAAGCCGCGAAGCCCGATGCCGCTCTTGAGGTGGTCCATCGCCAGCAGGTGGTCCTTCCACGAGCTGTCGTAGATCTGGAGCAGGACGAAGCGTTCCAGCTCGGTCATCTCGCGGCGGAGGAACTGGCGTCCGGCCTCGACGAGGCGCCCGAAGGCGTCGCCGTCGAGCCCCTCGGCGGGAAGCTGGGTGTCGAAGCGTTTGGCGGCGAACTCTTCTGCCCGCTCGGGCGTCGGACGGCGCCCGACGGCGCGCTCGATCTCGCGCTCCAGTTGGCCGCCGAGGAAGTAGTCCTCCGAGAGTTGGACCAGCCGCCCGTGCACCTCGTCGAAACGCCGGTCGCGGAGGTCCTCGTCGCCCAGCCGGGCGTTGTACTTGCGATTGGCCCACTCGACGAGGGCCTTGACGGCGTAGACGTTGTCGGTGCCGGCCTGGCCGACCGTCATCTCGATGGCGTGCTCGACGGGGTACTCGACTTCGCGGCGGCGGTAGGCGGCCTCGACGTTCCGCATGAGGGCCTGCTCGACCTCCTCGCCCTCGCCGGTCAGCTCCTCGGCGGCCACGGCGATGGCGAAGCGGCCGCGGGTCCACTCGGCCAGCGACGCCCGCGCGAAGTCCCCGGCGAGGTAGCGCCCCAGCGGCGAGAGGTCGACCTGGTCGATCTTCTCGACCGCCCCGGCGGTGAGGGCCTCTTCCACTTCCCGCGGGTCCATTTTGCGGAGCTGGTTCTGCGAGAGGCTGACGTTGAAGCGGCTCATGGCCCAGCCGCTCACCCCGCGGAGGTCCCACTCGCGGGCTTCGAGGTCCGGGTCCATGTACTCCCCCAGGGTGATGGCGATGGTGCTGGCGGCCTCTTCCTTCGCCGAGGCCCGCAGTTCGGCCTCCAGGGAGGGCAGCTCCTCCGGCACGTCGGCGTGGATGCGGTCGGCGGGGACCTGGATCTGGAGGGCCTTGCTGGCCCACTCGGCGATGCAGCGCTGAGCGTACCGCCCGTCGAGGTAGCTGCCGACGGCCTCGGCGACCGACTCGCGGATCATCTGCCAGACAAGGCCTTCGAGGTCTCGGCCTTCGAGGACCTGCTGGCGCTTGGAGTAGAACGTGCGGCGCTGGTGGTCCATCACCTCGTCGTATTCGAGGAGGTTCTTGCGGATCTCGAAGTTGCGCTCCTCGACCTTGCGCTGGGCCCGCTCGATGCCCTTCGAGACGCGGCGGTCCTCGATGGCCATGTCGCCCTGGAGCCCCAGCCAGCTGAGCACCTTCTTCGTCCAGTCCCCCGCGAAGATCGCCATCAGCTCGTCTTCGAGGCTGAGGAAGAAGCGGCTGCTGCCGGGGTCTCCCTGTCGCCCGGACCGGCCGCGAAGCTGATTGTCGATCCGCCGCGCCTCGTGCCGCTCGGTGCCGACGATGTGCAGCCCGCAGGGGACGTCCTCGCGGCAGTCGACGCGCCCGCGCCGGGGGAAGCTCTCGTCGAGCTTCGGTTTCCAGCAGTGGGCGCACCGGGTCGCCGGGTCGTGCTGCGGGCAGTAGAGGCAGCACTTGGTCGTGCCGGACGGGAAGAGGTCCTCCGGCTCGGCGCCGAGTCGTCGGATCTCCTCGGCCGGGGGGACCTTGCACGTGTCGCACACGACGCGGGGCCCGAGCTTGATGTCCGTGCCGCGCCCGGCCATGTTCGTCGCGATCGTCACGTTGCCGACCATCTGCTTGCTGCCCTTCTTGAGCGGGTGCTGCTGGCCGGCCAGCGTGACGATCTCCGCCTCCCTCTTGGCGTGCTCCGGTCGGGCGTTGAGGACCTCGTGCTCCACGCCGTGGGTGTGCGTCAGCAGCGCGGAGATCAGTTCGCTCTTCTCCACGCTGGTGGTGCCGACCAGGACGGGTCGGCCCTTGCGGCTGACCTCGTGGATCTCGCGGACGATCGCGTCGTACTTGGCGGGGGCGGCCTCGTAGATCTCCGCCTGGGCGTTGCTGAGATACCTCGGCGCGGCGCGCCGGTCCTTGTCGGCCAGGGCCCCCGCGTAGATCCGGTCCTCGTAGTCCATCCGGTTGACCGGGCGGTGCGTCGGGACGGACGCCACGTCCAGCTCGTAGATCTTCATGAACTCGCCGGCCTCGGTCATGGCCGTGCCGGTCATGCCCGCGAGCTTCTTGTAGAGCTTGAAGTAGTTCTGGAGCGTGATCGTCGCGAGCGTCTGGTTCTCCTCCTTGATGGGCACGCGCTCCTTGGCGTCGACGGCCTGGTGCAGCCCGTCGGACCACTCCCGCCCCTCCAGCAGGCGCCCGGTGAACTCGTCCACGATGATCACCCGCTCCTCCTGCACGACGTAGTCCTTGTCCTTCTCGTAGACGAGGTGCGCCCGCAGGGCGTTGTCCATCAGGTGCGGCCACTCCATGTTCGAGCCGACGTAGAAGCTGCCGATGCCGGCGGCCTCCTGCGCGGACGTGACGCCCTCGTGCGTCATGTGGACGGACTTCTTGTCCAGCTCGACCTCGTAGAGCTTGGTCCTGGCCTCCAGCTCGGGCTCGGCCTGGTCGAGCTGGGTCTCCGTCTGGGCGATCTTCTTCTCGATCCGGGCGAGCGCCTCGCCGCCGGCCTTGCTCCGCTCCCCGTCGAGGGCCTTCAGCTCGCGTTTGAGGCCCTCGGCCCGGCGGCTGGCCTGGTCCCACGGGCGGTTGCGGCGGATCAGCTCGCGGGCGACGCGGTCGGCCTCGCGGAAGCGCCCGGTGTTGCCGTACGCCGGGCCCGAGATGATCAGCGGCGTCCGCGCCTCGTCGATCAGGATGCTGTCGACCTCGTCGATGATCGCGAAGTCCAGCGGGCCCTGCATCTGGTCCTCGACGGACGTCTTCATGTTGTCGCGGAGGTAATCGAAGCCGAACTCGCTGTTCGTGCCGTAGGTGACGTCGCAGGCGTAGGCCCTTCGGCGCGGGTCGGCCTCGGGCCCGGCGGTGGGCATCTCCGCCGTGATGTACCCCACCGTCACGCCCAGCAGCGCGAAGATCGGCTCGGCGAACTCCGCGTCGCGCTGCACCAGGTAGTCGTTGACCGTGACGACGTGGACCTTCATCCCCTTCAGCACGGCCATGTAGATCGCCGGGTAGCACGCGATCGTCTTGCCCTCGCCGGTGGCTTCCTCGGCGATCCACCCCTCGTCGAGCACGTGCCCGGCGACGAGCTGGACGTCGAACTGGCGGTGGCTGCGGGCGCGCCGGGAGGCCTCGCGGACCAGCGCGAAGGCCTCGGCCTTGACGGCGTCGCGCCCCTCGCCCGCCGCCAGGCGGCGCCGCAGCTCCTCACTGCGCTGGAGCATCTGCTCGTCGCTCAGACGACGCATCTCCGGCTCCAGCGGGTTGACCGGCTCGGTGACGAACTTCATCCGCGAGCGGATGATCCGCTCGTTGCGGGTCCCGCCGATCAGCTTGAGGAATGCCTTTCTCAGCAGCCCGAGCATGGGGTGCCCTCGATCACCGCGCTGTCCTAGACCCTGGCCGCCTGCACAACGGCCGGGGGTTATGGTAGTATCGCATCTCGCCCGGGCCTCCGTCAAGTTGACTCGCCCTCGGCACCGAGCCAAGGGACCGGCCCCGGCGGGCGGCACGAAGCGGAGCGGACGGGATCGTCTCGATCGAAGGGCCGACCATGGCGCAGGGGCAGCAACTCGGGCTCGGTCTGATCGGCGGCGGCGGCTTCGGGACGTACTGCCTCGAGGCGTTCCGCCGGCTGGGCTGCGTCCGGCTCGTCGCGGCGGCGCGGGCCGCGAAACCCGACGCCCGGGCCCTCTGCGATCGCCTGGGCGTACGCGTGCTGGACAGCTACGAGGAGGTGATCGCCTGCGAGGACGTGGGCGTCGTGCACGTCGCCACGCCGCCGGAGTCGCATTACCGCCTCGCCCTGGCGGCCCTGCGAGCGGGCAAGCACGTCCTCTGCGAGAAGCCCCCCGCGCTGTGCGCGAGGGAGGCCGAGGCGCTGGCCCGGGCGGCCGACGAGGCCGGCGTCTTCTTCGCGCCCAACTTCGTGATGCGCTTCAGCCCGATTGCCGGGATCGTCCGCGACCTCGTCCGCGGCGGCGCGCTCGGTCGCGTGCTCGCCGCCGACGTGACCAACTGCGCCTCCGACGCCGGCCTGCCGCCCGACCACTGGTTCTGGGCCAAGGACACCTCCGGGGGCATCTTCATCGAGCACGGCGTGCACTTCTTCGACCTGTACGCCTGGTGGCTCGGGCCCGGCGAGGTCCTCTCGGCCCACGCCGAGCGGCGCGAGCGCGGCGGGCAGGAGGACCGCGTGACCTGCACGGTCCGTCACGCCCTCGCCGGCCACAGCGGCATACCGGTCACGCACTATCACGGCTTCGACCAGGTCGCCCCCATGGACCGGACGGAGCACCGCCTCGTCTGCGAGCTGGGCGACGTGCGCGTGGAAGGCTGGCTGCCGCAGCGGCTGACCGTTGACGCCGCCGTCGACGACGCATCCCTTGGCCGGCTCCGCGGCTGCCTGCCCGACGCGGAGGCCGAGGTGCTCGAGGAGTACCCGCCGGGCCGGCGCGACATTCTCGGCCGGGGGGAGGTCCGCCACGTCACGAAGCGCGTTCGCCTGCGGTACTCGCTGCCGCAGGACAAGGAGTCCCTCTACGCCGACGCGATCCGCGCCCTGCTGGCCGACCAGGTCGCCTGGGTGCGCGACCGGGGCCATCGGCGGCGCGTGACGGCCCGCCAGGGCGTCGAGGCGCTCGCCTGCGCGGAATCGGCCGCCCGCCTCGCCGAGGCCGGCGCCCGGGGCGGCGCGTGAGCGCCCGCTCGCGGCCCGGCCAGACAACACTTGACGCCTCCCGGGCCGGCGCCTACGTTTCCTCGCAACGCTGGCCATGGAAGGAAGGACGCCCATGCAGGATGCCAAACCCATCGCCCTGGGCCTGATCGGCTGCGGCTCGTTCGGGCGCTTCTGCCTCGACGCCTTCTCGTCGATGGACGCCGTGCGGATCGCCGCCGTCGCGGATGCCGACCCCGCCGCGGCGACCGAAGCCGCCGCCCCCTTCGGGGCCGCGGCGTGCGCCACGCCCGACGAGCTGATCCGGCGCCCGGACGTGGACCTGGTCCACGTCGCGACGCCGCCGAGCAGCCACCACGAGCTGGCCCGCGACTGCCTGCGGGCGGGCAAGCACGTCCTGTGCGAGAAGCCCCTGGCGATGAGCGTCCGGGAGGCCGACGAAATCGCCGCCCTGGCGAGCCGGGCGGGCCTCCTCTGCCCCGTCAACTTCGTCCTGCGCCACAACGAGGTCGTCGACGCGGCCAAACGCGTCCTCGACAGCGGCGCCCTGGGCAAGGTGCTCGCCGGGCGCCTGACCAACTGCGCGTTCGACACGGTCATGCCCCCCGACCACTGGTTCTGGGACAAGGCGGTCTCCGGCGGGATCTTCATCGAGCACGGCGTGCACTTCTTCGACCTGTACGCCTACTGGCTCGGGCCCGGCGAGGTCCTCTCGGCCCACACCGAGCGGCGCGAAGGCAGCGGCATCGAGGACCGCGTCCTGTGCTCGCTGCGACACCGCGGCGACGGCGGCGAGCCGGTCCTCGTGACGCACTACCACGGCTTCGACCAGATCAAGCCGATGGACCGGGCCGACCACCGCCTGGTCTGCGAGCTGGGGGACGTTCGCGTGTTCGGCTGGATCCCGCTGACGCTGGAGGTGGACGCGGCCGTCGATGACGAGACCCAGGCCCGCCTCGCCGCCTGCTGCCCCGGCGCCGAGATCGAGACCGTCGAGTCCTACGGCGAGAAGCCGGTGGCGATCCGCGGCCGCGGGGTCGAGCGACACGTCGCTCGCCGCATCCGCCTGACCTGGACGCCTTCCACCGACAAGCTCGCCATCTACGCCGGCGGCGTGCGGGCCCTGCTGGCCGATCAGGTCGCCGCCATCCGCGACCCGTCCCACGAGCGCGTCATCACCGAAGCCAACGGCCGCGACGCCGTCGTAACCGCCGAGGCCGCCGCCGCGCTCGCCGACGCAACGGTCGTCTGATCCGCCCGGGCCTGCCTGGTGCCTCAGCGTGGTGCCTCGCTCCGCGCGGCCGCCGCCGCGTCGGCGCTCGCGGGGCGATCGGCCGACTCCTCCGCCTCGGGGACGTACCGGCCGGCGGACTCCTCACCTGCCTCCCTCGCGGCCTGGAGAATCGCCTCCTCCGCTGCCAAGTCCACCCCGAAGATGTGGATCCCCCGCCAGACAGGCATGTCCTGGTGCGTGCCGTCTGGTTCCTTGCGGAGCTCCCTCGCCAGCCGCTGGTCCATCCGCTCTCCGAGTCGAGATGTGTAGAAGATGTCATTGGGGACGAGGCCCAGGCCCTGCTTGTACCGCTCGCGGCAGATCATGAGCTGCCGGCGCCACTCGTCGATGGAGAGCTCCTCGTCGAGCGCCATGCGGGTGGCGAAGCTCTCCAGGTCGTACCGCAGGTTCATGAAGTGGTGCTTCAGCCGGCCCCAGTCGCGGACCCGGCCGGCCACGCCCAGCGCCGTATGGATGATCGCCAGGGTCGCCGCCGCCCCCGCGATCACGGCCCAGGCCCACGTCCCCTGTCCCTTCGTCCACAGCGCCCACCCGGAGACCGCCGAGCCCGTCGCCGTCAGCGCCACCGCGATCTTGGCCAGCTCGTCCACGCGCTGCCAGCGGTTGACCAGTGCGTCGGCACCGCGCTCCTGCAGCAGGGACTTGCAGTACAGACTGAAGGCCATCCCTCTGAGCTTGGCTTTCTGCTCATTGACGTTGCCCATGACTAGCCCGCCTTTCTGGTTCGCGGCGTGATGCGAAGTGCCGGATGACAGCGGTCTCCCGCTAACGGTCGCGCCGATCCGGTTCCGAGCGAGCGTCTCGACGTCATGGCCTCATCGCCCCGCGCCCAGAGGGTATTATAGCAGCCGGCGAGCGCCCGGGCCCGGCGTTCCGCTGGATCCGGCCGCTGCCGCTTCCACCCATTGGATTCTCCGCACGGCCTGCCCGCAACGTCGGAAGACGCCTCTATTCACACGGACACACCACGCCCCACTGCACGGGAACGGGGGTCATGGTTTGGGAAATCCGGGTTGATCTCGCTGCACGCCGGGCTATGCTCCCCTTGCAGCAGCTACACAGGAGACCGCACGTGAACATCATCCTGCTGATCTCGGACACGTTCCGGTACGACAACTTCTTCGACCGCGCGGCCGCCGGGCCCATGGGCATGCCCGTGCGAACGCCCCACCTCGACGCGTTCAGCGAGCGGGCGGTGAGCTTCTCGCGGATGTTCACGTCGAGCTTCCCGACGATCCCCCACCGCACGGACCTGACGACCGGGCGGTACGGCTGGCCGTGGTACCCCTGGCAGAGCCGCCTGCAGAGCAGCCCGAACCACCTGCCGCGGATTCTGCACCCCGCGGGGTACGTCTCGCAGCTCATCTGCGACTGCCCGCACCTGTTCAACGCGGACTTCAACCGGGGCTTCCACGCCGCCGTGCAGACCCGCGGGCAGGAGGGCGACAACTACTTCCTGCGGATGAACCGCCCCATCGCCCACGTCATGCCGCCGGCCAAGACGCGCTTCGGCAGGCACTTCCAGGGCGCAAACCTGCCGGACCTGTCGCGGTGGATCAACCCCGACTGGGGCCACGAGATGGACTGCTTCGCCCCGCGGACGGCGAACCTCGCCATGCGATGGCTCGAGGAGTGCCACCAGTTCGACCCGCTGTTCCTCTGGGTCGACTTCTTCGACCCGCACGAGCCGTGGGACCCGCCGGAGTACCTCGTCCGCAGGTACGACCCGGATTACGACGGCTGCCCGATGATCCACCCCAACTACGGCAAGGCCTCCGACCTCACCGAGGCGGAGCTGCGGAACCTCCGCGCCCACTACTGCGCCGAGGCCGAGCTGGTCGACCGCTGGGTCGGCCGCGTGCTCCAGAAGATCGACGACCTGCGCCTCTGGGACAACTCCATCGTGATCTTCACGACCGACCACGGCTTCAGCATCGGCGAGCGCGACCGTGCCGGGAAGAGCAACATCAACGAGGGCGACACGCGCTGCTGGCCCGTCTACCCCGAGGTCGCCCACATCCCGTTCCTCATCGCCGCGCCCGGTATCGAGGGCGGGCGCGAGGTGGACGAGATCGTCCAGCCGGTGGACATCCTGCCGACGCTGGCGGACCTGGCCGGGCTGGACGTCGAGACGCCCGAGCCGATCCACGGCCGCAGCTTCGCGCCGCTGGTTTGCGGTGAGGACGTGGAATGGGATCGCGACTTCGCGGTCACGGCCAGCTACCTGCGCGCCGCCGAGGGCGAGAAGATCACCACCAAGCGCGTCACGCCCGTGGTGTACACGAAGAAGTGGGCGTACGTGCCCATCGGCGCTGAGGCGCAGCGGGAGCTGTACGACATCGAGGCCGACCCCTACTGCCTGAAGCCCCTCGCCGCCGACGAGGCAACGGTCTGCGACGACCTGCACGCCAGGCTGCTGGGCTTCCTGAAGGACCTCGGCGCCCCGCCCGAGGCCGCGGCGGTGTTCGAGTAGCGTTGTGCGCGTCGGCGTTCGGGGGGGG
>CAZXOC010000295.1:0-9011 GCA_964642165.1 uncultured Planctomycetaceae bacterium | reverse complement strand
CGTTGGGGCGCGTGCCGCGGCCTTCCGCCCCGGCGGATTCGCGGGTCCGCGGCATCGCCATCGCCGCGACGCCGAGCCCCGCCGCTTTGAGGAAGCGTCTTCTCGTCATCATGGTGCTGCTGTCCCTTCCCGCGGCGTGTTTCCGCTTGTGATTGCCGCGGTCGTTTCCTTCCGCGGCCTTGGGGAACCGACGTAATGCGAATGCCCCGGCGCCACAACCCATGCAAGCCTGGCCATGATCAGAGACTACGCGAAGACCAACCCCACGTCAAAAGACAAGCAGGGCGTCCCCGGAAGGCGATCTCCACCCGGCCGCTGGAGGCATGCAACCACAAGATCAAGACCCGCCGGCGCCGCGCCGATGGCTTCCGGGACCGCGAGTCCTTCGTACTCCGGATCCACAACCAACATCTCCGGAAGCACGCGTCAGTCGGATGAGGCGTTTTTTTTCTGCATCGGCGACTTGACAGCGGGGCCCGGCTTGTATACATTTGTATTTATTGAGGGACCGGGCTTCCGCAGCGGCTTGAGGGAACGTGGCCAGCGCGGCGCGGCATGACCCGCGCCGGCGCGCGCGGAAAGGGCAGACCGATGAGACGGACTGGGGCTCTCGCTGTGGTGGTGTGTGTCTGCGGATGGCTCGGCATGTGGGCGGCTCCGGCCCCGGGAGGGGAACCCAAAAGCACCTACTGGCAGGGCGATCCCGCCGAACCGAACGACTGGTTCGAGCCGAAGAACTGGACGGCCGGCCTGCCGGGTCCGGGCACGTGGACGTACATCGACAACGGCGGCACGGCCGTCATCCACGCCCTGCCCATCCTTGAGGGGCCGGACGGGCCCGGGCGGGCCGTCGCCACGGCCAGCATGCTCTACATCGGCGACACGAAGGGCGGCGCGGTCATGCAGACGTCCGGCCCGCTCGAGGTGACGTCCGACATCTACCTGAACCGCTACGGGATGTCGTGGGGCGCCTACCGCCTGGTGGACGGGCTCATCCAGGCCGACAACATCCACATCGGCTCCAGCCTCACCTGGAACACGCTGACAGACGAGCCGGCCGGTAGCTGCTACGGCGGACGCTTCCAGCAGAGCGGCGGTTCCGTCGTGCTCGGCGATGGCGCCATAACGAGCGGTCGGCTCAACGTCGGTCTCCAGGTGTACGAGCCGCCGCCCCTGGAGGGGGACCTGCCGGCAGCCGGCCCCGGCGACCTCGCGCCCGACTGGCCCGGGGCGCTGTACGAGCTGTCCGGCGAGCTGTCCAAGCTGTCGACCACGCGGACCGACATCGGCGGCCGCGGCGTCGGCAAGTTCGTCCAGACCGGCGGAGCGCACGGCGTCGCTCGCGAGCTCATGGTCGGCGGCGGCGGCTGGTACTGCGGCTCGACCTGCTGCACCAAGGGCACGTACGTGCTGTCCGGCGGCGAGCTGTCGGCGCAGTTCGCCTACGTCGGCTCGGGAGGCAACGGGCGGTTCCTGCAGAACGGCGGCACCGCCAAAGTGGACAAGAAGCTCCAGGTCGGCGCCGACTGGTCCTGGTGGATCGTCGACTGCATCATCCCCGCCGACGGGCACTACCTGCTGGAGGACGAGGGCGTGCTCCAGACCGGCAGCACGGACGTCGGCGTCGGCGGCGTGGGCGAGTTCGTCCAGTCCGGCGGGGACCACGAGATCGCCGACCTGCTCCGCGTCGGCGGGCACCCCGAGTGGCAGCTTCCCTTCGAGGGCTTCGGCGGTGACGCCGCGCCGTCCGGGGCGCCCGAGCCCGAGGACAGTTGGGCGGGGCCCGGGCCGCCCCATGGCAGCTACATGATGGGCGGCGGCTCGCTCAGCGCGAGCCGGATGGAGATCGGCCCAGGATACTGGTACTACCCCCGCGTCGGCATGGCCTACGATTGGTCCAAGCAGGAGCTCCCGACGGCGACGTTCACCCAGACCGGCGGCGACGTGGAGGTCCGGGGAGAACTCCAGGTGCGCAGCGCCCGCTACGCCCTGAGCGACGGCACGCTGACCGCCGAAAGCCTGCTCCTCAGCGGGCCGTTCCCCTACAACGCCGGGCAGTTCCGCCAGACGGGCGGCACCTGCACCATCACCAGCCTGCTGCGCGTCGGCGCGGAGCCCTGGCCCGTCCACCTGCCCGACGAGGCGCTGAAGCCGCTGGCCGACAGCGCGGGCAACGCGGACGCCCATCCCCCCTGGTGGCGCGGCGCGCAGTACACACTCGCCGGGGGCGACCTGTCCACCGGGTACGTGCACGTGGGCTCCAACGGGCCCGGGCGATTCGTCCAGACCGACGGCACACACGAGGTCGGATACAGCCTTCTCGTCGGCGGCGGGGCGTACCATATCCTCGCCGAGGACGCCCTGGCCGACCCGATGCTGCCGGACGTCTGGCCCGAGCCGATCCCCTGGCCCTACCGGCAGGGATCGTACGAGCTGTCGGGCGGGGAGCTGTCCGCCCGCAGCGTGCACGTCGGCCAGTGGGGCTGCGGGCAGTTCGTCCAGTCCGGCGGGACGGCCAGCGTGGGCGGCACGCTCCAGGTCGGCGGCAACTGGTGGTGGTGGCCGCGGCCGATCCACGTGCCCCTCGCCGACCCCGCCGAGACGGAGCTGTCCTCCGGCCGCGCGCCGGAGTACTGGCATCCGGCCAACGGGACGTACGCCCTGCGTGACGGCGTGCTGGAGACGCAGCGGACGGAGATCGGCATCGGCGGCAGCGGCTGGTTCCACCAGTCCGGCGGGGAGCACCTCGTCGCCGGGACGCTGCGCGTCGGCGGATACCCGTACCGGATCACCCTGGCGAACGACGACGGCTCGATCCAGCCCGCGGGCGGGCCGAACGTGATCTGGCCGCCCTACCCCGGGCCGTGCCGCGGCCGCTACGCCATGAGCGGCGGGGTCCTGGCGGCCGGGCGCATCGAGATCGCCGCCGGCTACACCCCGTGGCTGATGGAGCCCGTACTGTGGGACGGCACGCGGGGCGCGGCCTACGGCAAGCCCGAGCCGGCGATCATCGCGCCGTGGATGCCGGCGACGTTCCGCCAGACCGGCGGCGACGTGAACGTGGAGCACGACCTGTCCGTCCGCGGCGGCAGCGTCGAGCTGCACGACGGGACGCTGTCCGTCGCGGACCTGTGCCTGGGCGGCTGGTACTACTACGACAGCTCGCACGTCCGCCAGTACGGCGGAGAGGTCGACGTCCGCGGCGGGCTCTACATCGGCGCGGACTGCTACGTCGCCCGCGACACCACGCTGGCCGAGGACGAGCACAACGCCCGCATGCCGTGGTGGGGCTACGAGACGTACAGCCTCCGCGGCGGGCAGCTCCAGGCCGCCAAGGTCCGCATCGCCGGCCTCGGACGCTCGATGCTCGTCCAGTCCGGCGGCGAGCTGAGCGTGCCCGGCGCGATCGAGATCGCCGGGCGCTGCGCCAGCTACAGCTTCTACCGCGGCACCACGACGGCCACGCGCGTCGACGTCGGCGGGCCCAACACCAGCTCCGGCACGGCCGCGCCCGGCGGGCGCCTCTACCTCGGCGGCCGCGAGGCCGAACTCACCGTCCGCGACGCCCTGGCCTTCGGGCCCCAAGGGCAGTTCGGCGCCGCGCCCGGCAGCACCGTTCACATGAACGGCGCGGACCTCGAGAACACCAGCCGCGACCCCGTCGCCCTGCTGGGGCTGGACAGCGTGCGGCTGATCTTCACGATCGGCCCGGAGGACGACCAGGCGTGGGAGACGTACGAGGTCGCCGGCAAGGACCTCGGCTTCGTCCGCCACGGCTGGTGGCAGAACTTCCAGCTCCACACGCTCCAGGTCGGCGGCGAGGACGTCGGCGAGCTGAAGCTCGTGGACGAGTTCGACAACCAGCCCGACTACGACCCCGAGGCGCTCTACGTCCGCTACCTGCGGATCGGCCCCGACAGCAGCCTCGACCTCAACAAGCTGAACCTCTACTACCTTGACGCGTGGATCGACGACGACGCCGTCATCCTCAACGGCACGGCCGAACGCTTTGACGAGCCCGCCTGGGCGCCGCGAGGCGACCTGGACTTCGACGGCTGCGTCAACCGCCCCGACTTCGTCCGCCTCCGCGCGGGCTTCGGCCGGGGCAACATGGCCCGGGCCGACGGCGACCTCGACGGCGACGGCGACATCGACGCCTTCGACTACCTCGCGCTGAAGCGCGGCATCGGCCAGGGACAGGGCCACGGGCACGGGGGCGCCTCGGCGCCGATCCCCGAGCCCGCTACCCTCGCGCTGGTGGCCGCGGGCGCGGTGGCCCTGCTTCGGCGCAAGCGGCGCTGAGGCCCGCCGGCCCGCCGAGGCGGGCGCGTCATCCCTTGCCGGACGGGAAGGCCCGCGCGGCCTGGAGCAGCTCCTTCACGAAGGGCTCCCACGTCTTGCCGACGTGGCGCTCCATGCCTTTGGCGTACGCGCCCACCGCCTGCCGGACCTCGGCGTCCTCGCGGAAGTCCTCCAGCAACCGCAACGACAGGAACGCCCAGACGCCGTAGTCCAGGCTGGTCGCCATGGACGTGCTGTCCCGCGTCTCGGACGTGATCCGCCGAAGCGACTCGACGCCCGCCGTCCGCCGCCGCTTGCCCCCCGTGTTCCTCAACAGCAGGTACAGCCCGCGCCGGGCGTAGTCGTCGTACCGCCCGCGGGCGAAGGCCTCGGCGGCGAGGTCGGCGGCCTCGGCGTCCAGCGTCACGAAGCCGATCGCGTCAAGCCGCTCGCGGGCGCGGGCGCCGGCGAAGATGCCCGCCGCCCTCAACCGGCCGTGGGAATCGCCGAAGCGCTTGGGCTCCTTCGGCAGCCAGGCCTTGAACTGCGCGGCCGTCCAGGTGGCCTTCTCCAGGCCGAGCCCCTTGCCCAGCAGCCACGGCCGCTCGCGCTGGAGCGTCAGGGGCAGGCGCGTGTCGCGCCGCCACTGCCCGTCGGTGAGGGGCTTGCGCAGCGGGCGGGCGAACTCGTAGTAGGCGTACACCCCGCCGGTGGCCCAGTGGAGCTTTCCGCCGTAGGGCACGACGGCGAGGATCTTGAGCGGCCGCCCCACGCCGACGTAGTGGCCCTCGCTCTCGAGGTACTCGCGGACGATGCGGACGATGCAGCTCATCGGCTCGTGCGCCTCGAACATGTTCGACTCGTTGAAGGCCAGGTACTTCAGCTTCTTCGCGAGGTCCTCCAGCAGCTTGATCTCCGGCTTGTCGAACGGGCGGTTCTCCAGCTCCTTGACGGACATGTCCCGCAGCTTCAGCAGCAGCTCCTCCAGCGTGCGGTAGTGCTTCGGCGTGGCGTAGACCTGCGGGTGGTCGCGCCCCGGGCGGACGTACTTCTTGCGCGACGCCTTCCGCGGGGCGATCTTCGCGAAGACGCCCATCTTCTCGAACGTCGCGCGCGTCCGCCCGACCAGCGACGCCAGCGCCGCGTAGTAGTCCGGCACGGGCTCGACGTAGCCGTGGAAGCCCTCCGCCGTCTCGTACTCGCCGCAGTAGACGGCGTTGTCCTTCAGGTACAGGAACAGGTCGTGCTCGATCTCGCTCCAGGCGGCCATCTGCGTGTTCGCCGTCTTGACCTGCCACCCCGCCGTCCGCATGAACTGCGGCCAGCCCGCCGGGCGCTCGCCCGACAGCCGGCTCAGCACGACCAGCCCCGACGTGTGCACGTCCAGGTCCTCGTGGAACCGCAGCGCCCGCTGGGCCAGCGCCGCGATCGGGCCCGCCATCAGCGGCTCGTCCTTGCGCGGCATGCCCGCGCCGTCCGTGCCCATCACGTGCGCGATGTGCGCGCCGGTCGCCACGGCCGCCCGGTGCTCGCCGACCTGCTGGTACGCCATCGCCCGGATGCTCACGCCGGGCGCCAGCGTCCGCATGCCCCAGCCGACCGTCGGGTCCGCGCCGATCGTCTCGAGCGGCTGGTCCGCGATCGTGGGCCTCGGCAGGGCGCTGAGCGCCCGGCGCAGCTCCGCGCACTTGCCGGCGTCGGCCAGGGCCGCCGGCGCGAGCCTGCCGCCGAAGACCTGCCGCGCGACCCGCAGGACCGCCGCGGGCGTGACGTCCTCCTGCGGGCCCGATAGGAAGCGGCTGAACCGCTCGACGTTCTTGTAGGCCGCGCGGGCCCGGTCGCTGCCGTAGATCGCCAGCGCCGCCAGCACGCACCGCTGCACGCCGCGGTCCGTGTCGAACCCCAGCGTCTCGAGCGTCAGGAAGCGGTTCGCGCGGAAGTACGCCGACAGGCGGGCGTCGGCCTCGTAGCCCGCAATGGGGGCGTAGACGGTGTAGTCGCGCTTTCGCGTTTCGCCGGGCAGCTTGCCGATGAACGTCGCCTCGCCGATGCGCTGCAGCTCGGCCGCCGCGCGGGCGGCGACGGCCTTCGGCAGCGCCGCGTCGGCGTGCATCAGCCGATCCGCCACGCACCAGTAGGCCAGGGCGTCGGCCGCCGCGGGCTTCACGGCCGCGGGGACGGTCGCGTGCAGCTCCGCCATCCGCGCCCGCGCCGCCGACGTCAGCGCCGCCAGCTCGCCCACCAGGTAGGCCCGCTCGGCGTTCTTCAGCGTCTCCGACAGCAGCACGTGGTACGCGTGGAACACGCAGTCCGTCGTCACCAGCGGCGAGGGGTTGGGCTTGTACAGCTCGTACAGCTCCATCTTGCCCGACGGCAGGATGAGGAAGCCGTTGGCCGCCAGCAGGGCCTTCTGCCTGGCCGTCAGGAACCCCAGCCGCCCGGCGCCCTGCACGTTGCGCAGGCGCGGGTCGATCTCGTATGCGGCGATCCGCGGCGTGAACGTCACGGCGTGGCGCCGCCCGGCGCCCAGCGGGGCGGCGGCGAGCTGCGCGTCCGTGGGCAGGTTGATGCCGCCGGCCGGCTCGGCGATCAGAAATACGCCGAGCACCACGCAGGCGGCCAGGCCGATCCCTATCGTGGAACGCATGATCCACTTCCCTTTCGCTTCGGGGCGCGCGGGAACGGGCATCGATTCGACCCGGCGCAGGACCGCCTCCAACACGGACGGCCCGTCGCCGGCGGCGTGGCCGAGGCGTCGCAGCCTCGCTTCGAGCTGTTCATTTGGCTTCATCGCTGCCACTCCTTCAGGCGCCGCTGGAGCCTCCGGCACGCCCGCGAGATCTGCTTCGTCACCGTTCCCACGGGCCGCCCGACGGCCTCGGCGATCTCCCGGACGCTCGCGCCCTCGAAATACCGCATCATCAGGACGACTCGCTCGTGGTCCGGCAGCGCCATGACCTCTTCGAGGAGCTGCTGCGACGCGGCGTCGAGCCGCCCGTCGCGTCCGGGCTGCTCGCCGACGGCCTCCAGGTCCGCCGTCGCGGATCGCGCCAGCCCCCGGCCGAGACGCAGCGCCTCGCGCCGCGAGATCCGCACAACCCAGCTCCCGAAGGCCGAACCGTTCCGCAGGTGGCCGAGCTTCCGGTACGCCGCCAGGAACGCGTCCTGGACGGCGTCCTCGACGGCGTGCTCGTCGCGCAGCACGCTCCGCGCGGCGGCCCGAGCCAGCCGCTCGTACCGCCGGACGAGTTCGCCGAACGCGGCCCGCCGGCCGTTCAGGGCCGCGCTGACCAGCTCTGCGTCGCTCCGCATCGCGTCACAGCTTCCTTCTTCGAGGCGCCTCTACCCAACAGAGGCCCCGCCCGCCCCAAATGCGACCACAAAACCCACGTTTTCTCCCCCCCCCGCGCGCGGGGGAACGCAGCCCACGGGCCGCCGCCCGTGGGCTTAGCGAGGGCTCCTCCTTACCCGCGCGGGAAGACGGACTGTCCACCGATTGCACGGATTGCCCGATTCGCCCCGCGCGCAAGGAAGCAGACTCCCAGTTCCGAGTTCCCGGTTCCCTCCGCGCCGCGCGCAGGAAAACAGCGCAGCACGAAGCCCACGGCCGGCGGGCCGTGGGCTCTCCCCGCGCCCCCCGCGCGCACGAAACCTACCACGAGAATCCGATTCATCAAGTGGGGATTGACCTTGCATGCGGATATTGGAGGAAGGGGGCGGGCGGGGGGCCGACGCCGGCGCGCAGCAGCAGGAGGATGGGACCCTCGACGCGACCAGCAGCGGCAAGTCCGCGGCCGCCGCAGCCGCCGCAAGAGTCGTTGACGGGACCCCGAGATCAACGGATACTGACGTTCGCCCCGCCGGGACGGTCCCGGGTGCACGCCATACCGGAAACGTCGGGGGAAGGGACGGACAAGATGACTCCCGCCACACCTTCCCGCATGGCGGCAGGCCTGACCGCCTTGCTCTGTCTGTGTCCCGTAGGCCGAGGCGCGGCAGGCAAGCAGGCCCGCCGGCCCCGGCCGCAGGCGACCAGGCCGGCGCCGCCCCCCGATCAAGGCGGGCTGGCGGCGCTGTATCCGGGCGACGAGGACATCGAGCTGGACCCGCGCGTGCTGTTCGTCGAGGACTTCGAGACGGGCACCGTCGCCGAGATCGGCGCGCGATGGGGCAGCATCCACAGGAAGGAAAGCCTGACCTTCTCCGACCACCTGCACGCCGCCTCGCCGGGCAACCGGTCGCTGCGGATCGCCGGCAACGGCCACCTGTACACGCACACCCGCGGCGTCGACCG
Organism: uncultured Planctomycetaceae bacterium; assembly: GCA_964642165.1. Lineage (GTDB taxonomy): Bacteria > Planctomycetota > Phycisphaerae > SM23-33 > SM23-33 > CAYRVX01. The sequence continues at coordinate 436 of CAZXOC010000295.1, read as the reverse complement.
CATGTACGCTCGCTTCTACGTGAGGTTCCACCCGAAGACCGGCTACGTGCACCACTTCGTTCACCTGGTGGCCGACCGGACACCGACGCCCTGGCCCAAGGGCGGGGCGGGAGAGCGCCCGAGCGGCGAGGCGAAGTTCTGCACCGGCATCGAGCCCACCGGGCGATGGGGCAGGTTCCCGCCGCCCGGCGTGTGGAACTTCTACACCTACTGGCACGAGATGAAGACCAGGTGGGGCAGCGTCTACCACGGCGAGCAGACGCCGATCGTGCCCGGGCGATGGTACTGCGTCGAGGCCCTCCTGAAGGCCAACTCCGCCCCGGAGAAGCGCGACGGCGAGCAGGCCTTCTGGGTGGACGGCAAGCGGTACGGCCGCTTCGGGGGCTTCCGCTGGCGCACCACCGACAAGCTCAAGATCAACAGCTTCTGGCTGCTC
>CAZXOC010000294.1:0-9034 GCA_964642165.1 uncultured Planctomycetaceae bacterium | reverse complement strand
CTTTTTCAGTCCCGGCGTTTCGGGCTTCGCGCGGGACCGGCCACGATGGCGATGGCGACGTCCCTGCCCGCTGCCAGCGCGGGGATGCGCAGCCGCAGCGTCCCGCCGGGGGCGGTTCGGGTCTCCGTCGACAGGTCCCGTCCGCGCCACGTGTCGTAGAACGTGACCGTGCAGGCCGCGTCGCGGGCGACGGGGACCGCGATCGACGCGCCGTCGACCGCGGCGTCTCGCCTGTTCCGGACCCACACGAAGGCGTTTGCGCCCGACGTGAGGCCCATCCGCTCGAGGGAGTCATCCCCCGCGACGCGCAGCTCGGCGGGGGCGGCATTGCCCGCGAGCATCCTGCCCTGGAAGACGGCGGCCGCCGCCACGTGGTCCAGGTGTCCCCCTTCGTGGAAGAACACCCACCACCAGGTCAGCGGCAGGACGGGCGTCGGCGAGAACATGCCGCGCCACAGGCCCAGGTGGAGCTCGCCGACGAAGGCCTCGCCCGCCGCGCGCCCGGGGCTGCGCCAGTGATGGGCAAACTCGCCGACCACGTGCGGCTTGCCGTGCTTGCCCCGCTGCGCCCGGATCCTCGCGGGCAGGTCGCCCGTCGCGCCGTAGCGATGGACCTGGGAGAAGTCGATCTCCTCGATGTCGAAGAGGCCCTCGATCGGCCGGTGGCTCACGCTGGTCGATACGAGGCGGCGGTAGGGGTCGGTGGCCTTGAGGTAGCGGGCCATCTCGCGGTGCCAGTCGACGATCAGCCGCGGCGGGACCTTCGCCTCCGCCACGACGTGATCGACCTCGTTCCACAGCTCCCACACGCAGACGTGGGGGCTGTAGCCCCACCTCGCGATGAGATACCGCAGGCGGTTCCTGTAGAGGCGCCTCGCCTCGGGGCTGCGGAAGAACTCCTCCGGCCGGGCGCAGGGGCCGCCGTTGGCCTTGTTGTACGGGTGCGTGCGCCAGTAGTTGTTGCCCCCCCACGCGTCGGGCTTCGTCTTCAGCGCGCCGTGGTAGTCGAGCGTGAGCATCAGGTAGATGCCGTTCCGCTCGGCCAGCTCGACGAGGCGGTCCATCCGCTCGATGGCGGAGGCGTTGAACGTCCGGTCGTCGTCGGTGTACCTGCCGTAGGCGGTGCGGTTCCATTGCACCGGCAGGTTCCACGGGCACATCCAGGTCCGCACGAAGTTGGCCTTGCGCTTCCTCAGCACGCCCAGCATGTAGTCGTAGGTGTACTTCGGGTCGTCGCGGAGCTTCAGCCGGGCCTCCCACGCAAAGTTGATGCCCACGCCGCGAAAGCACCTGCCGGAATCGTGCACGAAGAGATAGGGCGACGTGGGATGCCTCCGGACGAAGCCGTCCGCGTCGGAGCTCTCGACCTCGAACGAGAAACCCGCCGACGTCTCGGCGGCCGGGCCGCGGCGGACCTGGATGCGCGCTTGGTGCGGGCCCACCTTCCACGGCGTGAAGCGGGCCTCCCACAGCGAGTCGCCGCCCTTGCCCGAGCGGTAGAAGCAGGGCAGCACGACGCCGTCGCTCGCCGGCGGATCGATGAGGGCATCGACGCGGATCTCGTTCGGGTCATACGGGTCCTCGAAGCCGCCCGACAGGCGGATCTTCACGATCAGCCTGCCGAACCGCTTGACGGTCTTCCTGTCCGGCTCGACCGAGACGATTCCCTCAGCCCCCGGCGCGGCCCGCCGAGCACCAGGACCGCGTCGCTCCGGACCCGTCGCCCGCGCCCAGCAGACCTTGTTGGACAGGACCTCGGTGTTCTTCTTGCCCCGCGTCCCGGCCGTGAAGATCACCCCGGGGCGGTCCACGCGGTTGTGCCCGGTGGGGCGCTCGAGGTTGGGCAGCCAGTGGGGGACCTTCGGGTCGGGCGGGCTGACCATGCGGGCCTCGAGGCGGCCGCGGGCCTCCTTCTCGATGAGGACCACCTCGCTGCTGGGATGGCCCCAGAAGCTCAAGGGATCGTTCGGGTCGGGCCGGACCAGCGTGGCCGCGGCGAACAGCCTGCCATCGCCGCCGAAGGTCAACCCGCCGGGCATCGTCAGGCCGCAGCCCGGCCACGTGCCGGCGACGGCGGGCATCAGCGAGCGCCGGTTCCAGCGGCCCTGGGCGTCGGGGCGGGCCAGGACCAGGCGCGCGCCGCGGGCGTCGGCCTCGCTGTAAAGCACGTGCGGCGCGCCGTCGCCATCGACGGCGACGGCGCCGCAGCGGAGGCTCTGCGCCTCGACCTGGGGCTTGCGCGCGCCGAGGGAGGCGAGCACGTCGACGGTCTCGGCCGTCGCGGGCAGGGCCACCTCGCGACCGTCGGCCCGGCGCCAGGAGCGGCCGGAGTCGCCGCTGACCAGGTACCCGACGGTCTGGTGGCGCCCGCCGGGGCCCTCGTAGATGCGGCAGGACAGGTGCAGTGTCTTGTGGTCCGGCCCCCAGGCCAGGGCCTCCTGGAAGTGGGCGTAGCCGCCGAAGCGGGCGCGCAGGATCGCGCCCCCCTTGCGCCACGGCTTGCCGGGCGGCTTGACGTAGAGGTTGGCCACCCACCGGCCGGCATCGCTCTCGCGGCAGGTCAGGTACAGCGTGTCGTCGCGGCCGCACACGAGCGTCGGGTACGTGCACCGCCGCCCGAACCGCTCCTCGCCGGTCCACGCCGAGGCGTCGTTCGGCCGCTTCGAGCGGCGGTAGCGCATCGGGTGGTGGTGCGGGTAGTAGGCCACGTGCAGGTAGCCCTTGCTGTCGACCGCCAGCGCCGGGCCGCCGTGGTTGTCGTGGGCGCTGCCGACGGTGTACGTCGGCGACCACCGGCCTGTCTCGTGGTCCAGCGTTCGGATGCGAACGCGGAAGCCCTCGGCCGGCGAGTCCAGCCAGGCGACGTGTGTCTTGCCGCCGACCGTGACGATCTTGTTGGCCTCGGCATAGCCCGTCGCCCGCCCGCAGCCGGCCGTCGAGAGCACCTTCACCTCCGCCGCCGCGCCCGCCGCCGCCGCAACGCCCACCGCGCACGCCAGCCATGCCACCGCCGCGCGACCCGAGCAGCGCACCGGCCGCCCTCCCGCCTCGCGAGGCCCGGGGTCCACGCCCAGGCGCCGGGCCGCCTCCACACGAAGCTCCTCCGCGCAGCGGCTTGCTCTACCCATCGCGAACACTCCTTTCGCACAGGCCTCAGTGTATCCCCCCTCGGCGTGTCCGTCACTCGTCGAGCACCTCAAAGGCGGCTGGTGCGGCAGGCCCGCGCAGACCGCGCGTGCCATCGGTCCCACGTCCCCATCATATCCGCCAGGCGCAGCATGCCAGGAGTTCTGCATGATGTCCCCGTACTTCCGTAATTCAAATGCCCGGGTGAAGGCCGTTCCAGACAGCATCACGGACCGGCGGCAGGCAAGGGCCCGCTGGATGGCGTCCGGGAAGAGCTTGCCGACGACCGGAAACGCAATAGAATCATCGAAAAGGCCCGCGATGGTCGTGGGCGCAACGCTATCCGGGAAATGTCGGTCAACGGGCTGTTGAACGCATTACTTCTGATCAGCGAGAGGATCAATGGAACTGGAATTCAAGCCCGATTTCGAGCACGCCCGTCAGCGGTGGGCGCAGTTCTGGCGGGGCGAGAGCACCCGTCCGCTGCTCTGGGCGGTCCGGCCGAAAGCAGGCGCCGAGCCGGTGGCCCGACCCGGATGCTACCAGTGCGCGTTTGGCGACATCGAGCCGGTGATCGAGCAGGCAATTCAGTGGGCGGCGACGCACGAGTTCCTCGACGGCGCCATCCCCAGCTACCAGGTCACCTTCGCCCCGGACCACTTCGCGGCGCTGCTGGGGGCCGATCTGCGAAACGCCGAGGGTAGTTCCGCCACGAATTGGATCCAGCCGTTCGTCGAAGACTGGGACGACGTGGATATCCGCTTTCAGCCGGAGGGCAGATGGTGGCGGCGCACCGCCGAGGTGATCGAGCGCTTCCGCCGGCGCTGCGACGGCCGGCTGATTATCTACGGCACGCACCTCCAGGGCGGGTTGGACTGCCTGGTCGCACTCCGCGGCGCCCAGGAACTGTTGGCCGATCTGCTGGACGTGCCCGAAAAGGTGCTCGCCGCCCTGCGGCAGGTGGACAAGGCCCTCGACGACGTCCGCGCCGCGATGGCCGAGGCGTTGGACCTGGCCGCCTGGGGCAGTCTGAACCGCTTCGGCATGTACAGCCGGGGTCTGATCGACGTGCCGCAGTGCGACGCGTCGTGCATGGTCAGCGCGGAGATGTTCGAGCGGTACGCGCTGCCCTCGCTGGCTCACGAGATCGACGGGCTGGACGCGAGCATCTATCACCTGGACGGAGTCGACGCGATTCGCCACCTCGAAGCGATCTGCTCGCTGGAGAAACTGGACATGATCCAGTGGGTCCCCGGAGCGGGCCAGGACGACAAGGACTGGAGCGATCTGCGGCGGCGCATCGACGAGCTGGGCAAGGGGCATATCTACCAGTCCGGCAACCTGACTGCGTCGGAAGTCACGGCCATCTGGGAGAGCTTCTCCTCCCGGAAGCTCTACTTCCAGGTGCGCGCCGACGTGCATGATGAACTGAAAGCCCTGCTGCCGGAATGACCACCGGCGATTCCGCCGGCGCATCGGGGCTTTCGGGATGATGGAGGCAGATTCGTGAAGACAGCAGGCGACGCGAACCGTAGGCCGAATATAGTGCTCGTACTGACAGACCAGTGGCGGGCCCAGGCCTTCGGCCATGCCGGCGATCCCAACGTCAAAACGCCCAGCATCGACTCGCTCGCAGGCCGGAGCATCCATTGCGTCAATGCGGTATCCGTCTGCCCGGTCTGCACCCCACACCGCGCGGCACTGCTGACGGGGCGATTCCCAACCACTACCGGCATGTTTCTGAACGACCTCTACCTGCCGGCTGAAGAGCTCTGCATGGCCGAGATATTCAAAGATGCCGGCTATGACACGGGCTATATCGGGAAATGGCACCTCGACGGCCATGGCCGCGACAAATATATACCGCCGAAACGGCGCCAGGGCTTTGACTACTGGAAAGTCCTCGAATGTACACACGACTACAATAACTCCTGTTACTACGCCGGTGATGATGACACGAAGCTCAAGTGGGAAGGCTACGATGCTTACCCGCAGACGGAGGACGCGCAGAAGTATATCCGCGACCACGCCGGCGGCGAGAGGCCGTTCTTCCTGTTCGTTGGCTACGGCGGCCCGCACTTCCCGCACGACAACGCGCCGGAAGAGCTGAAAGCGCTGTATCCCCCGGACGAAATCGAACTGAGGCCGAACGTCCCTGAAGGGATGCGGGACAGCGCCCGCAAGGAGCTCCAGGGCTACTACGCGCACTGCACCGCGATAGACGGCTGCGTCGGGAAGCTGTACGACACACTGGAAGAGACCGGCCAGGCCGCAAACACGATCTTCATCTTCACCTCCGACCACGGAGATATGTTCGGGTCTCAGGGAAAGCGCCCCAGGAGAAAGCAGCTCCCGTGGGACGAAGCCGCGCGCGTTCCCTTCCTCCTGCGCTGGCCCGCAATCCACTCGGATGGCAGAGAGGTAAAGACGCCGGTCAATACGCCCGACATCCTGCCAAGCCTGCTTTCGCTGGCCGGCGTGCCCGTTCCGGACACCGTGGAAGGCGACGACCTTTCCGCCGTCTTCGCCGGCGAGGCCGCAGACGAGGACCGCGCGGTGCTCTTCATGTCGGTCGCCCCGTTCGGCGCGAGGGACTTCAGGGCCTACCGCGGCGTGCGCACGTCGCGCTACTCCTATGTTCGCGACTCCGATGGGCCGTGGCTGCTCTACGACAACGAGGCCGACCCGTGGCAGATGGAGAACCTTGTCGACCACCCGGCACACGCCGAGCTGCGCGCAAGGCTCGAGGCGGAGCTGCGGAAACAGCTCAGCCGCAACGGCGATACGTTCCCGACCAGAGAAGAGGCCGTCGCCCAATGGGGCTATACGGTGAATAAGGGCGGTGAGATCCCCTATGTAGGCGAATTCAAGGTGCAGAGCCCCGGCAAAGACAAGGGCGAAATCTGCTGCTTCTGACCGTTTGCCGTACCGGCCCAGGAAGCCGATGCCGCGACGGGCCGCTCCTCTTGACGCAGCAATGCCCTTCCCTATTCCGCCCGGCCGTCACGTTCGGAAGCATCCCCCATGATCACAACATCCTTCCGGCGGGATTCGGGCGTCACTCTCAACTCGATGAGCTTCCCGTTCCTCACCCGGCCTGTCACCGTGGTCCTGTGCGGGGCGTGCAGTCGGAAGTCAACGTCCCATTCCCTCGGCCAGGCCGGCAGGAGGCGGATCTCGTCGCCGACGGTCTGCATCAGCATTTCCTGCAGGCCGAGCATCCCGCTGCCGCCCCAGTTGTGGTCGGGCACCCAGTCGTGGCCCGGCCCCCAGAACGTGGGAAACCGGCGCGGGCTGTCATCCAGCTTGCGAGTGTTGAAGTCGGCGGCTTCTTCGGTCATGCCCATGCGGGCAAAGAAGATGCCGTCCTGATGCCAACTGACCACATTGCCCTTTCTGAAGGTGCCATGGACGTAGGTATTCCGGAAGACCTGCATATCGTCACGGCCGAGCGCAAAACGGTTGAACGGGAATAACGGATAAAGCTGGGGGACCTCGGCATTCCGATAGACCTTCCAACGGGCCGCCGGCTGCAGGACGCGGACGCCCTTGGTCTGCGCATAGGTGTAGGGCGGGAGTGATTTGAGGAAGGCCCGGTAGTACGCCTTGTCCCGCAGTTTCACGGCGCCCTCGTCGAGCTTGAGAATGCCCTCCAGGCAGGCCTGCAATCCCGCAATGAGATCGGTGGGGTTGGTTGCGCCGCGGTAGGTCTCGCAGGCCTTCGCCGGATAGATCACGAGCCGGCCGTCGGCATCGAGCTCGCGCCCGGTGCGCATTCTCTGCCGCCGCCGGTAATGCTCGTCGAAGAAGACCACGGCGTTCTCGATGAAGGGGAGGTACTTCGTGATGTCGGCGCCGGTGAAGCGGGCGTATTCGAGCATCATGTAGGCATGCTCGAGCTGGGACTCCCAGTGGTAGCCGATCGCCCCGTTGGCCATCACGCCCTTCTCGACGAGGTCGTTGTAGCCGCGGGTGGCGTCCGCTCGCGGATCGCCGAAGGGGATCTCCTTGCCGCGCCCGCGCGCGCCGCTCTCCCAGCCGTAGCCGGCCCCGAGGGCCACACCCGGAGCGCCGAGGTATTCGCTGTAGACGGCGCCATCGTGGCCGAAGTGCACACGAACCCGCGCCCGGGCGCCTGCCAGGGCCTTGCGGTAGAGCTCGAACTGCGGCAGGATGGCGTCCGCGTCGCCGGCCTTGAGCATGGGCCAGTACAGGAGGCGCTGGTTCTGGGCCGTGAACACGCCGCCGCCCCAGTTGCGCCAGTCGGGGCCGAAGCTCCGGCCCCTGCCGCCGACCAGGTTGGCATCGAAGGTGAAATTGCCGCCGTTGAACTTCGACGGGTATTCGCCGAGCGCGTTGCAGCCGAGTTGATAACGGAAGAGGTTGTAGTTGCGGCCCACGCGCCACGCCTTGTCGGAGGGATCGGGTTTGCCCGGCCGGATGACGATCCAACTGCGGTCCCAGAACCCGTCCCACCAGGCGGACGTCTTCTTCCGCGCCTCTTCGAGATCATCCGCCGAGGCGTCCACCGAGGCCTGCAGCCCCCGCCGCCACGCCGCGAGCGTTTCGGCCTGGGCGATGTGCGTGACAATCCGCAGGTGGTGACGGCGGGCCGGCTTCTCCGAGGCGAGCTTCCAGGCCTTGTAGGATGCGGTCTGGTATTTCCCCTCCGATTCCCCGGCCGCCCGGAAGCCGGGGCCGGTCATGAATCCCCCGAACGTGCGGTTGCGCAGGTCATTGACGATCTCGTCCTGGAAGGCCTCGAGCCCCTGTTGCTTGATCAGCAGCTCGGGAAGCGTGCTGTCGCCCGGGTTCCGGTGGTAGAACAGAACACCCCCGCTGGCGTGCGTGACGCTGTCTTTGCTCAGCCGTACCTCGCCGGGATACTTGGCCAGAGTGAAGAAGGACCGCCGCCGGTCGTTGTGCGGGATCGTCTCGTCCTCGAGCCGCCAGTTCTCGTAGGAGGCACTGGCGCGGACTGGCCGGTTGGACTCGATCTCCACGTGAATGATGGGGCGCCGCACCTCGACCCAGATGCGCACGGTGGCCTCGAGTCGCTTGGCGCCATCGCCGACGGCGCTGCCCCGGATCTCCACGTGACCCTCGCGCAACTTGAGCTCCTGGCGGAAGGCGGCATCCGGTGAGTCAAACGGGTTGGGATCGAGACGCATGCGCACCCGCCCCAGCTTGAGGTACTCGTTGGTCTCCGCGAGACTGCCGCTGCGCTGCATGTAGAACAGCACATCGCCGTCCTCCACCCAGACATTCAGCCCGATGTCCCCGCCCCCGCACGGCATCGACCCGGCCGCGTTCTTGCTCGGGGATTCCCAGACGACGTTGTATGCATCCATCGGATGAGCGGCCACTGTCTCGTCTCCCGACGTCCCGAAGGCAAACCCGAACACGCAAGCAAAGGCTGCCACGGCCACGTATCGATTACGGGGTACCATGTAATCCACCTTGCTCTCTTCTCCAGTTACCTGTTTCGGATGGTTCGGGCGATTGGAGAGACGGCGAGAGACGCGCACGTCTTACGAAACTCACGTTTCCTGGCCCTTCGCCTTCGTCTCGGGCCCGCGCTTCCCGTGCAGCAAGGCGCGCCCGAGCACCTTCTCCAGCAGCTCAACGAGCGCCTTCGCGCCCAGCGCCGCCCCGAATGCTCGTACCGACGATGCGCCGAGGCGTCGAGCGCGTCGGGGCATCGCGGCTATTCGCCATCGTAGCGGCCCTCGGGCGATTCGGCAAGGCCGCGCGCGGACCGGTTCACCGGCGTCTCTTCCACCCCGCCCGAGCGTCAGGGCGGTCCGGTGCGTCTCGTCGTGGCGCAGGGCCTCACCGCCCCGTCGAGCCGAGATGGCGGGCCTATGTGCAGTGCGCTCCCGATCGACATCGGGACGACCGCGCTTGG
>CAZXOC010000293.1:0-9060 GCA_964642165.1 uncultured Planctomycetaceae bacterium | reverse complement strand
ACCCGCCTCGCCGGACACGGCTCGGGCCCGACGTCGGTGCCGGCGGGTCTGTCACCGGCCCGGCCGCGTACGGGCCGTACGAGTCGGCGCACCACTCCAGGACGTTTCCGTGCATGTCGAACAGACCCCAGGCGTTCGCGACGAGCCGCCCCACTGGGTGGGTCCTTTCGCCGCTGTTGGGCAGGTACCACGCATGGCGATTCAGGTCGGCGTCGCTGTCGCCGAACGAGAACCGGGTCCGTGAGCCGGCGCGGCAGGCGTATTCCCATTCGGCCTCCGTCGGAAGGCGAGCGCCTCGGGGCAGCTTGCCCACGAAGTTCTGGCAGTCCACCCAGGTGATCCGCGCCATGGGCAACTCGTCGTCGACGGCCTGGCCGCTGGGGTCCGGCCCCATCACCGCCCGCCACTGCCCCTGCGTCACCTCCGTCACGCCCAGGTAGAATCCCTTCGTCAGCGTCACTTCGTGCGGCGTCTCGTCCGGGTCGCGATCCCTCTCCGTCGCCGGGCTGCCCATCGTGAACGTCCCCGGCGGGATGTAGACGAGGCGCATCGCCTTGCCTCCCGGCAGGGAAAGCTCCTTCGTGGCCGGCACGCCCCGCTTGCGGGCCTCCTCCACCTGCTGCTGACTCACCTTCGCCCGGGGCAGCCGCGCCTTGGCCGATGCCGGGGCAGTCGCCTGGGCCCCCGGCAGCGGCTCGACGGGAACGCCGATCGTCCTGGCCACACGGAACCCGTCAGTTCTTGAGCGGTACGAGGGGGAGTTCCAGCCGCGATGCGCGTTCAGGAAGTTGCCCAGTACGCCGCCGCGCGACGACCCGCCCCGCAGGACGCGAGCGTTGCCGGCGCCGGGTCCGTTCGGGTCCGTCTCGGCCTCCTCTCCATACGGGCCATGCCAGTCCTCGCACCATTGCCAGACGTTCCCCGCCATGTCGTACAGGCCCCAGGCGTTCGGCTTCGTTGTGCCTACGGGCCGGGTAGTGCCGACGGCGTTGCCACTATGCCACGCGTGGGCATCCAGGTCCGCCGGGTTATCGCCGAAGTAGAACGCGGTGGCAGCGCCGGCCCGACAGGCATATTCCCATTCGGCCTCGGTGGGCAAGCGAAGCTTCTTCTCCGTCGTTGCGCTGAGCTTCAGGAGGAACTGCTGGCAGTCCTCCCAACTGACATTATCAACGGGGCTCTGGCCTCTGCCAGGGGACCCACTGGGGTCGTCGCCCATGACGGCCTGCCACTGTTCCTGGGTTACCTCCGTCTTGCCGAGCCAGAAGGGCCGGCTGATCCTGACCCTGTGCTGGGGGAAGTCGGTCGTGTACGTCGTCCATTCGTCCTTGCCGAACAGCTTCTCCAGTTCCTCCGGGCTGGTGGTGGGCGGGCTGCCCATCAGGAACTCGCCGGCGGGGATCAGCACGAAGGTCATCTTCACGCCGCCGCCGAGGTCGATCGTCTCCTCGACGTCCACGCCGAGCGCCTCGGCGGTCGCCTGCTGCCGGCGCTTCGCCTCCGCCGCGTCGAAGGGCCATATCGTCCCGGCCGGAGGTGCCGCCCGGCGCGTGGGCCGCCCGCCCAGCAGCGGCGGGAGGACGAGCACGGCGACGACAGCGACGGCAGCGGCCCCGATGCCGGCCAGCAGGGCCAACCGACGCCTGCGTCGCTGCCGGTTTCGGGGCTCGTCCAGCGACGCCCGGACCGCCGAGCGCCGCCGAGCGCCGCCGATCTCGACGCGCTCCAGGTCCGCCAGCAGGGCCTCGGCGCTCGGGCAGCGCTCGTCGGGGTTCTTGCGCAGCAGGCGATGGATGATCCGGCACAGCTCGGCCGGCGTGTCGGGCGCGAGCTGCCCCAGCGGCGGGACCGCGGCCTCGGCGTGCTTCAGGATGACCTGCGCGGGGGTCTGCCCGTCGAAGGGCGGGCGCCCGGCGATCGCCTGGTAGAACGTCGCGCCGAGGCTGTAGAGGTCGGATCGCGCGTCGGCCGGCAGGCCCCGGGCCGCGTCCGGAGACATGTACAGCGGCGTGCCGAGAGTCGCGCCGACCAGCGTGAGGGTCACGTCCATGTCGGCGCGCTTGGCCAGCCCGAAGTCGGCCACCTTCACCCGGCCCTTCGCATCGAGGAGGATGTTCGCCGGCTTGATGTCGCGGTGGAGGATGCCGTGCTCGTGGGCCTCGGCGAGCGCCGCGGCCGTCTGCTTCATCACGGCCAGCGCCCGGTCGGGCGGCAGGCGGCCCTCGCGCTCGAGCACGTCGGAGAGCGTCTCGCCGTCGATGAGTTCCATGGCGATGTACGGATGCCCGCGGTCCTCCCCGACGGCGTGGATCTCGATGATGTTGGGGTGGCTGACGGCCGCGGCGGCGCGGGCCTCCCGGTCGAACCGCGCGACGAAGCTCTCGTTGGCCGACAGGGACGCCGGCAGGACCTTGATGGCCACGAGGCGCCCGAGCGAGGGCTGGCGGGCCTTGTAGACGGCGCCCATGCCGCCGCGCCCCAGCGGCTCGACGATCTCGAACTCGCCGAGGCGCTGCCCGATCAGCGGGTCGGTCTGCTCGGGCGGCTTGTTCCTGCGGCGGATGCGCAGGCTCGCCTGGCAGTGAGGACAGATGACCCGCCCGCCGGCGGCGGGATCGACCTCCAGCCGCTTGCCGCACTCCGGGCACTTGGCGGTCTGCTTGGCCACGGCTTTCCTGCGCTGCCTCCGGGAGCGGGCATCTCGCACGGGCTCGCGCGGCCGGGATCGTCCCGGGCCTTTGGGCGCCATTATCCGCACATCGGCGGGATCCGACAACCACGCCGTCGGCCCCCCAGGCACCCGGCGGCCGGCGCGGCCCGCGCTAGCTGCTGCCTGCCACGCCCCGGACGACGCGCAGGTCGGCGGAGCCGGCCAGGTAGATGTCCCGGCCGGCGAAGGCGACGCGCCCGGCGGGGCGGACGCGCCCCACGACGCGGATCGTCGCGTCGTTCGGGTCGATCCGCACGAGCACGTCGCCGCGCAGGAACGTCCAGACGCATCCGTCGGGCCCGACGCGGAAGTCCCACCGCTCGCGCTGGTTCGAGCCGATGCGGACTGGCAGGGCGAACGGGACGACCTTCCGGAACGCCACCTCGCGCCGGGCGACGTCCACGCCGTAGAGGATGCTGCGCTTCGCGTCGCCGGGGTCCTCCGTCCAGCCCAGCAGCCGCCCCTCCCCCGCCGGCGCGATCGGCCCGGGGCCCTTGGCCTTCGCGACCGGCTCGAGCGTCCCGGCGACCTTCTCCTTCGCCACGTCGAAGAAGAACAGCGCGCCCTGCTCGGGCTTGGGCTTCCGGAGGACCGTGTCCGTCACGCGATGGGCGGAGACGGCGATCGTCCTGCCGCCGTCCACGGCCGCGATGAAGTTGATCTGGTAGTTGCTGAAGACCCGCCAGATCCCGCCGGCCCGCTGCGTCTTGGGGTCCCACCAGCCCAGCCCGCCGCCGCTGCCGTTGCGGACCCATCGACCGCCGAAGTAGACCTTGCCGTTGGCCCCCACCGCCGCGGAGTACATCTTGTGCGTGCCGGCCGCCGTCAGACGCGTCACCAGGCGCGGATTGCTCTTCGCGTCGGCCTCCGCCATCACGCGATGCGGCCCCGTGCGCTTCAGCGCCGTCCACGCCCGGGCCGGGTCGTAGACGTACACCGGGCTGGTGGGATAGCCGCTCATGTAGACCTTGCCGCCGCAGACGGCCGTGGCGTAGTGGCTCAGGTGGCACTTGCCGAGGTGCGCGCTGCGGGCGGCCTTCGGGTCGTGGACGAAGCAGCCCTCGTAGCTCCCCGCCGATCCGAAGATCCGCCCGTCCGGAAGCTCGGCGAGGCGGTGGATCTCCTGGGGATAGGTAGGCACGCGGTAGGCGATGCGCCGCCAGCCCAGCGTCCCCGGCGAGGCGCCCGGGAGGGGGCGCTTCTTCGCCGCGGCGACCTTCGCCTCCGGCGTGCGGTACCAGATCTCGGCGCGGCCCTCGGCGTCGGGCACGGCCCCCGCGACGTTCACCTCCGGGCGCGGCGGCAGCTTCACCAGGGGCGGCGCATCGGCCAGGACGGGCCAGGGCGGTTGGTCGTCGCGGCCCTTGCGCGGGACGGCCTTGCCCCGGTGCAGCCAGTACTCGACGCGCGTCCCCGGCGCCCCGACGGGGCTCGTCACCCGCGCCGTGCAGCCGAAGCGGCCCTGGCCGACGCTCACGTACCCCCCGGCGCGCTCGGTCCGGGCCAGCACGTCGCTGCGGCCCGTCCGGCGGTCGAACGCCACGAGGTACCACGGCACCTTGCCGCTGGCGACGTAGATCCAGCGCTCGTCCGCCGCCACGCTGTAGCCCCAGCAGCTCGACGGCGCGTGGCTGGGGCCGATCGGCCCGTAGCCCGTCACGGCGTTCGTGGCCGGGTCGATCTCGCACGCGCTGGCCGCCTTGCTCGGATGCCCCCCCGCGCAGTACAGCTTGCCGTTCGTGCCGAGCACCATCGGGTGCGTCTCGCCGAGGAGGTGCTCGGGCATCTCCAGGCAGTCGACCTTCAGCTCGTTGGTGGCCGGGTCGTACACGCAGATCTTCTGGAGCAGCCCGCGCCGCAGCGCCAGCACGCTGACGTAGAGCTTGCCGTTCGGCGCGACCACGGCCGGGCAGAGGTGGAACTGGTAGCGGATCGGCTCGCGCGGCACGAGGAGCTGCCTGGCCGCTCCCGTCGCCAGGTCCATCAGGACGATGGTGTTCGGCCCGCCGTACTGCGGGAAGTAGATCTGGACCAGGTCGTAGGTCCGCCCGTCCGGGTTGGGGCAGTAGAGCAGTCTCCCCATCCGGCTGGTGCGGATCGGCGCGCCGAGCGACTCGACCTTCAGGGCGGGCGCCCGGGCGACCTGCTCGGCCAGGTCCGGCTGCTTGACGGCTTCCCACGCACCGGCGGCCGAGGGCAGCATCAGCACGACGGCGAGAATCGCTTTGCCCATGATCCGCTGCTCCTCCCGCGGCCCGGGTGCGCCCCCACGGCAGCCCCGAGGCCGACCTGCTGGTACAATAAACGCGCGCCGCGCCGTGCGGCCGCGGCAACGCAACTGGAGGCCGAACGTGCACGACACCGATGCCGATAGTACGCTGCCCCGGCCGGAAGCCCAAGCGCCGCCTGCGCGCGCCCGCTTCACCCCCGTCGCCGCCGCGCTATGCGGGCTGGCGGCGCTGGGCGCGCCGGCGAGCACGGCGAGGGCCTCCGACGTGACGGTGACCATCGACGAGCGGACGCGGCACCAGGCGATCGAGGGCTTCGGCGCCTCGGGGTGCTGGTGGCCGCGCTACGTGGCCGACTTCCCTCCGGCCGAGCGGCGGCGGATGCTGGAGCTGCTGTTCACCGACCGCGGGGCGGCGCTGACGATCTACCGCTACAACATCCCCGCCGGGCGGGGCGAGGACGTCGTCCGGCGCGACCGCCGCACCGTGGACCTCGAGGCCGCCCCGGGCCGATACGACTATCGCCGCGACGCCAAGGCGATCGGCATTCTCCGCGAGGTGCGCTCCCTGGGCGTGGAGCACTTCGTGCTGTTCGCCAACAGCCCGCCGGCGCGGATGACCCGCAACGGCAAGGTCAGCGGCGGCGACGGCGGGGGCTCGAACCTGCGCGGCGACATGCGCGAGGCCTTCGCCACGTATCTCGTCGACGTGGCCGCCCACCTCAAGAAGACGCACGACCTGCCGCACGTGGCGATCTCCGCGCTCAACGAGCCGCAGTGGCGCTGGGGGCAGAAGTGGCGCGGGCAGGAGGGCTGCCACTACTCCCCGCAGGAGGCCGCCGCGATGATCAAGGCGTTGGTGCTGGCGGTGCGGGCGGCGAAGCTCGACGCGGCCGTCGAGGCGCCCGAGTCCGGCTCGTGGAAGTCCAGCCCGCCGTACGCCGAGACGATGTTCGCCGACCCCGTCCTCAACGAGGCCGTCGACACGTTCGCCGTGCACTCCTACTGGTCGAACCGCCAGCACAAGCGGCAGTTCGTCGAGTCCTTCCGCCGCAAGCACCCGACCAAGCGCCTGGCCATGACGGAGTACTGCCAGATGAAGCACGGCCACGACCTCAGCATCGACGGCGGCCTGCACCTGGCGAACGTCCTGCACGACGACCTGACGGTCGGCTCGGTGGTGACGTGGCAGTGGTGGCTGGCGATCGGCCCGGGCGGGTATCGCGACGCCCTCATCTACGCCCACCCCACGACGCGGAAGATCGAGCCGACCAAGCGGCTGTGGACGCTGGCGAACTGGAGCCGCTTCGTCCGCCCCGGCGCGGTTCGCGTCGCGGCGGAGTCCTCCGCGGACGACCTGCGGGCGTCGGCGTTCCTGTCGAAGGACGGCCGCGAGCTGACCTGCGTGGTCATCAACAACGCCGACGAGCCGGTCCGGGCGCGCGTCGAGGCCCGGGCGTTCGGCCGGGCGCGGCGAAGCGTCCACGTCACGTCGGCCCGCCACGACCTCGCTCGCGGGACGATGGCCCGCGGCGGCGTGACCTTCCCTGCCAGGAGCGTCAGCACGCTCGTCCTGCGCGGGGGCGGGTAGGGCCCGCCGGCGGCGCGGCGCCCGGATGATTCTTCTGTAACCGGCCGTGCCCGCCGCGCGTAGTATATGGTGGTGGGCGGTGACGGCGGGTGGTCCCTGGCGTCGCTGTCCGCGCGGATGCCGGATCAACCCGATTCCAGGGAGCTGAAACGATGAACGAGAGACACATCGCCGCAGCCGTCGCGCTCTTGCTGATCCTGACCGGCCTGTCGTGGGCCGCCGACGCGCCCGCCACCCAGCCCGCCGCGCCGGCGGCGACCCAGGCGGTGAAGAAGCCCCTCGCCAAGCCGCCGGAGGTCCTCAAGGACGCCGTCGATCCCCTCAACCTGACGAAGGAACGGGCGCGTTTCTTCACGGCCGCCGGGCCGGACAACGAGCTGAGCAAGGAGGAGTTCGCCGCCAGCCGGGGCAAGCCGAACGCCTTCGTCCGCAAGTTCGACACGTTCGAGGCGATGCTCGCCTTCGACAAGGACCGCAACAAGACCCTCGACTGGTTCGAGGCCCGGGCGTACCGGCAGAACCTTCGCGAGCGCGTCCTGGCCGAGTACGACGCCAACAAGGACGGCAAGCTCACCGGCGAGGAGCGCGACAAGGCGAACCGGGCCCTGGCGGCCGGGCGCGTGCCCCGCGCCACCATCGCCGCGCGCAGCGCCGGACGGCTCGAACTCGACCCCCAGACCGTCGCGAGGCACGACGCCGACGGCGACGGGCAGCTCTCCCGCGACGAGCGCCGCGCCATGTGGCAGGCCCGCGCCGAGCAGCGGCGCAAGGAGGTCCTGGCGAAGCACGACGCCAACAAGGACGGCGAGCTCGACGAGGCCGAGCGCAAGGCCTTCTTCCAGGAGATGCGCGACGGCTGGCTCCTGCGGCGCTTCGACCGCGACGGCGACGGGGAGCTGAACGAGGACGAGGCCGCCGCCGCAAAGCAGGCCGAGGAACGCTTCGAGAAGCAGCGCCAGGAGTGGGCCCGGCTGCGGGAGGAGATGCTCAAGAAGCACGACGCCGACGGCGACGGGCGCCTGGAGGGCGAGGAGCGCGGCGCCGCCTGGGCGGACGTGCGGCGGCAGTGGGGGGAGCGGTCGTTCGACGCCGACGGGGACGGGCGGCTCGACGAGCGGGAGCTGGCGGCCATGAAGGAGGCCGAGGCCGAGCGAACCGCCACCTACGAGAACTGGCGCAGCGACTGGGTGAAGAGGCACGACGCCGACGGCGACGGGAAGCTCTCCGAGGAGGAGCGCCGCGCCGGCTTCGAGGCGCTTCGCAAGGAGATCGCCGACCTGACCGCGTCGTGGCGCAACCAGTGGGACGTCGACGGCGACGGCGAGCTGTCGGACAACGAGCGCCAGGCCATGCGCGACTCGATCCGCAAGCGCGTCGACGAGCTGCGCAAGGAACTCGACGCCGACGGCGACGGACGCGTCACCGGGCAGGAGAGAATGGCCTTCTGGAAGAAGCTCCGGGAGACCTACGACGCCGACGAGGACGGCGTCCTCAGCCCCGACGAGGCGCGGATGATGATCCGCGACCAGATGCGGATGATGCGCCCCGCCGAGCCGTCCGACCGGTAGACCGCCCCGCCGCCCGCGCGCCGTGCGGCGCGGGGAGGCGGGCGGCGGCGAGGAACCGCGTCAGGCCCGGGCACGGGGCCCGGGCCCGCCCGCGGCCCGCGGCCGAAGGGGGGCGTGCCCTGGGCTGTGTGCACGCGCCCGGGGGCGCGGCAGGTCGCCGGGAGCGTCCGCCCCTCGCCGTTGGGCTATCCGGCCTGCCGGCGGATCTGCGAGATCAGCGAGCAGACCTTGTTGCTCAGGGCCCCCTCCGTGGCGAACTGTCCGTCGTCGGTCTCCACCAGGCCGTACTCGTACAGCTTGGCCTGGACGGTGGAGCCGTCGGTCTGGCGAACGAGGAGGGTGCCGGCCAGCGGTCCGCCCCCGCTCGTGATGACCTGCTCCGATTCGTCCAGGCACTGGCAAAGCTGGCGGTAGAGCTTCCTGTCGACGGGCTGCGGGCTCAGGCGGGTGCTGGAGCTTCCGATGAAGGAGACCTGCTGGACGTCCTCCACCTCCGGCAGCGGGTTGTCCGAGCCCCCGCCAAGCACCACGAAGTCCAGGAACAGCCCGAACGCGATCAGGACGACCAGGGCGATCAACAGCTTGGGGTTCTCCGCGATCCTTCTGGCCAGTCGCAGCATGCCGAACATTCTCAAGACCTCCCACCGGCTGTGTTCCCGCCCCGCAGGCCCCGATCGGTCCATCTCGGCGCCGGCAGGCCCACCTTCCCGTCTTCTCTCTTCGGCTCTTCTGCCGCCGGGGTGAAACAGCACGCGGCGATCCACCGCGGCCCCGCGCGAGGCGGATTCCGGGGAACCAGGAGTCAGGAACCGGGAAGGCGCGCCCACCGTTCGTGGGGAAGCCCAGCGAGTCTTATGAACAGAGCCCCGGAGGGGCGGAAGGACGGCTCGCAGCGCGGAAGTGTTACGGTCTGCTGAACCCGACCAGAACTTCGGATCTCCCCGCTGCGGGCCGGACCGTTGCC
>CAZXOC010000292.1:0-9148 GCA_964642165.1 uncultured Planctomycetaceae bacterium | reverse complement strand
CGGACGAGCCGGACGAGGAAGCCGACCTGCACGTGCTCAGGCCGATGGAGCCGCCCGAAGAGACCGGCGGCGAGGGCGAGCCCGCCGGCTGAGTCGCGCCGGGAACACGGCCCTCCGGGGCGGACTCGTCGTCCCCGGCTCCGCGCGGCGGCGCATCGGCGCCGTCGTCACACGTCGCAGATCCGGACGGCCTGGGCGAGGCTCGTCAGCGGGTCGCGCGAGGGGACGAACTCCTGGGCGACGAAGCCCTTGAAGCCCGTCTTGACGATCGCTCGCATGATCGCGGGGTAGTACAGCTCCTGCGACTCGTCGATCTCGTGGCGCCCGGGCACGCCGCCGGTGTGGTAGTGGGCGATGTAGTCGGCGTTCTCGCGGATGGTCGCGATGACGTCGCCCTCGTCGATCTGCATGTGGTAGATGTCGTACAGGAGCTTGAAGTTCCCCGAGCCCACCTTTTTGCACAGCGCCACGCCCCAGGCGGTCCGGTCGCACATGTAGCCCTTGTGGTTGCGCTTCGAGTTCAGCAGCTCCATGCACAGCGTGATCTTCTTCTCCTCCGCCAGGCCGACCACCTGCTTGAGGGCCTCGGCACAGTTGTCCAGGCCTTCCTCGTCGGTCAGCCCCTGCGCCCGGTTGCCGGAGAAGCAGATCACGTTGGCAAAGCCCGCCTCCGCCGTCGCCTCGATGCTCCGGCGAATCGCCCCCAGGCACCGCGCGTGGTTCTTCTTCTGGTTCAGCCCCGGGTTGATGCCGTGGCTGCTGACCATCGAGCAGACCAGCCCGTGCTTCTTGACCGTGTCGAAGGCCTTGCCGGGACCCAGCAGGTCGATCGCCGTCAGCCCCATCGCCTTGCCCTTGACGCACAGCTCCTCCAGGCTGATGCGCCGGTAGCACCACTTGCAGGCCGAGTGGTTGATGTTGCCCTTGGGCGTGTAGGACAGGCCCTTGGCGATGGCCTCGGCCGCCCGGGCAGCGCTGCCGCCTGCCGCGGCGGCCGCCGCCATTCCCCCAGCCGCCACGATCACGTCGCGCCGGCTGATCCGGCCGCCATCGTCCGCTTTCCCGTCGGTGACCATACGGTATTCCTTTCCTCAACGGAGCCTCTGCTTGACGCCTGCCTCGGAAGTCGGCGCTTCCGTCGATTCGGCGCGACCCACGAGGATGGCTGCCATCGTCCCAGCTTCTGCTTGGACTTCCCGGTGGGGACCCATGGCACCTGAAGTATCCTAGCCTGGATTCTCGCCTGACGTAATCCTACCCCAATGACGAGCGGTTGACGAGGGCTGGCTGCGCGGAGAGCGGCGGGTTTCCAACGATTCGGGCGACCATCCTGTCTGCGTAGTGAGGTATGTTCCCTTACGTTATACGGCGAGAAAGACCCGCGTGTTTCCTCTCGTCAGGGAGGCCCGGGAGCCGCTCGATGCCAGCCATGCCCCCCATTGCGGCCGGTTTTCCGGGGAGAATACAACATCTTGGGGCCTTCCTCTCCTCTACCTCATTTACTTGTGTCTGGATATGGCCTATAATATCTTCCATGATGAGTAATGAAAATGATACCCATAAACGTCGCGGCGCCGAGTTCTTCCTTCGCCCCGCTACCGCCCGGCAACGCCAGTATGAAGCCCTGCGGGCCTACCTCGTCGACGGCCTCAGCGCCCAGGAGGTCGCCGCCCGCTTCGCCTACAGCCGGCAGACCCTCTACACCCTCTGCCGCGAGCTGCGCGCCGGGCGGCTGGGGTTCTTCGCGCCAACGCGGCCCGGCCCCAAGAGCGCCCCCAAGCGCGACGCCGCGCGCGACCGCGTCATCGCCCTGCGGAAGCGCAACTACTCCATCTACGACATCCAGCAGGCCCTGGCCGCCGAGGGTATCCGCCTCAGCCACGTCGCCGTCCACCAAGTCCTCCGCGAGGAAGGCTTCGCCAGGCTGCCGCGGCGTCGCGACGACGAGCGCCCGGCCGTGCCCCGCCCCGAGGAGGCCGAGGTCGCCGACATCCGCCAACTCGACTGGCGCAGGTTTGCCCGGATCCGGACCCGCGTCGGGGGGCTGTTCGTCCTGCTGCCGACGATCGTCGCCTGGCGGGTGGACCGCTGGGTCCGGCGGGCGAACCTGCCCGGCTCCCAGATGATCCCCGCCCTCCAGTCCATCCTCTCCCTGCTGGCGCTGAAGCTGGTCGGGAAGGACCGCATCAGCCACGTCATGGACGCCTGCTTCGATCCGGGCTTGGCCCTCTTTGCCGGCCTCAACGCCGTGCCCAAGACCACGGCGCTATCGACCTACAGCTACCGCGTCACGCGGGAGATGACCGCCTCCCTGCTGCACCGCTACACCCGACAACTCGCCCGCGCCGATCTGCTGCCCGGCGAGACCTTCAACCTGGACTTCCACGCCATCCCGTATCGCGGGACGGACGAGTTGCCCCTGGAGAAGCACTACGTCTCGCAGCGCAGCCGGCGCGAACGCTCGGTGCTGGTGTTCCTCGTCCAGGACGGCGACTCCCGCGTCTTGTGCTACGCCAACGCCACGGTCCGCAAGGACCAGGCCGCCGAGGAGATCCTCCGCTTCGTCGAGTTCTGGCAAGACACGCGGGGGTGCCTGCCGCCGCACCTGGTCTTCGACTCCCGGCTGACGACCTGCCGGGTGCTGGGGCGCCTGGACAAGCAAGGGATCCTGTTTATCACGCTGCGCCGCCGCGGCGCGGCGATCCTGCGAACGCTCGAAGCGTTGCCGAGCTCGGCGTGGCGTCGCCTCACGCTGCACGGCATCAACCGCCAGTTCCGCCACGCCCAGGTGATCGAGACCACGGTGCACCTGCGCGAGGTCCACCGCCCGCTTCGCCAGATCGCCGCCCGCGGCCTCGGCCGCGACGAGCCGACGCTGTTCCTGACCAACGACGCGGACCTCCGGGCCACCGAGGTCGTCGAACGCTATGCCCGCCGCATGCTCATCGAGAACTGCTTGTCGGAAAACGTGGACTTCTTCCACCTCGACGCCCTGAGCTCAGCCATCGCCATCCAGGTGGACCTCGACGTCATGCTGACGCTGATCGCCAACGGCCTCTACCGGGACCTGGCGCGACGCCTGGAGCGATTCGAGGCGGCCAAGCCCAAGCAGATCTTCCGACGCTTCCTGGACACCCCGGCCCGCATCTCGGTCACCGAGCGCCACGTGCGCGTCCGCCTCTCGCGCCGCGCCCACCACCCCATCCTGCTGGCCAGCGGCGTGCTCGATGCCGCCCCCGCCGTCCCCTGGTGGGCCGGCCGCCGCCTGCGTCTGGAAGTCCGTTGACCCCTCCCCGCACCCCCCACATTGGGGTAGGATTCCTTCAGGCGAGAATCCAGGCTAGGAGAGCCGCACCGGAGATTCAAAGCGTGGAGGAACGGGCGTCGGCTAGTCGTGGGGGGCGGCCCAGTGGGCGTTGTTGCGGAAGATGACGCCGCCCGGCGGGATCCGCGCCGTCGGCTTGGCGGGCGGGGGCTCCGGCAGGGATCGGCGGATCGCGAGGGCCTTCTCGCCGCCGATGGCCTGGAGGACCCAGCGGGCCCGCCCGGCTCGCCGGATCTCGGCCGCCGGCGTCTTGTGGGCCGAGAGGATGTCCTCGATCCGCGAGGCGACCTCCGCCGACGGCTTGCCCGCCAGCGTCCGGCGAAGCGCCGGCCGGGCCGCGGCGCCGAGGGCCTTCAGCTCCGCGGTGGCCTTCTGGCGGATGCGCCAGTCGTCGTCGTCCAGCCGGCGGATCAGCGAGGCG
This sequence comes from uncultured Planctomycetaceae bacterium, assembly GCA_964642165.1. Classification (GTDB taxonomy): domain Bacteria; phylum Planctomycetota; class Phycisphaerae; order SM23-33; family SM23-33; genus CAYRVX01. The sequence continues at coordinate 5,402 of CAZXOC010000292.1, read as the reverse complement.
ATCCGCGTCCGGACGGCCGGGTCCCGGGAGGGATCGACGGCCCGGGCGATTCGCGGCACGGCGGCCTCGCCGGCGGAGACGAGCGTCCAGGCGGCCCGGTGGGCCTGCAGCGGGTCCTGGCCCGCCAGGTGGGCCCAGAGCTCCGCGAAGCGCTTCTCGTCGAGCTTCGCCGGCGCCGCCGGCAGCGCCTGGACCACCACGTTGCCGATCGCCCACGACTCGTTGGCCGCCGTGCGGTTCTCCTTGCGCGACTCGGTCAGCCGGCCCGTGAACTCCACGACGGCGTCGGCGTCGGCGTGCGGGAAGGTGAAGTCCAACCGGTAGCGCGAGGTGCCGCCGTTGGCGGTGGCGACGTGGGCGGCCGCCCCCGCGCCGGCAGCGTGGCCCGCCCAGAGGCCGGTGTCCGGGTAGCTCTGCGGCGAGCCGATGGAGGCGAAGCTGGCGTGCATCAGTTTGCGGCCGCCGGCCAGGGCGACGGCGATCGTATCGGGCCCGTCGCCGTCGTCGACGCTGCCGTCCCACGTGCCGACCACGTGGAGGTCCAGCGTCAGGCGGAGGAACCGGTGCTTGGGGAGCTTGGGCAGCTTCAGGCGGACGGTCTGGTTGTGGAGCGGGCCGAGGGCCTTGCGGGCCTTGTCGAGCGCGAGCGGCTTGTCGCCGGACCAGCCGTCGGTCCTGCCGTCGGCGAACGCGCTGCGGTAAACGACCGCGCCGGCCGCGGGAGCGGCCTCTGCCGGCCTGGCCGCCGGCGCGAGCAGGACGGCGACGGCCGAGAGGGCCCGGGCCGCCCGTCTCATAACCGGATCTCCTCGGCGCGCTGCCGCTGAGGCGCCCGGATCCCGTCATGCAGGATCTCGATTACCGGCGGCTTGGGCGGCTCGACGGGCTCGGGCTCCGGCAGGGACCGGCGCATCGCGAGGGCCCTTTCGCCCCCGATGGCCTGGAGCGCCGAGCAGGCCCGCCCGGCTCGCAGCCGGTCGGACGTCGACAACACGATCTCCCGGCGTTGCGCGGGGCTCATCTCGGACTTCCTGCCCATGCCTCGTCGCTCCTCTGATCAGACGAACCCAACCACCTGGACCAGAGAAGCCTACCACATCCTCGCGCCCAAGGGACTCCGAGCTGTACACACCATCGGCCCCCATTGAGCCGAGGAATTGCGGAGGTCATTTCCTGACGGTTCGTCGGAGCTGCCGTCCCACGAACCGACCACCTGGATCAGCTCTAGGTCCACCGCCGGGCGGAACAACCGCCGGCTTGGAGGGCTTGGCGGGTCCGGGCTCGGGGAGGGATCCGCGGATCGCCAGGGCCTTTTCGCCGCCGATGACCTGGAGGACCCAGCGGGCCCGGCCCGTCCGCAGTTGCTCGGCCGCCGGCGTCTTGTGGGCCGAGAGGATGTCCTCGATCCGCGAGCAGACCTCCATGGACGGCTTGCCCGCCAGCGTCCGGCGAAACGCCCCGTGGGCCGCGGCGCCGAGGGCCTTCAGCTCCGCGGTGGCCTTCTGGCGGATGCGCCAGTCGTCGTCGTCCAACTGGCGGATCAGCCGGGCGATCTTCCGCTGGGCGGCCGGGTCCCGGGCGGGATCGACGGCACGGGCGATGCGCGGCACGGCGGCCTCGCCGACGGAGACGAGCGTCCAGGCGGCCCGGTGGGCCTCCAGCGGGTCGCTGCTCGCCAGGTCGGCCCAGAGCTTCGCGAAGCCTTGGTCGTCCAGCCGGACCGGCGCCGCCGGCAGCGCCCGGACCACCACGTTGCCGATCGCCCAGGCCTCGTTCCGAACGTTGCGGTCCTTCGCCTGCCTCTCGGTCAATTCGGCCGTGAAGGCCAGGACGGCCCGCCGCGCGCGGTGGGGGAACGTCAGCGCCAGGGAGTAGAGCGACCCCTCGAAGTCAGTGCCGAGGAGGCGCTTGACCTCGCCCGTCCGCCGGGGATGGATGGCCCAGCGGCCGCTGTCCGGGTAGCTCTGCTTGCCCCCCGCCGTCGAGAAGGTGGTCTGGAGCAGCACGCGCCCGTCGTCGAGGCGGAGCGTCAGCGTGTCGGGCCCGTCGGCGTCCGCGAAGCAGCCGTCCCACGACTCGATCACGTGCAGGTCCAGGCTCACGTGCAGGAAGCGGTGCTCGGGCAGCTCGTCCAGCGTCAGGCGAGCCGTCTGGTTGTGCAGGCGTCCCAGCGTGCCCGCGGCGCGGTCGACCGGCAGGGGCTTGTCGCCGGACCAGCCGTCCGTCTTGCCGTCGGCGAACGCGCTGCGGTAGACGACCGCGCCGGGCGCGGCCTTGGGGCCTGTCGGCGGCGCGGCCCCGGCGAGAGGGACCACGCACAGCCACCACGCAAGGGGCGCCACGATTGCCAGCGAACGTCTCATTCCCGCACTCCTTCCCTTGAACGACCGGCCCGGTTCCTTGGACGCGTCGGGTCGCCGTCGGTTCCCGGGCGCTCGCGCCCGGCGGACCGTTCGCGCCGGGGCGCCGAGGGCGCACGTCTTGTCCTTGCAGGCGGCGGGGCGGCATGTATAATGAACGGCCGTTTCCGGGACGGCGTACGGTCTTTGCGCCGATGGGCCCGGCGGTCGCGGCGGGTGGCCGCGGCGTGATGGGACACCCTACGGAACGAGCGCGATGAGAAAGCACCTGCTGGGAATCGCATCCGGCTGCGTGCTCCTGGCGTGCGCGGCAGGGGCGGCGACGGCCGACGAGTACATCTGGAAGGACGGCAAGTGGGTCCGCGCCGCCAAGCCGGCGGAGGGCAGCGTGGCGGGCGAGCTGGCGCTGATCCGCCGGCACATTGCCGAGGGGCGGCGCAAGGACGCCCTCCGCGCCGTCGAGACCTTCCGCAACCGCCACCCGGACGACCCGGCGTGCGAGGAGGCGATGCTGCTGGCCGGCGAGGCCGAGATGGGCGCCGGACGCTACTACCAGGCCTACGAGGCCTTCGAGCGCATGCTCAACGCCTACCCCAACGGGCGGTTCCTGGAGCGCGCGCTGCTGCGGGAGATGGACGTGGCCAACGCGTTCCTCGCGGGCAAGAAGCGGATCGTCGCGAAGGTCTTCCGCCTGCCGGCGCGGGACGAGGGCCTGACGATCCTCCGGCGCATCGCCGAGCACGCCCCGGGCTCGGTCGTCGCCGAGAAGGCCCTGCTGCGGATCGGCGAGTACCACGCCGCGCGGGGCGAGTACGCCGAGGCGTCCGAGGCCTACGACAACTATCTCCAGCTGTTCGGCAAGAGCCGCCGCGCGCCGGAGGCGATGCTCCAGGCGGCCGTCGCCATGTACGCGTCGTTCAAGGGCGTCGCCTACGACGAGACGCCGCTGATCGAGGCCGAGCAGCGCCTCAAGGCGCTGCTGGATCAGTACCCCCACGCGGCGCGGAAGGCCGGGGCGCCCCGCATGCTGGACGAGATCACCCGTCGCCGCGCCCGGCGCGCGTACGAGACGGCGCGGTTCTACCAGCGCACGGGGCGGGCGAAGTCCGCCCGGTTCTACTACCGCCTGGTGGCCGAAAAGTACCCCTCCAGCGCGTGGGCGGGCGACGCGAGGCGGTTCCTCGGGCGCGACGCGCCGCCGGCGCCCCCCAAGCCGAAGCCGCGCCCCGCGCCGAAAGCGCCCGCCAAGGCGGCGACGTCGCCGCCCGCCGCCGCGCCCGTCGAAGCCAGCCAACCCTCCTCCAAAGCGGGACACCAGCCATGACAAGGACCGCGACGACGACCGTGACCCTCCTCGTGGGCGCCGCGCTGCTGGCCATCGCGAGCGGCTGCTCCGACGACCCCACGAAGGGATACACCCTCACGAGCCAGTACGACCGGGGCGTCAAGACGGTGAGCGTGCCCCTGTGGGGTCGCGGCAAGGACGTCTACCGGCGCGGGCTGGAGATGCGCCTGACGGAGGCCGTCATCAAGCGCCTCGAGCTGGACACGCCCTACAAGGTGACCGACCGCCGCCGCGCCGACACGGAGCTGTCCGGCACGATCGAGCGCGTCTCGCAGCGGGTGCTGAGCTTCAACCCCGACACGGGGCTGCCGCACGAGAAGGAGATCACGCTGGCCGTCTCGTTCACCTGGACGGACCTCCGCAGCGGGAGGGTCCTCGCCCGGCGGCGAAACTTCCGCGAGACCGGCTCCTACATCCCGCCGTCGCCGCTGGGGGAGGACTTCTTCCAGGGCAGCGAGGACGCCATCAACAGGCTGGCCAGGCGGATCGTGGAGCAACTGGAAGCCGACTGGTGATCCGCCCGACCGCGCGCCGGCGCACCCGCGGGGGGCCGATGCCGTCCACGCCGGGATAGGGAATCCCGTCGCAGTGCTAATCGCCTTGCTGCGCGTTGCCGATGCGAGCTAAGATATACCGAAGGGAAGGCCGAAAGCAGGCGCCCGCCGGCGACGCCGTTGTGCAGGGGCACCGGCAAGCGGCCGGGGGGGGTGGCGCCGCGTGGTCCGGCGAGCCGCCGAGAGCGTATAAAGCACCATGAGCAACCAGATGCCTGACAAGCCGGGAGGCCGCCCGCCGGGCCCGCCGCAAGCGCCGAACCGTTTCGGGCGCTCCATGCTGAGCTGGGCCGTCGTGATCGGCGCGGGCGTCATCCTGACGATCTTCCTCTACCGGTCCCTCGACAAGCGCAAAACAATCACGCCCCAGGAGTTCTGGACGCACGCGGAGAACGGCGACATCCGGGGGACGATCGTCATCCGGGAAAAGGAGATCGAGGGCGAGCTGAGCGAGAAGACCGCCGTGCTGAAGCAGGACGAGCCGCGCCGCTTCCTGGTCCACTACGCCTACGCCCTGACGGACGACAACTTCGACCAGCGGCTCGATCAGGCCCTCAAGCGGGGCGCCAAGAAGGGCGGCACGACCAAGTACGCCTACGAGATGCCGGGGCTGTGGGAGAGCTGGCTGCCTCACCTGCTGCTGATGGTGCTGGTGTTCCTGGCGGTGTGGTTCCTGCTGTTCCGGCGGCTGGGCGCCGCGGCCAGCGGCGGGGGGTTCCTGGGCAGCTTCGGGCGCAGCCGCCACCGCGTGCTGACGAAGGAGTCCGTGAAGCTCACGTTCGAGGACGTCGCCGGCATCGACGAGGCCAAGGAAGAGGTCCAGGAGATCATCGAGTTCCTGAAGAGCCCGCGGAGGTTCCAGCGCCTCGGCGGGCGGATCCCGCGCGGCGTGCTGCTGGTGGGCGAGCCGGGCTGCGGCAAGACGCTGCTGGCCAAGGCCATCGCCGGCGAGGCCGACGTGCCCTTCTTCAGCATCTCCGGCAGCGACTTCGTCGAGATGTTCGTCGGCGTCGGCGCCAGCCGCGTCCGCGACCTGTTCAAGCAGGCCAAGGACAACTCCCCCTGCATCATCTTCCTCGACGAGATCGACGCCGTCGGGCGCCGCCGCGGGGTGGGCTTCAACACCGGCGGGCACGACGAGCG
>CAZXOC010000291.1:6606-9187 GCA_964642165.1 uncultured Planctomycetaceae bacterium | reverse complement strand
GGCGGCGCGGGCGGCGCGGAGGGGGGCGCCGAAGATGGCCTCGACCTCCATGGGTCGCCCGGCCTGGCAGTCCAACAACATGCTGGGGCGGTAGGGGGCCATCCTGGCCGTGTCGGCGAGCTGGCCGCGGATGAACGCCTCCTCGATCCGCCGCCCGTCGGCGGCCCGGGCGGCGGCGGCGACCTCGCGCATCAGCGCCTCGGCCAGGCGCCGCGTGTGCTCGCAGGCCATCAGCGAGTCCGTCGCCACGCGCAGGACCACGGACAGGCCGTTGAAGGGCACGTTCCAGACGAGCTTCTTCCACCGGGCCAGGACGAGGTCCTCGGCGAAGCGAACGGGGATGCGGGCGGACTGGAAGTCCGCGGCCACGTCGCGCATCCGCGGCGTGACGCCGAGCGGGCGGCGGGCGTGGTCGTAGTCGGCCAGCGTGACGTAGCCGTAGTCCAGGTGGCGGATGTGGGCGGGGCCGACCTTGTTCGAGCAGAGGAAGCACAGGGCGCCCATGACGCGGCCGGGGCCGACGATGCCGGCGACGTGCTCCTCGATGCCGAGGCCGTTCTGGAGCACGAGCACGACGCCGTCGTCGGCGAGGACGGGGGGGAGCAGCTCGGCGAGGAGGTGGTTGGCGGTGGTCTTGAGGCAGACGCAGACGACGTCGCAGGGGGGCATGTCGCCGGCGCGGGCGTAGGCGTGGACTTTCGGCAGGTGGAAGTCGCCGTCGACGGACTCGACGCGAAGCCCGTGGTCGCGGGCGTGCTCGTAGTCGCCGTGGAACAGGAAGTGGACGTCGAGGCCGGCGCGGGCGAGGCGGGCGCCGTAGAAGCCGCCCAGCGCCCCCGTGCCGATGATCGCGTAGCTTCTCCCGGGCATGTCACGGAACCGTATCGGCGCCCGCGGGCGAATGCAATGCCGGCCGGGGGCGGCGGGGCGGTCAGAGGCTCAGGACGGAGTAGACGATGTCCTTGATCACCCCGTCGGACTCGAGCCGTTCGAGGACGGGGTCGAGTTGGCTGGGCGAGCCGGCCAGCAGGTACGTCCACCCGTGGGCGTCCTGGGCGACCTTCTCGCTGGTGAGGAAGGACGCCTCGCCGGCGACGTCTCGGGGCACGAGGCGGCGGGTCGCGCGGACGATGGCGCTCTTTCGGAGGGCCTGGGACTCGTAGGGCTTCTCCTCGAGGCTGCGGACCTTGCTGAGGCGCCGGACCTTGCGGACCATGACGTCCTTGTCGGCCTCGTCGCAGAAGAACGTCAGGACGACGCTGCCGTCGATGCCGGCGCGCGGTTCCATGCCGTGGCCGACGACGGTGTCGATGCTGATGCCCTCGTTGCTGAAGGCCGACGCGATGCTCGTCAGCGCCCCGGCGCGGTCCACCACGTGCGCGCGGAAGACCCAGTGGCGCTTGGTCGTGTCATTCTCCTGGGACATCGTCCAGCTCCTTCAGCCGCCGGGGCGGGCGGTAGCGGCGCGGCTTTTGGCGGCCCGACAGGACGGCGACGGCCCCGGCGGCGAGCGCGGCCGACTCCAGCGAGCCCGGCAGGACCACCACGGGCGCGAGTTCGCCGACGCGGCGGCGCAGGGCCGTGCAGATCCGCCGGCTCCGGGCCAGCCCGCCGGTGAGCACGATGGCCTCGGCGCGCCCCCCGACGGCGACGAAGGCCGCACCGATCTCCTTGGCGATCTGGTAGACCATCGCCTCGACGACGCGCCTCGCCGCGGCGTCGCCGCGCTCGATGCGCTGCTCGATGGCGTCGAGGCGGTCCTCGTCCAGGTAGGACCGCAGGCCGCCGCGCTTCGTGAGCTCCTCGACGAGCTCGGCGCGGGTGAATCGCCGGGAGTAGCACAGGTCGATCAGCTCGTCGAGGGGGAGCTGCCCGGCGCGTTGGGGGGTGAAGGGCCCGCCGCCGAGCAGCGCGATGTTGTTGTCGATCATGCGGCCCGCGCGGACGGCCGCGACGGTGATGCCCCCGCCGAGGTGGGCGACGACGAGGTCGATGGACTCGACGTCCCGGCCGATCGCCTCGGCCGCGGCGCGCGCCGCCGCACGCACGTTCAGGGCGTGGGAGGTGCTTCGGCGGACGATGGGCGCGTAGCCGGAGACCTCGGCCTCGGGGGCGAACTCGTCGACGACGACGGGATCGACGACGAAGGCGGGCACGTTCAGGCGCCGGGCGAGAATCGCCGCGACGGGGATGCCCAGGTTGCTGGCGTGGGGCTTCTCGGGGTGGTCGAGGATGGCGCGGACCATCGTTTCGTCGACGACGGCGCGGCCGGCGCGGCGTTCGGCGAGGAGGTACGTGCCGGCGGGGAGCTTCTCGTCGGGTCGCGGCAGGAAGCCCCCTCGCGCCGCCACGGCGTCGACGGTCTCGCCGCTGTCCTCGAGCAGCCCGAGGGCCAGCCGGGCCAGCTCGCGGACCTGCCGGCGGCGCTGCGCGGGCGTGGCGGTGACGAGCACGTCGCAGGGGGTCTCCACCGAGTGGAGGCGGCGGTCGTTCTCGAAGACGGCGGCCTTCATCGACGTGGACCCGGGGTTGACCACGAGCACGCGGAAGGGGCCGGCGGGCGTGGTCGGCGGGGCGGTCG
>CAZXOC010000291.1:0-6506 GCA_964642165.1 uncultured Planctomycetaceae bacterium | reverse complement strand
GGGTTGACCACGAGCACGCGGAAGGGGCCGGCGGGCGTGGTCGGCGGGGCGGTCGGCTCGGCGGTCGCCTCGGCGGCGGCCCGGCCCGACGTGCGGTGAGCGTAGACGCTGCAGAGGGCGACGGACTCGAGGCGCGTGGCGAGCGAATCGGCCCGGGAGAGGATGACGTACGGCACGGGGAAGCCGACGGTGATGCTGGCCAGGGAGGCGTCGCCGTACTTGCTCAGGGCGGCGAGCATCTTGTAGAGGCAGTTGGCGGCGTCGATGCCGGGGCAGACGAGCACGTCGGCGCGGCCGGCGACCTCGGCGGCGTTGGGCCGATCGGGCAGGCCCTTGATGGCGACGGAGGCGGGGTCGGTGGCGAGGTCGAACGAGAGCGGCCCGTCGACGACGGCGTCGGGCCAGGGGCGCTCGGCCAGCGCCAGTCCCATCGCGGTCGACGGCAGGGAGGCCACCTGCTTCTCGTTGGCCGACAGGATCGCCACGCGGGGGCGGTCCAGGTGGAGCACGGCATGGGCGACGTCGACGGCGTTGCGGATGAGGCCGACCATCCGCCCGAAGTGGCAGACGGTGGTGACGCCGGCGTCGGTGAGGACCATGGGCCGCCCGCGGGCGATGGGGCCCGCGTCGAAGACGGTCGCGAGGCTCACCGTGGGGCGGACGGCCAGCGCGAGCATGTGGCGGTTGAGCGTGGGCGTGGGGATGTTGCCCTTGAGCAGCACGTCGACGCCGCCGGCGCGGATGAGCTTGACGGTGGCGGCGGCGATCTGGTCCTCCGTCCCGGCGGGCACGATGTCGTCGGGGGGGATGTAGATGCCCACCTCCTCGACGGCGCGTCGGATCCCGCCGGGGCGCCCGATCAGGAGGATGCGATCGACGATTCCGTGGTCGCGGGCGGACTCGACCAGGCGGAGGTCCTCGGTCCGGTCGCCGCCGGCGACGGCCACCGTGGTGGCGCCCGTGCGTCCGGCGATCTCGACGAGATCGGCCACCGCGGTGAGGACCGCGCCGCCTCCGTCTGCGTTGTGCGGGGAAGACATCGTGCCGGCTGCGCCTTGCTTTGCCCACGAGCGATACGCCCACCACTATGGCGAGGTCGGGCGAGGCCCGCAAGCGCGCGTTCGCGCCGCCGCGCGGCGGTCAGGCGCGGGGGTGGTACTTCTTGTGGATGGCCTTGAGGCGGGAGGCGTCGACGTGAGTGTAGATCTGGGTGCTGGAGATGTCGGCGTGGCCGAGCATCTCCTGGACGCTTCGCAGGTCGGCCCCGTGGGCGAGCAGGTGCGTTGCGAAGGCGTGGCGCAGCGTGTGGGGGGTGACGTTGCCTCGCAGCGCCTGCCGCCGGACGTACTTCCGGACGATCCGGTAGATGTCCTCGCGGGCGAGGGGCCTGCCGGTGCGCGACAGGAACAGGCATTCGGCGGCCGGCTCCCGCATCACGCCCAGACGCTCGCGGTCCATGTAGTCGCGGACGGTCTCGAGGGCGCGCTCGGCGACGGGGACGATGCGTTCCTTGGCGCCCTTGCCGAGCACGCGAAGGACGCCGAGATGGAAGTTGACGTCGCGGAGCTTCAGCCCGGCCAGCTCGCTGGCGCGCACGCCGGTGGCGTACAGCACGGTCAGGATGGCGCGGTCGCGCCGGGCGTGGACGTCCTGGTCGTCGTCGGGCCCGGCCAGCAGCCGCGCGACGTGGTGGTCCTCCAGCGTGGTCGGCAGGCGGTGCCATTTCTTGGGCGAGTCGACGACGGCCGACACGTCCCGCGGCAGCACTCGCTGAAGCACGAGGTAGCGGCAGAACATCCGCACGGCGGCCAGGCCCCGGGCGATGGACGAGACGGCGAGGCCTTCGGCGCGGCAGGCGTGGAGGAACCGCTCGACGTGGCGCGTGGTGATGCGTGCGGGGTCGCGGGCGATTGCACCCAGGCCGCCCAGGAAGCGGCACAGGTCACGGCGATAGGCCCGGCGCGTGTTGACGGACAGCCCGCACTCCACCTGGAGGTAGTCCAGGAAGCCCTTCAGATGCCCACGCGACTCAGGAGGCAACGAGGACGCCGGCGGGAGCGTCTGATTCTTCGTACTCCCAGGCATCGGAGATGAGCTCGCCCACCAGCTTCTGGTAGATGGGGCATAGGGTGTACTGGTCCGCACAGTGCCGGAACGCCCGCGGGAGGTTCGCCAGGGTCAGATGTGTCGCGCAGCGAGCGTCGGGTCTATCCAGGAAAGGGCACACAGCGTGGTCTCCTGCCCGGCCGGGCGCCGCTTGCCGCCGGCCGCCAGGTACCTTTATCGTCGCCCGCCTGTTTTCCGCTTGAGCGATTCGCCGAGGGCGCCTGCGCAGAAGCCTCCCGCGGAAGCGCGCGGCTCCTGGGCGGGCCGCATGCCCGAGCCCGCGTGCAGACAGGTCCATCGACGGGCCGCTGCGCGTCCGCCGTCACTTCACCTTCTGGTCCTTGGGGAACCTCGCCTCGATCCACCGCACGAAGGCCTTGGCGAGGCCCTCGGCCTTCTTCTTGACGCCGGCGTTGACGCGCGCCGTCGTGCGCCCGATGCAGTTGGCCCGGCCGAGGACCGTGCCGCTGTCCTTGTCCACGAACTCCGTCAGCACGACCACCTCCTCCAGCGGGCCCAGCGCGAAGCCGACCGTGCCGGCGCTCTCGTAGTGGATGATCCTGCCGCGGATGAGCATGGTCTTGCCGCCGGGCTCGTCGGGCAGGTGGGCCTTGCGAAGCTGCTCCTGGAGGGCCGCCGGCAGATAGCCCAGCAGGTTCGCGGGGACCTTGCCGCCGATCTCGTCGGTGAGCTGCCCGAGCTCGAAGCGCCGGTAGACGCCCAGGGGCTTGGCCTCCTTGTCCGTCGCGAGGGGCTGGATGGGCATGAACGTGCCCTTGGCGCCCAACACGACGCCGCTGCCTTCCTTGATGGCCGTCGAGACACACCCGCCCGTGGCGGCGGCCACCGCCACGGCCAGAAGAACCCAGGATGCTTGCCTCTTCATTGGTGATCCTTTCCAAGATTGGGGGCAGGTCCACTGCGGAAGCGAACGTCGTGGGGGGCATTGTAAGCCGACCGCCCGACGTGCGTCAACGGACGCGGTACAGGCGGTAGTGTTCGCCCCAGGCCTCGCTGTCGATTGGCTGGAGGGGGTCCGGCTGCTCGGGTGCGCGTCCGGCCTCGAGAATCACGTACCACTCCCACTGCGCCAACGCCTCCTTTTCCTCGCTGCGCTCGATCTGGTCGGCGACGAACTGCTGGACGGCCCGGGCATCGGCCCGCCCGGCGGCGGGGAAAAGCACCTTCTGCTGCTGCCGGTAGAGGCCGAGCCACCCCTCCAGGCGCCCGGGCGTGAGGTAGTAGAGGTACCGGGCATCTTCGGGGGCGGCGAGGATCGCCCGGCGGGCCAGGACGCGGAACTCGCCCTCGGAGGTGAGGTAGATGGACCGGTCGCGAGCGGCCGCCCAGTGCCCGATGGCCGCCAGCTCCCGGCGTTCGGCGCGTTTCTCGGCGTGGCGCAGGACGTAGGCGGGCTTGTCCTCCTCGTCCATGAAGGCGGTGGCCAGATCGGCCGCCCCGTGCCGCGCGACGCGGAGGTTGTCCGACGGGATCATCCACAGCGCCACCAGCGCCGTGCAGGCCCAGCGGAGGAGCTTGCGGTGCATCCGCAGGAGGCGGAATACGTTGGTGATCGCCTGGGCCAGCAGCACGTACAGGGGCAGGAGGGCGAGGCTGGCGGCCTCGGGGAAATCGATCACGGGCGGCGCGGCGTTCATCGCGCAGCCGACGAGTTGGCTGACGCCGTGGAGCACCAGCGAGACGAACAGGCTGGCCGCCAGCAGGGCCACCCACATCCGAACGTGCCGCGTCCGGTAGCGCTCGACGCGCCCCAGCACGACCACCGGCAGGACGACCAGCAGGAGCGCCCCGGCCAGCATCCGCCCGTGGAGGAAGCGCTTGAGCAGCCCCGGGTACAGGACCGTCAGCCGGACCGCCTCGATCGCCTCGTGAATGGCCCGGAGGCTCGTGTCCGGCTCGCCCTGGCTCATCGTCGCCCGCACGCCGAAGTAGTAGCCGATGAACGGCGAGGCCGCCACCAGCGCGCAGAGCCCGCAGCCGATCGCGATCGGCAGGCAGCGCGGGGAGAACCGCTGCCGCACCACGTACGCGATCAGCAGCACGAGCGTCATGTTCATCGCCGTCACGAGATGCAGGTTGCCCAGCAGCCCGACCACGCCGAAGACGAGGAACAGCCGCCAGTGCCGGGAGAAGGGATCCTCCGGCCGGGGCTCCGAGTACCGCCCGAAGGCCAGCACGACCAGCGGGAAGACCGCCAGGCAGAGGCCCGCGGGGGTGATGGACCCCAGCGATCCCACGCCCCAGACGCCGTCGCCGAGCGTCTCGATGACCCGGGAGCTCAGCACGGCCACGAAGGCCGCCACCGACCAGCTTCGGCACTGGGCGTACAGCAGGGCGTACATGCCGCACAGGAACACCATCGTCATCACGCCCGCCATCGCGCGGAACGGGAGGCGCAGGTTCTGGTAGCCGGTGGGCACCAGCGCCAGCTCCATCAGGCTCTGGAACGCCGGCGTGTGGAAGAGCCACAACTTGCGCTTGGGGTTGCCGAAGATGGGGTCGTGGCGGAACGTGGCGGGGTCCTGGCGTTTGACGGCCGCCGCCGCGATGCTGACCTGCGTGGGGGTGAGGCGATCCTCCACCGAGGCGAGGTATCCCGTGACGGCCGACACGCCCGCGAAGAACAACACGGCCAGAAGGTGTCTCGACTGCGGAACGGGTCTCATGCCACGCGTCTTCCCAAAGCGCGAGGCACGATGGTACACCGCTTCGGTCGCCTTGGGCAAGAGACGTCCAGCAGTTCGGCGGGGCCGCCTCGGCGGGCGGGACGTCGGCCTTTCCCCGGCACGAGCCTCCGCGGTACACTCCGTGGCGCCAGGGCGCAGGCCGGCCACGGCGCGCGGACAGCAGCGCCGGCGCCCGCTCGTCGAGGCCCCGGAGTCCATGACGGTTGACCGGACACAGCCCGACCCGCTCGTGGCGGCGGCGGCGGCGCTCATCGACGCCCGGCGGCTGCTCGCATGCGGGCAAGCGGTGCTCGTGGGCGTCAGCGGCGGCCCCGACAGCGTCGCGCTGCTCGCCGTGCTGCGCGAGTTGGCGCGGCGCCCCGACCGCGCTTATCGCCTCAGCGCGGCGCACCTGGACCACGGCCTGCGCGACTCAGGCGAGGCCGACGCGGGTTTCGTGGCCGACCTGGCCGGGCGGTGGGACATCCCGTGTGTGGTGGAACGGCGCGAGGTGCGGGGTGCCGCGGCCGCCGAGCGACTGAGCGTCGAGGCCGCCGCACGGAAGGTGCGGTACGACTTCCTCGCCGAGGCCGCACGCCGCCGCGGCGCCACGGCCGTTGCCGTCGGCCATCACGCCGACGACAATGTCGAGACCGTCCTCTATCGCATCGTCCGCGGCACGCACCTCCGCGGGCTGTCGGGCATCCCGGCGAAGCGCCCGCTCGGTGCCGGCGGCCTGCAGCTCGTTCGCCCGCTGCTGGCGGCGCGGCGAGAGGAGATCGAGGCCTACTGCCGCCGGCAGCAGCTCACCTGGCGGATCGACGAGACCAACGCCGACGCCGCCTACCGCCGCAACTTCATCCGCCACGAGCTGCTGCCCCTGCTTCGCGAGCGCCTCAACGATCGTGCCGACGACGCGGTCCTTCGCCTGGCCCGCGCGGCCGGGGACGTCGAGGCCTTCCTCGCCGACCGCGGCCGGGAAGCCCTCGCGCGGGCCAGCCGGGACGAAGCGCCCCGCCGTGCGACGCTCGACGCCCGCGCGCTGGCGGCAGAGCACCCCGTCGTGCGAACCTACGCCCTTCGAGCCGCGCTGGAGGGCCTCGCCGTGCCGCTGGGGAGGCTCACGGCCGAGCAGCTTGCGGATCTCGCGCGGCTGGCCGAGGCGGAGCCCCCCGCGGCCACGTCGCTGCCCGGCGGCTGGGTGGCCCGGCGCCAAGGCGATGAGCTCGTCCTCGAGGCCGGACCTCTCGAGGCGGCGCGAGCCGACAGGGAGAGGTCCGTCGCCTGCCCGGGGCAGACCGTTCTGGACGACGGCTGGCGAGTGCACTGCGAGCTGCGCCCGTTCGATGCGGCGAGCTTCCGGCGTCACTGCCGATCGCACGCCGACGGCGTGGAGATGATCGACGCCGAGCGCGTCCGGGGCCGGCTGCGGGTCCGGCGGCGCCGCGACGGCGACGCGTTCGTCCCCCTGGGCGCGCCGGGAACGCAGAGCGTCAGCGACTTCCTGACCAACCGGAAGCTGCCGCGCCGCCGCCGCGACGAGGTCCGCTGCATCACCGACGAGGAGGGCATCGTCTACCTGGCCCCCCTGCGCATCGCCGACCGCGTGAGGGTCCGCGAGGGCACTCGGACCGTGCTGCAGTTCATTGTCCGGCCGGGAGAGCAGCCCCAATGACGCCGCGTGAGAGGTTCCCCGCGCAGGGCCGGCGCTGA
>CAZXOC010000290.1:0-9246 GCA_964642165.1 uncultured Planctomycetaceae bacterium | reverse complement strand
GCACCCGCCGGCGGCGGGTCAGGCGGCCGCACCGGCTCAGCACGATCCGCCGCAGCCACCCGGCGAACGCCCTCGGCTCGCGCAGGTTGGGCAGCTCGCGATAGGCCGCCAGGAACGCCTCCTGGGCGGCGTCCTCGGCGAGGTGGAAGTCGCCCAGCCTCGCGTACGCGCAGCCGTAGACCATGTCCTGGAACCGGCGAACGATCTCGCCGAAGGCCTCCAGGCGCTCCGCGGGCGGCGAGGCGGCGCTCGCCGCGGCCCGGACCAGGGACGGCAGCTCTTCCACGTCAACTCCCATTGCGAGGGCCCTCTACCCTAGAGAGCCTGCCCGCCGCGAGAAGGGATACCGAAACCGTGCGCGAGAGCCAGTTTTCCGGCCGCGGCCAGCCGTCGCGCGGCAGATCCGCCAAGCCGCGTCAGGGAGCCGGGTTCCGGGCCGTGATGACGAGGAGGCCGGGATGGACCTCGGGCCCGCCCGTCAGCGACGGATGGAAGCCTATGTCCCCGAAGCCCGCGTCCGCGAGCATCGCGCGGTAGTCCTCGTCGCGGTAGGCCTGCGTGGTGGCCGCGTGGCGGGTCACCTCGCCCGTGGCGGCGTCGATCACGAAGTAGCGCGTGGTGGCCGCCCGCGCGCGGACGTCCCAGAAGCTCTCTTCGACGAGCAGGTGCGGCCGGTCGGAGAAGAGGCCGCATCGCCGCGCCTGCCACGAGGGCGCGGCGCGGCCCAGGCGCTCCGCCGCGTCGTACGTGTGCGGCTCGAGGAGGAGCCGCCCGCCAGGCGCCAGGGCGGCCTGCGCCTTGGCGAGGATCCGCCGGGCCTCGCGCGGGCGGAACACGTTGAACTCCCCGAAGATCAGCATCGCCAGGCCGAAGCCCGTCTCGAAGTCCGCCGCGCGGATGTCCTCCCGCCGGTACGTGCAGGCGAGCCGGTCGCGCTCGGCGGCGTCGGCGGCGTGGGCGATCGAAGCGGGGGAGAAGTCGATGCCCACGCACTCGTGGCCAAGCCGCGCCAGGCGACTGGCATACAGCCCCGGCCCGCACGCCAGGTCGAGCACCCGCGTCGCCGCGCCCCCGAGCAGCTCGTTGTGGATCCACCGCACGTGACGATCGATGGTCTCGGATCGCCGACTGGCGGCGTCGTGGTCCTGAGAGAGGTGCTCCGCGAGCATCCGCCGGCTGAAGCCCGGCTCGTCCCAGGGGATCTTCTCGCCCTCGGCCCAAGGCGCCGCGGGCAGCGTTCGGTCGATGAGATCGAGCAGGCGCATTGAGGCTCCTTCGTGCCGGCCCGCGGGGTCACAGCGCCCGGTAGTACGTCGCGCCGGGCAGCTCGACCTCAAAGCCGGCCTTCTCGTAGGCGCGTCGGGCCGGGGCGTGCGACGCGTCGCCGCCCGTCTGGACGCGAACGTACTCCATGCCGAGCTGCCGCAGGCGCCCGAAGCCCCAGCGGTACATCCGCCCGGCGATGCCGAGGCCCTGGTGGTCCGGATGGACCGCGTTGTTGCCGATCTCGCCGACGCCCGGCTTCACGTCGGGATAGAACGTGGCGAAGCCGACCACGCGCCCGCCCAGCTCCGCGACGCAGACGAGCGCCCCGTCGGCGCCCGCGCACGCGGCGCGGACCTGCCGGGCCTTCTCCTTCCGCGGGGCGGCGTGCACGGCGGCGAACAGATCGTCGCCCAGGATCTCGCGGAAGCTCTCGAAGATCGGCTCCCACGCGGCCACCGCGATCTCCACCACCGCCTGCACGTCTCCCGGCCTGACCTCCCGCACGATCAGCTTGTCCGCCATGGGCTTCTCCACGGGTCGTTCGTCGTTGGCGGCTGGCATGTTGTCGTTCGCGGGGCGGCGCGTCAATGCACGGCTGGGGGGCGGCGGACCTGGAGGCGCATCCGCAGGCCCGCCGGGTCGGCCTCGTCCGGCGCGATCTCCCACCGCAGGCGGGTCAGCCGCCCGAGGAACCGCACGTCGTGGCTGACCAGCAGCAGCGCCGACGGGCAGTCGCCCAGGGCGCGCTCCAGGCACTCGATCGACGGCAGGTCGAGGTGGTTGGTCGGCTCGTCCATCACGATCAGGTGCGGCGAGGCGGCCATGCCCAACGCGAGCAGGAGCTTCCGCAGCTCGCCGGGGCTGGGCTCGTCGGTCTCGATCAGCCGCTGAGGCTCCGACCCGAGCGCCCCGACGACGGACAGGACCGCGCCGAGCCTGGCTTTGGGCAGGTGGCGGACGGCGGCGACGGTCCGGCGCGCCGTGTCGCGATCGATCTCCTGGGCGAGGTAGACGACGCGGCCGGCGGGCAGGTCGAGGCGCTCCATGATGTGCCGCACCAGCGTGCTCTTTCCGCCGCCGTTGGGGCCCGTCAGTGCGATCCGGTCGTCCGGCGCGACGCGGAGGTCGGGGAAGCTCAGGCGGCGTTCGTCCCCCAGCGGAAGCGACCCGGCCGGCAGGCGAAGCAGCGCGTCGCGCCGCGACGTCTCGCCGCGGAGGTCCATGCCGAGCCGCCGCTGCTTCCTGACCCGCGCGCCCGCGAGCTGCTCCCGGGCCTGCTGGAGGCGGCCGTCCATCTGGCGCAGCGTCTTGCCCGCCCGCCCGTCTTTGCCGCTGTACCTCGCCTGGTTGACCCGGTTCCGGGCGTCGTGGTCCCGGATGGCCATGCCGCGCTTGGATCGCAGGCGATGGGCCCGTCCGGCCTGGCGGGCGCGGGCGGCGGCCTCACGACGCAGACGCGTCAGGTCGCGCTTGGCCCGGCCTCTGGCGTGGCGTGCGGCGGCCTGCTCGGCCCGCGCCAGCTCCGTGGCCTTGGTGTAGCCGCCCGGGCGCAGCACGGCCCCCGGAGGCTCGACGAACAGGGTCTGGGCGCACAGGGCATCGAGCAGCTCGCGGTCGTGGCTGACGAGCAGCCCGACGCCGCGGAAGCGCTTCAGCGCCGCGGCGAGCAGCCGCCGCGCGGGCAGGTCGATGTGGTTGGTCGGCTCGTCGGCGGCGAGAACGCCCGGGCGGCGCCACAGGGCCACGGCGATCTGGGCGCGCTTGCGCTCGCCGTGGCTGAGCGTCGCCCAGCGCGCGGGCCAGTCGGGCTCGATGCCGAGGCGCCCGCGCAGGCCCCGCCCCGCCCGGTCCGCCGCGCCCAGCAGCGCCGCCAGCTCCGCCGGCGGGTCGTCCGTACGCTGCGGGCAGTAGATCACCCGCGCCGGCGCAAGGATCGTGCCCCGCGTCGCAGCCAGCTCCCCGCACGCCAGCCGGAGCAGCGTCGTCTTGCCCGAGCCGTTCGGGCCGATCACACCCGTCCAGCCCGGCGGGAAGCGCACGCTGAGCCCATCGAACACCGGCGCCCCGGCCGTGTCGTAGTAGAAGGAAACGTCCTGAAACTCCAACGGTGCTTGCGACATCTCGATGGCCTCGATCCGGACACGTTGCTCGGTCGAAAGCCCGCGGCGCGGAAGACGGTCTGGCGGGACCCCGGAGCGGCCACGGGCACGCGGTAGGCGGAACGCACGCCGTTCCCGGGCCGCCGAGGCGGGCCAGGACGGATCCAGCCGGCCATGCGGCCGACCGGACTGTGCGCTGCGTTGTCCTACCTGCGCTTCATGCCCGCGCTCCGAAGAAAGAGACGGCGAATCGCTGCAAGCGTGTCCGTATTGTATCGCTCGCGGAGAGGGCGTCAAGGGTGGGGAAGAGGGCGCGGTGGAGCGCAGGGAGGTCGGAGCCCCGGCCCCGCCGGACCGGGGCTTCGAGCGGGCGGAACGGGGCATGGGGGAACGCGGGTCAGGCGATCGTGACGTCCAGGCCGGCGCGGCGGGCGGCGGCTTGACACGGCGGGCTCGCGGGGCCCATACTACCGACCGCACCTCGACGCGCCAGGACAGGACTCGCTCAGGGAGACGGGCCGATGAACGGATACTGCGGGAAGCTCCTCCGGATCGACCTCACGGCCAAGCGAACCTCAACCGAACCGATCGACGAAGGGCGGGCGAAGGAGTTCGTCGGCGGTCGCGGGCTCGCAACGCATCTCCTCACCCGGGAGGTCGCCCCCCAGGTCGACGCGCTCTCCCCGGAGAACAAGCTGATCGTGGCGACCGGCCCGCTGACCGGGACGCGCATGCCGGCGTCGGGCCGGTTCATGGTCGTCACCAAGAGCCCGCTGACCGGCACGGTGGCGTGCAGCAACTCCGGCGGCTACTGGGGGCCGGAGCTCAAGTTCGCCGGCTACGACATGATCGTCGTCGAGGGCCGCGCCGACGCGCCCTGCTGGGTCGCCATCCGCGACGACGACGTGACGATCCACGACGCCGGCGAGTACTGGGGCCGCCTCGTCGGCGAGACGACCGACGCGCTGCTGGCGGCCTTCGGCGACGAGAGGGCGCGCGTGCTGATGGTCGGCCCGGCCGGGCAACGCCTGAGCCCCATCGCCGCCATCATGAACGACAAGTACCGCGCCGCCGGACGAAGCGGCGTCGGGGCGGTCATGGGCAGCAAGAACCTGCTGGCCGTGGTGGTCCGCGGGTCGGGGAAGGTCCGGGCCGCCGACGCGGGAAAGGTCGCCGAGGTCCTCACCGGCATCCACGCGAAGCTCAAGGACAACGAGGTGACGGGGCAGACGCTCCCGACGTACGGCACGGCGGCGCTGGTCAACGTCATCAACGAGTCCGGCATCTACCCGACGAACAACTTCCAGAAGGCCTACTTCGAGCAAGCCGACGAGGCCAGCGGCGAGGCCCTGGCGGAGAAGTACCTTACCGGCAAGGACGTCTGCTACCGCTGCCCGATCGCCTGCGGGCGGTACTGCCGCGCCGACGACGTCGAGGGCGGCGGGCCGGAGTACGAGACGGTCTGGGCGTACTCGGCCGACTGCGGCGTCAGCGACCTCGTCGCGGTCATCAAGGCCAACAAGTGGTGCAACGAGTACGGCCTGGACACGATCAGCGCCGGGGCGACCATCGCCTGCGCCATGGAGCTGTGCGAGAAGGGCATCCTCCCCGCCGAGGAGGTGGACGGCCCGGAGCTGACGTTCGGCTCGGGGGAGGCGATCGTCGAGTGGACACGGAAGATGGGCGCCGGCGAGGGCCTCGGCGCCAAGCTCGCCCAGGGCTCCTACCGCCTGGCGGAGATGTACGGCCACCCCGAGCTGTCGATGACGGTCAAGAAGCAGGAGCTGCCCGCCTACGACCCGCGCGGCGCCCAGGGACACGGGCTGGCCTACGCCACGAGCAACCGCGGCGGCTGCCACGTCCGCGGCTACATGATCTCCCCGGAGATCCTCGGCATCCCCGAGAAGCTCGACCCGCTGAGCCTCGAGGGCAAGGCCGCCTGGGTCAAGCTCTTCCAGGACCTCACCGCCGTGATCGACTCCGAGGGCCTCTGCCTGTTCACCTCCTTCGCCCTGGGGGGAGACGACTACCGCGACATGTTCAACGCCGTCGTCGGCGAGGACTGGACCACCGAGCAGATGCTCGAGGCCGGCGAGCGGATCTGGAACCTGGAGCGGATGTTCAACCTTCAGGCCGGCGTCGGCCCGGAGCAGGACACGCTGCCCAAACGCCTGCTGACCGAGGCGCTCACCGAAGGCGGGGCCAAGGGCCAGGTGCACCGGCTCGACGAGCTCCTGCCCCAATACTACCAGGAGCGGGGCTGGAGCCCCGAGGGCGTTCCGACGGACGACAAGCTGGCCGCCCTGGGGCTCTCCTGAGCGCCCGGGGCGCTTCGCGACGCCGGCCGAACAGCCCCGAAAGGTCGCCGCCCGATGGACGTGGAAGTCCGCCTGTTCTCCGCCCTGCGGGAGAGCCGCTTCAAGAAGCGCACCGTGCCCGTGCCCGATCGGGCGTGCCTGGGCGATCTCGTCCGGCAGCTCGCCATCCCCGAGAAGGACGTCTCCATCTCGCTGGTGAACGGGCGGTTCCGCGGGCTCGATGAGCCCCTGGCCGACGGCGACGTGGTGGCGCTGTTCCCGTCCATAGGCGGGGGCTGAGCCGGGCGGGCGGACCCAGCCCGCGGCGGTCGCGATGCTGACGGAGAAAGAGACAAGCCGGCTGCGGGCGGCCCTGGGGGCGGCGGTGGGCCCGTCTCGACAACTCTCGCTCGACGAGACTCGGCGCATCGCCGCCGAGACCGCCCTCACGTTGCGGCAGGTCGAGTGGGGCGCGCTTCAGGAAGGCATCGTGCCGCGGCGCTACGACCGCAGCATCCCCTCGCTCGGGCTCGACGGGCAGGCCGTCCTGCTGGCGCGGCGCGTGGCGGTAGTCGGCCTGGGGGGCCTGGGCGGCTGCGTCGTCGAGACCCTCGCCCGCCTCGGCGTCGGGCGGATCGTCGGCGTCGACCCCGACGTCGTCGCCGAGAGCAACCTGAACCGCCAGCTCCTTGCCCGCGCGGAGAACCTGGGGCAGCCGAAGGCGGCGGCCGCCGCGGCGCGCGTGCGGCAGGTCAACCCGGCCGTGGACTTCCAGGCCCACCACGCGGCCTTCCAGCAGCTCGCCAACGCCGCGCTGCCCGGCTGCAATCTCGTCTTCGACTGCCTGGACAGCATCCCGGCGCGGCGCGAGCTGGCCCGGCGATGCGCCGCCGCCGGCGTCCTGCTCGTGCACGGCGCGATCGCCGGCTGGTGCGGACAGGTCGCCGTCTGCCCGCCCGGGAGCGGCTTGGTCGACAGGCTCTACGCCGGCAAGGACGAGGGGCTGGAGCAGCGGCAGGGCAACCTGCCCTTCACGGCCGCCGTCGCGGCGAACGTGATGGTCGCCGAGGCCTTGGGGGCTCTGCTCGGCCGCGCCGAGCCCGAGCCGCACCTGCGCTTCTTCGACCTCCAGGCGGGCGATTGGGAGACGGGGGAGCTCTGACGCCGGCAAGCCGCTCGCCGCGGACGGAGGCGGACGCCGCGAGGAAGCCCGTGTTCATCCGCGCCCATCCCTGCTAGATTCGTCGCCGCAATGGTGGGTGGCAAAGGCAAAGGGCGGACGCTGCGCGTCGCGGGGCTGATGTCCGGCACGTCGTGCGACGGCGTCGACGCGGCCATCGTGGACATCCGCGGGCGCGGCGTGGAGCTTCTGGCCTTCGAGACGTTCAGCTACCCGCCGAAGCTGCGGCGGGCCGTGCTGGGCCTCTGCCGGCCGGAGACGGCCCGGCTCGACGACATCTGCCACCTCAACTTCGTCCTGGGCGAGGCGTTCGCCGACGCCGTGATCAAGCTGGCGGGCGAGGCGGGCGTGCCGCTGGCGTCCATCGACCTGATCGGCTCGCACGGGCAGACGATCTGCCATCTCCCGGCCGGCCGGCGGCACGGGCGGCGGAAGCTCCGCTCGACGCTCCAGATCGCCGAGCCCAGCGTCATCGCCGAGCGGACGGGCATCACGACCGTGGCGGACTTCCGCCCGCGCGATATCGCCGCCGGCGGCGAGGGCGCGCCGCTGACGCCGTATGGCGACTACCTCCTGTTCGGCCGCGGCCGGCGGCACCGCGCGACGCAGAACCTCGGCGGCATCGCCAACGTGACCTACCTGCCCGCCGGCGGGCGCATCGAGCGGGTCGTCGCCTTCGACACCGGGCCGGGCAACATGGTGCTCGACCGGCTGGCCGAGCGCATCACCGAAGGGCGCCTGCGGTACGATCGCGGCGGTCGTCTCGCGGGCCGCGGCCGCGTCGTCACGGCGCTGCTGGCCGAGTGGATGGGGCACCCCTACTTCCGGCGGCGTCCGCCGAAGTCGACGGGGCGCGAGGAGTTCGGCGTGCCGTTCGCCGATGCGATCCACGCCGCTGCCCGGCGGCGGAGAATCGAGCCCCACGACATCCTCGCCACGGCGACGGCCCTGACGGCCGAGAGCATCGCCGACGCCTACCGGCGCTTCCTGCCGGCCCGTCCGGCCGAGGTGATCGTCTCCGGCGGGGGAGCGCACAACCGCACGCTGATGCGCATGCTCGCCGAGCGGCTCGCGCCAGCGAAGGTCCTCACCAGCGACGAGATGGGCGTCCGCGGCGACGCCAGGGAGGCGGTCGCGTTCGCCCTCCTGGCGGCCGAGACGATCCGCGGGCGGGCCAACAACGTCCCCGGCGCCACCGGGGCGCGCCATCCCGTCGTCCTGGGCAAGATCGTGCCGGGGAGGTAGCCGCCCGGCGGGCGCTGCCGCTCGCGTGAGGGGGAAGGGCCTCTCCGTGCCGGGTCCTGCCCCGTGTCCATTCGACCCTGCGCGCGGTACCCTCTCCGGCGCCATGAAGGACCGATCGTACCTGACGACGGAGAAGCGCAACCCGCGCAGCAGGGACATCGACCGCCTGCCCACGGTCGGGATCGTCGACGCCCTCCACGCGGAGGACGCGCGGGTGGCCCCGGCCGTCCGCACGCAGCGGCGCCGGATCGCCGCCGCCGTCGACCTCATCGTCGAGCGGTTCCGCCGCGGGGGCAGGCTGTTCTACGTGGGCGCGGGTACGAGCGGGCGGCTGGGCGTGCTCGACGCGTCGGAGTGCCCGCCGACGTTCGGCGTGCGCCCTTCGCTGGTTCAGGGCATCATCGCCGGCGGGCGGCGAGCCCTGGTACGGGCCATCGAGGGCGCCGAGGACCACGCCGCCGACGGGGCGGCGGCGATCGACCGGCGCGGCGTGACGGCCGACGACGTCGTCGTCGGCATCGCCGCCTGCGGCGTCACGCCGTTCGTCCACGGGGCGGTGGGGCGCGCCCGGCGGATCGGGGCGGCCTCCATCTTCGTCACCTGCTCGCCCGAGGTGAAGGCCGCCGTCCGCGCCGACGTGGTCATCTGCCCGATCGTCGGCCCGGAGGCGGTCACCGGCTCGACGCGCCTGAAGGCCGGCACGGCCACCAAGCTCGTCCTCAACGCCCTCACGACCGCCGCGATGATCCGCACCGGCAAGGTCTACGGCAACCTGATGGTCGACCTGAAGGCCACCAACGAGAAGCTCCGCGACCGGTCCGATCGGATCGTGATGGAGTTGACCGGCCTGGGGCGCCGCGCCGCCCGCAAGCTCCTCGCCGCCGCCCGGGGCGAGGTCAAGACGGCCATCGTCATGCACGCCCGCGGCGTCGGCTGGCGCGCGGCCCGCCGCCGCCTCGCCGAGGCCGACGGCCTCCTCCGCCGCGCGATCGAGTGAGCCGGCCCGCGCCCGCCGTCGCAGGCGGCGCGCGATCACGGTATAGTGCGAGTCGATGGCTGCCACCGTATACGTTGAGACCAGTGTCTTCAGCGCCCGCTTCTCGCACCGAGAGGATGCGGCGAGCGCGTATCGTCGCGACGTAACCCGCGAATGGTGGAC
>CAZXOC010000289.1:0-9261 GCA_964642165.1 uncultured Planctomycetaceae bacterium | reverse complement strand
CACAATCGATCTAGACTTATGGCCGTTTTCCGGGGCGCGGCTGGGGGCGTGAGAATTTCGCCGAAAGGCACGAAAAGTGTCGCGCTCCGGCGCGCTCGCACCCGGCCGGGCCGCGGGCGGGCCGTCGCGGGGCCTCTCGGCGCGCCCACCGTTCGTGGGGAAGCCCAAGCTTGGCGTCCTCGGCCATGCGGGCGCATTCCTTGCGGGCGACGTAGTCGCACCAGGCCTCGAAGCCCTCGCTGAACACGTCGGGGTGCCGCGTCTCCTTCTCCCACTGGTGCGTCTCGGTGAAGGGCAGGAGGTGGCAGTAGGGCATGTCGGCCCACCGGTACTCCTCGTACGTGAAGCTGCGGGAGTGGCGGTGCATGGCCGGGCTGCGCAGGACCACCTCCTGCGTCCAGCCGATCGTGTTGAAGCCCCAGTCGCGCAGGTCCGGCGCGACGGCCTTGCGGATCCAGCGCTGCTCGCTGTTGCCGTACTTGTCGCGCCAGATGTGGACGGTCTCGGCGTGGCGCAGGGCGGCGGAGTCGATGTGGTTCATGCCGATGGACCAGAACGGCTCGCCGTCGGGGGCGAGGAACCACCAGTGTCCGGCGCGCTCGCCCACGCCGAAGGAAGGCTGTTGTCTCGTCATGGTGGCGCTCTCCTGGCCGGCGTCGCGGCGCCTCGCCCGTCCGGCGAGGGGAGGATACCCCCCCGGCGCGCCGCCTTCACGGGTTTCCCGGTTCGGGAACGCGTGGCACACAAGCTTGGCGGATCGTGCTAGAATAAGCGGTCTGTGTTCGGTCGTGCCAGGTTCGTATGGCTTGATGCGGCAGGCAGGCACCGTCGCAAGCCGGAAAGGAGCAACCACTTGTACCGCCCGGATATCAAGGTAGTGGATTGCACCATCCGCGACGGGGGGCTGATGAACGACTCGCACTTCCCGGTGGAGACGGTTCGCGAGGTCTACCGCTGCGTCTGCGCGGCCGGGGTGGACTACGTGGAGCTGGGCTACCGCAACAGCAAGCGGATGCTCTCGCCGGAGCAGTACGGCCCGTGGCGGTTCTGCGACGAGGAGAACCTCCGCCGCGCGGTGGACGGCGTGAACGGCGGGGGGACGAAGATCGCGATCATGCAGGACGCCCACAAGGCGGCGCCGGAGGACATCCTCCCGTCGGAGGAGTCGGTGGTGGACCTGATTCGCGTGGCCACGTACGTCAAGGACGTGGACAAGGCGATCGTGCTGGCCAAGAACGCCGTCGAGAAGGGCTACGAGTGCACGATCAACGTCATGGCGATCTCGCGGGAGGGCCCGCCGTTCCTGGACGAAGCGCTGGACCAGATCGAGAACGAGACGCAAGCGATGGCCGTGTACGTCGTGGACAGCTACGGCGCCCTGTACGGCGAGGGCGTGCACTACCTCGTCGAGAAGTTCCAGATGCACGTGAAGAGCAAGCAGATCGGCGGGCACTTCCACAACGCCCTCCAGCTCGCCTTCGCCAACACGATCGAGGCGATCGTCAAGGGCGCCAAGTTCGTGGACGGCACGCTGCTGGGACTGGGGCGGGGGTCGGGCAACTGCCCTCTGGAGCTGCTGCTGGCGTTCCTGAAGAACCCCAAGTACGCGATCGACCCGCTGCTGGAAGCCATGCAGAGCGTCATTCTGCCCCTGCGCGAGCAGCTCCGCTGGGGCTACCACATCCCCTACATGATCAGTGGCACGATGAACCAGCACCCGCGCGAGGCGATCCAGTGGATGGCCGGGGACCAGCGCGACGACGTCGTCGGGTTCTTCCGCCACGTCACCGAGGAGTTCGGCGAGTAGGCCCGCGGAAAGGAGGCCCCCCACGGCCATGGAGAAGGTCAAGACGCGCTTCGCCCCCTCGCCGACGGGGTACCTCCACGTCGGAGGCGCCCGGACCGCCCTGTTCAACTACCTGCTGGCCCGCCAGGCCGGCGGGACGTTCCTGCTGCGGATCGAGGACACCGACCGCGCCCGCCACGACGAGGCGGCCATCGCCAAGATCATCGAGGACATGCGGTGGCTCGGCCTGGACTGGGACGAGGGCATCGAGGTCGGCGGGCCCAACGGACCCTACCGCCAGTCCGAGCGGCTCGAGATCTACGGGCCCTACGTCGAGCGGCTCCTGGAGGCCGGGCAGGCCTACTACGCGTTCGAGACGCCCGAGGAGCTCGACGCCCTCCGCAGGCAGGCCGAGGCCGAGAAACGCGGCTTCCGCTACCCGCGGCCCGAGGCCTTCCCCACGCGTGGCGACGCCGACCGGGCCCGCGCCGAGGGCCGCCCCGTCGTCGTCCGCTGCCGCGCGCCCGACGGCGACGTGACCGTCCACGACGAGGCCTTCGGCGACGTGACCGTGCCGGCGAGCGAGATGGAGGACTTCGTCGTCCTCAAGGCCGACGGCTTCCCGACGTATCACCTCGCCAACGTCGTCGACGACGCGCTGATGGGCGTGACGCTCGTCTGCCGGGGGCAGGAGTTCCTCGGCCAGACGTGGCGCCAGAACGTGCTGCGCGAGGCGCTGGGCTTCGAGACGCCGCGGCTGTGCCACCTGCCCATCATCCTGAACATGGCGGGGCGCAAGCTCTCCAAGCGCGAAGGGGGCGTGGAGGTGCACGAGTTCCGCGTCGCGGGGTACCTGCCGGAGGCGCTGGTGAACTTCCTCTCGCTGCTGGGCTGGCGCCCGTCCGGCGACCGCGAGAAGCTCACGCTCGGCGAGCTGGTGGAGTTGTTCGGCATCGACCGGATCGGCAAGTCCAACGCGAAGTTCGACCGCGACAAGCTGGTGGCCTTCAACACCGACGCGTGCGCCGCCGCCGCCGAGGACCGGCTGCTCGCGGGCTTCCAGGACTACCTGTCGCTGAATCCCGACGCGCCGGGGCCGATTCCCCCGGGCGACGACGAGCTGCTTCGCCACCTCCTGCGGATCAACAAGGGCTTTCGGACCTTCGCGGACATCCGGGCCAAGTGCGGCGTGCTGTTCGGCCCGGACGACGCCTTCGCGTATGACGCCAAGGCCGTCAAGAAGGTCCTGGCCAAGGGCGACGGGGCCGGCTACGCCGTGCTGGCCGACCTGCGCGGGGCGCTCGCCGCGGTCGACTGGACCGCCGAGGCGCTGGAGACGCTCCTCCGCGACTACGGCGAGCGGCACGAGCTGGGCATGGGCAAGGTGGCCCAGCCGATCCGCGTCGCCGTCACCGGCACGACGATCAGCCCGCCGATCTTCGAGACGCTCGTCCTGCTGGGCCGGGACAAGACCCTCGCCCGCATCGACCGCTGCCTGGCGGCGCGACCATCCACGTGACGGGCGCAGAAGGGGGAACGGGGTTGTTCGCGGTGGGAGATGTAGCTACAATGGAAATGCAGTGGCTACATTGCGGCGGGAGGTGCCAGATGACGTCGGTGGGCATCCGCGAGTTGAAGAACAACCTGAGCCGCTACCTCGCCGCCGTGCGAAGAGGCGAGGAGGTGATCGTGACCCAGCGGGGCAAGCCCGTCGCCCGGATCACGAGGCAGCCTGGCGAGCAGGAAGTGGAGCCGCCGTGGGTCACCCGGATGGCGGCCGCGGGGCTCTTGAGGCCCGGTGTCCGGCGGCGCAGGGCGAAAGGTCCATCTCCCATGAAGCTTCGCGGCGAACCGCTGTCCAAGACCATCATCGAGGGGCGGCGGTGATCGCGTATCTGGACGCGAGCGCACTGGTCAAGAAGTACGCCCAGGAGGTCGGCTCCGACCGGGTGGGGGAGATATGGGCCTCGGGCGACGCATTGGCCATTTCGGCCGTTGGTTACGCGGAGATCGTGGCTGCGCTCGGCCGGAGGTGGCGCAGCAGAGATCTGACCGCATCGGGTTTCCGGCGGACGATGCGGGCCTTCCACCGCGACTGGCAGCAGCTTGACGTGGTCGGTGTGTCGCCGACCCTCCACGAACTGATCGACGGCCTCGTGACGCGCCATCCGCTTCAGGGGTTCGATGCCCTTCATCTTGCCTCCGCCTTGTGCGTTCGCGAGGAGGCCGACGAGGACGTGCTCTTCGTCTCGGGAGACAGCCGCCTGCTGGACGCGGCGCGAGGTGAGGGGCTGGCGACCTGCCCCGAGCGGGCGTGGTAGCGGCGGATCGGCCCGGGGATCGAGCGCGGCGTGCCGCGACGCCCGACCGGGCGCCGGAGAGAAGGGGCAACATGAAAGCCACCGCGATCTGGCTGGCGATCCTGGCCGTGGGGTTCGGCGTGATGGTTGCCTGTCGATGGGGCCTGCCGGCTCCGTGGAGGCCGGCTTCGCGCGCGGCGACTGCGCCGGCGGCAACCGGTCGGGCGGCGTCGGCGCGAGTGGCGTCCGCGTTCGCCGCGGCATCGGCGCCCGCGAAGGCCGGACGCCGGGTCGCCCCCGTGGGGCCCCGGCGGTTCTTCCTCTTCCTGGGCGGCTTGTCGCTGATGATGCTGGGCGGCTCGGCGCTGCTGATGCGCCTCTACGGGCGGCTCGTGACGCGGCGGAAGGCGTGGGCGTTCGACGCGCCCCTCGTGGTGATGTACAGGTACCGGCGCCTGCTGGGCTGGCTGCACGTGGCCTTCTTCGGCGCGGTGATCGGCTTTGCGGCCGTCGCCTACGCCGCGCCGGATGTGCAGGGAGAACTGGTGAGGGACGTCCACAACTCCATCCACAGCGGCGAGGGACCGCTGGGCATGGCGGGAGAGGCCTATCTCAGCAGGAACATCGCCTACGCGGCGGCCGTGACGCTGGGCGTGAACTTCGTGCTCGGCTCGCTGCTGTCGATCACCGTGCCGTCGATGATCATCCCCGCCGCCGGGCTGCTCGTGGCGGGCATACGCGCCGTGGTGTGGGGCCTGGTGCTTTCGCCCACCTTCCCGGCGCTGATGCGGCCCATGGTGCCGCATTCGTTCACCCTCCTGCTCGAGGGCGAGGCGTACATCCTGGCCGGCTTTTTCGCCGTGATGGTCCCGGTGTACCTGTGGCGGAAGGGCCAGGGCGGCTTCGCCAGGCGCTACGGCAAGGCCGCCGTGCTCAACGTGAAGGGCAACGTGGTGGTCCTGATCGTGCTGGCCGTCGCGGCGATCTACGAGGCCATCGAGGTCATCGCGATGCTGCCGTGAGCTGCTGGACAACGCCAGGTGGGCCCTTTCGCCCGGGGCGGGCGTCGTGTAGTATGCTTGCCGCCGGATCGTCGAGCGGGTCGGCGGGCGAGCGGTCCGCGGGGAGACACCATGAGCCTACTGGTAACCGGCAGCATCGGGATCGACACGGTCGAGGCGCCGTCCGGCACGGTTGAGGAGGCCCTCGGCGGCTCCAGCGTCTACTTCTCCTACGCGGCGAGCTTCTTCACCGACGTGCGCTTCGTGGGCGTGGTGGGCGACGACTGCCCCGAGGACTTCCTCGAACCGCTCCAGCACAACCCGCGGATCGACATGACCGGGCTGGAGGTCCGCCCCGGCAGCAAGACCTTCCGCTGGCACGGGCGGTACCACGAGGACGTCAACCGGCGAGACACGGTCTCGGTGGAGCTCAACGTGCTGGCCGAGGTCGGCCCGAGCATCCCCCAGCGGTTCCGCGACAGCGAGTACGTCTTCCTGGCCAACACGCACCCGGCCCTCCAGTTGGAGCTGCTCGGGCAGTTGGCCGACAGCAAGCTCGTCGTCGCCGACACGATGGACATCTGGATCACGACGGAGAAGGACGCGCTGGGCGAGCTGGTGCGGCACATCGACGGGCTGGTGCTGAACGACTCGGAGGCCCGGCTGCTGACCAAGTGCCCCAACGTCATCGCCGCCGGGCGGGAGATCGCCCGGGACGTCCGCAAGTTCGTCGTGATCAAGAAGGGCGAGCACGGCAGCCTCCTGTTCGTGGGGGACAGCGTCTGCCCGCTGCCGAGCTACCCGTGCCCGAACGTGGTCGATCCGACCGGCGCGGGCGATACCTTCGCCGGGGCGATGATGGGCTACCTGGCCGACCGGAACCGCTGCGACGAGGCGACCCTTCGCCGCGCCATCGCCTACGGCACGGTCACCGCCAGCCTGGCACTCGAGGACTTCTCGCTCAACCGGCTCTTCGGCGTCACGCGGGAGGACATCGACGACCGCCTGGCGGAGTTCCGACATCTCACGGCCTTCTGACGGCAGCGGGACGGCGCGGGGCCCGGCCACCGGCCGCGAGGGACTGCGACATGGCCATTCGAACGTTCCTGGCGCTCGACCTGGACGAGCCGATCCGTCGCGGGCTCACCGACGCGGCGAAGGAGTTCCCCGCCGACGGCTCGAAGATCCGGTGGGTCGCCCTGGAGAACCTGCACGTCACGGCGAAGTTCCTGGGCGACGTGGCGGACGGCGCCGTCGCCGAGGTGTGCGCCGCGGTGCGGGAGGCGGCCGGCGGGATCGCGCCGTTCCCGTTCGACGTCGCCGGGCTGCGATGCGTCCCCCCGGGCAGGAAGATGCGGATGATCTGGGCGGACGCGCACGATTCCAGCGGCGAGATCATCGAGTTGTTCGGCGCGTTGGAGGGCGCCCTCGAGCCGCTGGGCTTTCCGCGGGAGCGACGGGAGCCGCGTCCCCACATCACGCTGGCGCGGATCAAGTTCACGCGGAACGCCGATGGCCTCAATGCCGTCGCGCGGCGGTATGCTCCCACGACCTTCGGCACCCAGCGGGCCGGCGAGGTCGTCGTCTACCAGAGCCAACTGACGCCGCAGGGGGCCGTCTACACGCCCATGGCGCGAGAGGCGCTGGGCGCGGCGTAGCGAGGTAAGGCCCTTGCCCCGGCCGGCGGCAGCCCGTACAGTCTCCGTTGGCCGATGGAGCCGGCCGACATCGTGGGCTTTTTTCTCAAGTTTTCCTCTTGCGTTACCCGAACAGGTTCCGTACGCTGATCCGGCGATCGGGCGCCCGGGGCAGCGGCCGGCAGGTCTCCTCGCCCCGCGGGCGGCCACGCAAGGAGAGCCATCATGGCCAGATCGGACAAGGGCGCGGGCAAGGCGGGCAAGGGATCGGGCAACGCGGGTAAGTCGTCCAAGGGCCAAGCCGCCTCGGCGGGCGCGGGAGACCGGCGCAGCAAGGCGCTGGAAGCGGCCCTGAAGCAGATCGAGAAGAGCTACGGCGTCGGCAGCATCATGCGCCTGTCGGAGGACCAGATCGCTCGCGTCAAGGGCATCTCCACCGGCGCGTTGAGCCTGGACCTGGCCCTGGGCGGGCAGGGCATCCCGTCCGGGCGGGTCTGCGAGCTGTTCGGGCCGGAAGGCTCGGGCAAGACCACGCTGGCCCTGCACGTGATCGCCAGCGCCCAGAAGGCCGACGGGGTGGCCGCCTTCATCGACGCCGAGCACGCCATGGACCCCACCTGGGCGAGGAAGCTCGGCGTGGACCTCCAGAACCTGTTGGTCTCCCAGCCGGACACCGGCGAGCAGGCCCTGGAGATCTGCGAGATGCTCGTCCGCTCCAACGCCGTGGCCATCGTGGTGATCGACTCGGTGGCCGCGCTGATCCCGCGGGCGGAGATCGAGGGCGAGATGGGCGACACGCACATGGGGCTCCAGGCCCGCCTGATGAGCCAGGCCATGCGCAAGCTCGTCGGCGCCATCAGCAAGTCGCACACGGCGGTCATCTTCATCAACCAGATCCGGATGAAGATCGGCGTGATGTTCGGCAACCCCGAGACGACGCCGGGCGGGCGGGCCCTGAAGTTCTACAGCTCCGTCCGGATCGACGTCCGGCGCGTCGGCACGATCAAGGAGGGCGACCAGCCCGTCGGCAACCGCGTCCGCGCCCGGGTCGTCAAGAACAAGATCGCCCCGCCGTTCCAGAAGGCCGAGTTCGACATCCTCTTCGACGGCGGCATCAACATCGTCGGCGACCTGCTGGACCTCGCCGTCGAGAACGACATCGTGCTCAAGCAGGGGGCGTGGTTCAGTTGCGGCGACGTGCGCCTGGGCCAGGGCCGCATGAACGCCATCGGCTTCCTCAAGGACAACGAGGACCTCGTCGAGGAGATCCGCACGGCCGTCCTCCAGAAGCTCGCACCGCATCTGCTCGAGTCTCGCCCGGCCAAGTGAGCCGAAGGGCCCGAGCGCCTCGGCGTGGGGCTCCTTTGCGGGAGGACCCGCAGGAGGGTGTCGATTGGTCCGCGCCGGCGTGAGGGGGGCCTCGTGTCGCGGGGCCGCAGGTCGTCATCGCCCTCGTGCTCTCGCCGCCCGGCCGTCGGCCTTGCATGCGCCCGCCCGTGCGCATACGATAGCGAAACGCCCCAAGGAGCGCCGGATGGACTTGGCCGTAGGCAAGTCGCCGAACTTGCGAGGAATGGTTCGCATCCCTCCCAACAAGAGCCATTCGTTCCGCGCGCTGATCATGGCCTCGCTGGCGGAGGGCACGAGCCGCATCGCCTGTCCGATGGTCTCCAACGATTGGATGCGGGGCCTCGAGGCGCTGGACGGGCTGATCGGCTGCTGCGGAGAAACCCTGCGAAGGCATCTGGGGCGCTACGTCCCCACCGCGGATGCGGAGGACCTGCTGCAAGAGCTGTGGCTGCGGGTCTGGCAGCGAAGCGAGCAATGGGAGGGGCGCGGCCGGCCCCTAACCTGGCTGCTCGCCGTTGCAACCAACCTGGCTCTCAACCATCTCCGCAGCAAGCGCGCGGCGGTGTCGCTGGAGGCGCTGGGGCCGGAGGACACGTCCGGTAACCTCGCCTCGGCGTCCGAAGCGCTGATGCCCGGACCAGAGGAGCAGGCGCTCTGGCGGGAGCAGCTCGACCGAGTGAGCACGGCGGTGGCGCTTCTCCCTCCCGGCAAGCGAGCCGCAATCCGCCTGGTCCGTGTCCAGGGCTACACTGTGCGGGAAGCGGCCGCCCTGCTCGGGGTCCCCGTCGGCACCCTCAAATCCCGGCTCCATCATGCCCACCGGCTGTTGATGGAGCAGTTGGAGGATGAGCTGTGAAGATCGCCCTGACCGAAAACATCCACGTGCGGAGCTTCCGCGATTTCATCTCGCGGCGGTTGCCGGAGGCGCTGGCGGCCGTCATTCCGCTCTGTGACTATCAGGCCGAGTGGACGGGGGACGGCAGAGGCCGAGTGACATTCTGCGTGAGAGACGAAGGGCTGCGCGTGACTTTCGACGATCTGCCGTTCCCCCGACCCGACGGGACCTTCGCCTGGGGAAGCGGACGGCTTGTCGTCATGACGGCCAGCAGCAACAACCTCGAGGAGGCGGAGATCAAAGCAGTGGGCGAGCAGCTCATGGAGGAGATCGGGCCGCGACTGGTCGCCCC
>CAZXOC010000288.1:0-9373 GCA_964642165.1 uncultured Planctomycetaceae bacterium | reverse complement strand
AGCGGCAGAGACTCCGTATGGCAGATGGAGCGGGGCCTGCAGCGCCGGCGGGCCCAGGGAGTGAGGTTTCGACAGGCCGATGCCTGCCGGTAAACATCCGGCCAGATCCCCCTTGCCTTGCCTTGCTTCGCGTGCCACACTGATAGGAGACGACCCAGACGCGCGGCGCACCGGCTGATCCCCCGGGGCCGGACGGCGTCCGGCGCGCGTGATTCCTGATCGCTCCAAGCTGACAGCCGAGCACGGACGGCGAGTGGCCGGAGGGCCGGCTGCGGAGACCGCCGGCGCGATTGTCCGAAATCGGGCTGATTGTCCAAAAGTTGTACAATGTAAATCTTTGTTTCATAAGGCTTTACGTAGATTCAGGGCCCTCGGAAGCGCCGTATTCTGGACAGTTTTGACACAATCAATCAAGACTTATGGTCGTTTCGGCAAACAGATATCCGCTTGCGGGTTGTAGATTCCGGAGGACGGGGCTGATTGTCCGAACCCTTGGAAAGGCCCAGACTGAAGGTCAATTGAACATCTGTCCCATAAGGCCGATAGGCGCGAAGCCCGTTTGTGTCAACATGGATTAAAGTCGACACAATCAGGACACGTTGGCGGCCTCGACGCCATCGAATTGGGCATCAAGACCTCCGGATTGCGGCCCCGGGCCCGGCGAAGCGGTGCGTTACCCTTGGGACGACGACGTCGATTCCTTTATGAGTCCCCGGTTACGCTGGAGGGGTCGGCGCACGGACGCGCGCAACAGGGAACGGCTATCGCGCCCGCGGCGGGTGGGCGCGAGGATGCGAGCAGGTACGGCAAGGCCAACGTCGGAGGACGAGCAATGAACAGACTCGCAGTCGCAGTCGGTGTGGTGGTGGTGATGATGCTCGTGTCGGCAGCTTCCGCGCAAGGGTTCGCTGCCGCGGGCGCCGGGTCCGAGGTGAAGCAGCTCGAGGCCCGGCGCAAGCAGCTCGAGAGCCAGCGGAGCGCCCTGAAGAAGCAGCTCGCCACGGTGCAGAGCAAGCTCGCGAAGGGCCCGGAGCTGGCGGACCTGACGAAGGCCTACGAGGACGCCGCCGCGGCCCACGAGAAGAACAAGAAGGAGAGCTCGAAGATCGCCGAGGCCCGCAAGCCGTACGACGAGGCCAGGAAGGCCCACGACAAGGCCCGGCGCGCCCTGCCGCAGTACAAGGCCGCCAAGGAGGCCGACGACGCCTACGAGAAGGCCCGGCACGCCCTGCCGGAGTACGAGGCGCGCAACAAGGCCCGCGACGCGGCGCGGAAGGTCGCCAAGGACGACCCGGGCTACGCGGCCGCCAGGAAGGCCTACGAGGAGGCCAGGAAGGCCTACGACGCGAAGAAGGTGACGCTGCCGGAGTACAAGGCCGGCGAGGAAGCCGGCAAGGCGCTGGATCAGGCCGCGGAGGCCCTGCCGGAGTACAAGGCCTACAGGGACGCCGAGAAGGCCTACCGCGCCGTGTACGCCGAGGAGACGGCGGCGAGTCGCAAGGCCCGCGACGCGGCGCGCAAGGCCCGCGACGCGAAGCTCAAGGAGCTGCTGAAGACCGATCCCGACGCCGCCCCGCTCAACGACCAGATCAAGCAGCTCGAGGCCCAGATCCGGGAGATCCGCAAGAAGATCCGGGCGCTGAAGAAGTAGCCCGCCTCGTCAGGGCACCGGGTCGTGCTGCCGGCGGCAAGGGCGTCGAGGCTCAGCGCCCCGCCGCGCGCTCACCGGCACCGCCTGCCGCGGCGGGCATGGGCTCCTTCAGCCACGCCAGGTTGAACGCGTAGTGCTGCTTGGACGTGATCAGTTGGATCACGCCGTCGGGGGTCTGGCAGACGGACAGGTAGCCGCGCGGCTCGCCGGAGCGGGGCCCCATGGTGAACCAGCCGGTGTTGCCGCCGCCGTCGACGCGGCGCGGGCGGCCGTAGTCCGAGACGAGCTTGCGCGCCGGCCAGGTCTTGCCTTCGTCGGACGACAGCGCCGCGAACAGGCCCGAGACGGCGCACTGCGTGCCGGCGGCGTCGCGGATCATCATCCGCCGGGCGAAGGAGCAGAAGAGGATCGGCCCTTCCTTCAGGCGCAGGACGATCAGCCGCTGCCCGCCGCCGATGGGCGGCCAGGGGCTGGCGTGATACGTCCACGTGAGCCCGCCGTCGGCGGAGATGCTCATGGGCATCCGGTCGCCGATGTTGTTGCGGCGCCCGAAGGCCATCAGGCGTCCGTCGGTGAGCTGCACGATGCCGGCGTGGATGCCCGCGATGGTCGCTCCGCGAGCGCCGGCGGCGAACGTCGGGATTGGCTTGCCCCCGGCCGGGTCGGTCCACGTCCGTCCGCCGTCCCTGCTCAACAGCACCGCCGTGCCGCCGCTGCCGCCGGGAACGGCATCGCACGGCAGCAGGATCGTGCCGTCGCGCAGGCGGATGACGGTCTCGACCGGCATGTGGTGCAGGCCGTGCTCCGGCATGATCAGCCGGGCCTTCGACCACGTCGCGCCGCTGTCCGTGCTGGTCCGCAGGATGGTGGCCAGCGCCCCCCACGTGGCGTGGGCGCCGAGCCCGTTGAAGTGGTACAGGGTCCCCCGCCGGTCGACCCACAGGGCCGAGGCGTGGTCGTTGCGGTCGGGCGCGCCCCAGAACCGTGAGGCCGGCTCCCACTCGTCGGCCCCGTGGCGGAGCCGGCTGGCGGCGATGTCCAGCTCCCGGCCGGGCTCCGTCCGGCAGGTGTACCAGATGGCCAGCAGGTCGCCGTTCGGGCAGTTCACGATGGCCGGGCAGTGGTTGTGCCGCGAGAACAGCGGGCCTTCCGAGCCGGGCGGGATCTTCACGTACGGGCGCGGTGGCCGGAAGTACGGCGTGTTGGGGTCGGGGCCGTCGGCGAGATCGCTGGGCACGCCCTGCTTGACGCCCCTTCGGTTCCGCGGCGGGGGCGGCACGGGAAGGGGCTCCGTCTTCGGCAGCTCGCCTCGGACCACGCGGAAGCCGATCACCCAGCTCTTGTCCTCCGGGAGCGTGCCGGCGCGGTTGGCCGATCGCAGGTACGCCGGGGTGGTCGAGTGACTGCCCCCGCGCGTGACCCGGAAGTCGCCGCCGCCCCGGCCGACCGGGTCGATCTGGGCAACGGCCCGCCCCGAGCGCGTCGAGGCATACGGGCCGTACCAGTCGTGGCACCACTCCTCGACGTTGCCGTGCATGTCGCAGAGGCCCCAGGCGTTCGGCGGCGTCTTGCCGACCGTCAGCGGGACGACGTGCCCTTCGGCGCCGCCGCGGCCGGGGTACCAGCTCCGGCGGGCGTTCTTCAGGAACGCCTTCGGCAGTGCGTCGCCGGTGTGGTACGGCGTGGTCGTTCCGGCGCGGCAGGCGTACTCCCACTCGGCCTCGGTCGGCAGGCGATAGGTGCAGCCCTCTCTGCGGCTGAGCCACTTGCAGAAGGCCATCGCCTCGTGCCAGCTCACGAACACGACGGCCTCGTCGTCGTCTTTGGAGAAGCCCAGCTTCCCGCGCAGGCTGCGATGGTTCGGGTCGAAGTGCTCGTACTGCGCGTTGGTGGTCTCCGTGGCGGCCATCCGGAACGCCCGACGGATGGTCACCTTGTGCGGGGGGCGTTCGTCGTAGTCGCCCTTGCCGCTGCCCATGAGGAACGTGCCCGGCTCGATGCGGACGAGCTTCATGCCGAGGGAGTTGGCCGTTCCATCGCCGGCTGCCGCGAGTGCCGGGGCAACCGCGAGCAGGGCGACGAGCACGAGGAGGGCATCCGCGGACAGGCGACTCGGTAGTGAAGCGGTCACGATGGCGTCCTTTCCAGGTCGTCGGCGGCGAGAGTGCCGGGCGCGCCACGGCGCGCGTCGGCAGTATACCGCACCCGGGCTTGAGGCTCCCGCCCTGCATGTGAGAAGTCGCTCCGGCTCGGGGCGCCCGACCGGACCGGACGGCCTGTCTCCCCCGCCGCGCCCACGGCGAGAGGCGGCGACGTCACGGGAACAGCCAGTTCAGGCTGGACGAAAAGCGGGAAGAGGGTATAATCGGCCGATCCGCTGCACCCCGTGTTGTGCAGGTCTCCCTCCGCCTGCATTGGGTGTGGCTAATGGGGCGGCGTTCAGGTCTCCCTCCGCCTGGCGTCGCCCTTTCTTTGCGCCGGTCGGGGCGATATCGCCCCGGCGCGAAGAATCGCCGGAACGCGGCGACCAGTCGGAGTATTCCGCTGCACCCCTCCGGCCGCCGGCTCCGGCTGCCATTCTCTTCGGCCGCCGCCGAGGCCGCCTGAAGTACCGCAAACGCCGGATCTGCAGCGAGAGGCCGGGCGCAGCTTCCCCCCTTGCCGGACGCCAGGCCTTGCCGGTATCGTCCGGCGGGCCGCCTCGGCGGGACTCGAGCGGAGAGATGAGAATCGGTTCGCAGATTCGGCGCTTCCTGATAGCTGCCCTGGCCGTCGTGGTGCTCCTCTCGGCGCTGTGCTGGCGGATGGGCCTGGGGGTGCTCTGGTCGTACGTCCTCGGCATCAACCTGGCGGCGGTGGTCCTCTACGGCTTCGACAAGCTCCAGGCCCGACGAAGCGGTGCCCGCGTGCCCGAGGCGGTCCTGCATCTGCTCGCCCTGGCCGGCGGCACGCCCGGGGCGCTTCTGAGCCAGGTGCTCTTCCGGCACAAGACGAGGAAGCGCTCGTTCCGAACGGTGTTCCTTCTGGTGGCGGTGCTTCAGGCGGGGGCGATCGCGGCCTACCTGCTGCTGAGAGGCGGCTGACAATCGGGCGGGCCCCGAGGCCCGGCACGCTCACGTCGGTGGCGGGGCCTGGGGCTTTTCCAGCGGGAGCGAGACGGAGAAGGTCGTGCCGCCCTCCGGCCGCGAGGAAACGTCGATCTCGCCCTCGTGCATCGTGACGATGCGCTGGATGATGGCCAGGCCCAGGCCCGTGCCGTCCTGGAAGTGCTGCTTGGCCTCGGGCGAGCGGTAGAACTCCTCGAAGAGGTGCTGGCGGGCCTCCTCGCTGACGCCGATGCCCGTGTCGGCGACGCGAAGGACGGCCCGGCCGCTGCGAGCCGTCAGCTCCACGTCGATCCGCCCGCCGGCGGGCGTGTACTGGATGGCGTTGGAGACCAGGTTGGTAACGACCTCGCGGAGCATCTCCTCGCTGCCATGGACGTAGACGGGCTCGACGTGGCAGGTCAGGCGAAGGCCCTGGCCTTCGGCCTGCTGGCGGAACAGTTCGATGGCGTTCTCCACCAGCTCCTCGAAGCAGACGGCCTTGGCCCGCACCAGCCCCTCGGGCGCGCGGAGCCACGAGTAGCGTCGCAGTTCCTTGACCAGTCCCATCAGCCCCAGCGTGCGGCGTTTCGCGCGGTCCATCAGCCGCCGGTCCTCGCCGGACAGCTCGCCCGCGTCGTGCGTGACGGCGTCGAGGATGCTGTGGATAGCCGCCAGCGGCGCCCGCA
This sequence comes from uncultured Planctomycetaceae bacterium, assembly GCA_964642165.1. Lineage (GTDB taxonomy): Bacteria > Planctomycetota > Phycisphaerae > SM23-33 > SM23-33 > CAYRVX01. The sequence goes on along the minus strand of CAZXOC010000288.1, from coordinate 3,950 downwards.
TCTCGTGCCCGGCCTTCCGCATGAAGAAGCCCTTCGCCTCGTCGACGCGGTGCAGTTGGCGGTAGGCGTCTTCCAGCTCGTCCTCGCGCCGGCGCAGTCGCCCGGCAATCGCCGAGCCGACAAAGACCGTCGCGAGCATCATGACCGTCAGCGCCCCCGTCGCCTGGAGGACGTAGAGCGCGTCGGTATACAGGCCGGGGAACAGCGCCCCCTGCCGCCCCCCGGACCAGACGGCACCGACGTGCGGGATGAGGCCCTGCTGCTCGCCCCACGCCATGGCGTTGACGAGCGCCGCCGCCCCCGCCGCCACGGTGTACGCCAGCGCCTTGGGAAGCAGCTCCGCGGCGATCACCAGCGGCAGGAGGATCAGCACGAGGAAGTAGTTCTCCACCCCGCCGGTGAAGTGGGCCAGGGCGCAGATAGCCAGCATGTCGCAGATGATCTGCCCCAGCGCGATGGTGACGATGGTGCGGCTGCCGATGTGCCCGCGCTGGCGGACGACGTGCAGCAGGAACGTGAACACCGCGTTGTACAGGAAGATGACGAGGATCGCGTCGGCGGCGGGCTCCAGCGAGCCGTCCCCTTCGTCGCTGCGGAAGTGCACGTCGAAGACGCCCCAGGTGATCAGGAGCATCATCAGCGCGAAGACGCCCATGAGCCAACGGATCTGGGTGAACCAGCCCAGGCGTTCGAAGAGCTCCTGCTCGGTGAGGGTGAGGTTCTCCCCGGCCCCGACGCCGTTGTCCTGCGGTTGTGCCATAGGGGGACCAGCCGCCGACGCGTCGCCGCCGGCGCGCCCACAGCCGGTGTCAGCTTACCGCCCGAGCCGGCGCAGCGCCTCGGCGAGGCGTTCGACGGCCCGCGCCACCGGCGGACTCATCTCCGCGCCGAACTCGATCCGTCGTGGCTGAATCCCCACCACCGCGCGGCGGCAGGGGCACATTCCGGCCAGCGCCTCCAGGAACATCAGGGGGGCCGGCCCGTGCGTACTGGGTCCGCAACCGGCGATCCGGTCCGGCTCGACGACCTCGATTGTACCGGGCGCGGCGCCGAAGTTCAAAGCGTCGATGACGAGGACGCAGCCCGGGCGGGCCTCGACGATCGGGCCGAGATAGCTCTCCGGGGCCGTCTGCGCGTCGACCACCGTCCAGGGCACGCGGCCGGCGAGAAGCCGGGCCACGGCGGGGCCCGCCGCGTCGTCGCCGCGCAGCTCGTTGCCGATGCAGACAATCACGGTGCCGGGCGTCAGCCAGGGGGCCAGCCGCGGCGCCAGGTCGTCCGCCGCGGCCCCTCCTTCCTCCGAACGCCCCGCGTGCCCGGCGAGTTCGGCCACGGGCTCACTCTCCCCAGAGCTCGCGAATCACGGTGGTCCGCCGGCAGGCGGGGCACTGGATGCGCATCATGTCGCTCCGCGCCAGCGTGGGCTCGGCGCGTCGGCCGGCGTCCTTGGCGGCCAGACGCATGCTGCCGTCGGCCGTCAGGATCAACGTCGGGTTGGCATAGGCCTTCGCCCCGAGCTGCTCGGCCACCCAGCGCAGGTGCTTGATCGTGCCCACCACCGCCCCGCAGACCTCGCACAGCACGAGCTCGTGCTCGATGGTCTGCCGGCAGGTGGAGCGGTCCAGCGTGGCCAGGTCGTACTCGAGGGTGAGCCGGATGCCCTCCTGCGTGGTGCAGTACAGCTCGCACTGCCCGCAGAAGATGCACTTGTCCCAGCGTTGGACGATGCGTCGCGTGGGCGGGTCGGCCCGGGGGTCGTCCTCCACGCGGATGGCGATCGCCGGGCAGACCTCCGCGCAGGCCCCGCAGCCGATGCAGCCGTCCTCGCTGAACTCCGGCTTGCCGCGGAAGGCCTCCGGCGGCTGGTGCGACAGCGGGTCCTTGTCGGTGTACGGCCCGAGCAAGAGCGCCCGGACGGCCTCCTTCAGTTCACGCAGTTTCGGCTTCTTCACGTTCCGTTCTCCGCTGGGAGGCCTGGGCCTGTTCGTCGCGGATGGTCCCCGCCCGGTCGGCAAAGGCGTCCTCGACGCTGCCGTCCCAGAGGCGCACGCCGGAGAGATAGGCGCCCCGGCAGACCGCGTGGGCGGCCACCGGGCTGGTCAGCAGGATGAACGCCGCGCACAGGATGGCCTTGACGCCCATCGGCCAGATGCCGCCGGCGAAGGCCGCCACCGTCACGCCCACCAGGATCATGCACGTGCCGAGCGTGACGCACTTGGTCGCCGCCTGGGCGCGGTTGTACACGTCGGGCAGGCGGACCAGGCCGATGCAGCCGAACAGGTCGAACCCCAGCCCGATCGCCATCAGCACGTAGGCACCGGTGACCACCTCATGCATCGTAGGTCCTGCCTTCCAGGTACTTGGCCAGCGCGAGCGTGCCGACGAAGCTGATCAGCGCCCAGGCGATGGCGATGTTCATGTAGTACTCCCGCCCGGTCCAGACGGCCATCATGCAGCAGAAGCCGACGATGAGCGTGCCGAGGATGTCGATGGCGACCGTCCGGTCGGGGGCACTGGGCCCGCGCCCGATGCGATACAGGCACAGCAGCGAGCTCAGCGTCAGCACGCCGAAGGCGACGAACACGAAGAGCTCCAGCCCGCTCATTCGAAGATCCTCCTCAGCAGCGGCTCGAAGCGGCCGCAGATCTCGGCGGTCCGCTTGGCCGCGTCCTCGATGTGTATGTTGATCCAGTGGATGTAGAGGTCCTGGCCGTCGATGTCCATCGTCAGCGTGCCCGGCGTCAGCGTGATGCTGTTGGCCAGGAACGTCCGGGCCATGTCGCTGGTGAGGGTGGTCTGGACCTTGACGATGCCCGGTCGGATGGGCACGTCGGGATGGATCACCCGCAGCATGACGTCTACGTTGGCCCGCACGCAATAGTAGAGGAAGTACGGCACGTAGACGAGGAAGTACAGCCACCGCAGCGGGTTGAGGACCTTGGGCATGGCGTCGGGGTAGATATCGCCCAGCAGCGTCGCGACGATGCAGGCGAAGATCACGCCCGTCACCAGCACGGTCCAGTCGAGGGACCAGAACAGCAGGATCCAGAGCACCAGGATCCCGATCGGGCAGAGCACCCATTTCATGGCATCACTCCCATGGCGGCCTTGGCGGCGGTTCCGAGCAATGCATCGGCCGCCGGGCCGAAGAGGCATTCACGCAGCGGGACCATCGCCAGGCCGGCCGTCATGCAGATCACCGCGAGGATCACCAGCGCGACGCGCATCAGGGCGGGTGCCTCGGAGGCGCCGGCGACACGCTCGCTCGGCTCGCCCTCGAGGACGTACCTCTGGACCTTCACGTACATCAGGAGCGTCCCGACGGCGACGGCTGCGGCGACCGCACAGAGCACGTAGGCCGCCGGGAAGACCCCCCCCGCCATCGCCAGCGCGATGATGATGATCAGCTTCGAGAAGAACCCGTTGAACGGCGGCACGCCCGCGATGCTCAGCGCACCGATCCGGCAGCAGAAGCCGGTCACCGGCATCCGCCGCCCCAGGCCGCCCATCTCCTTGAGCTGGCGAGTGCCCACCTGCTGCTCGATCGAGCCCGAGGACAGGAACAGCAGGCTCTTGAACGTCGCGTGGTTGAACAGGTGGAAGAGCCCGCCGAAGAGGCACAGGCCGGCGAGCACGCGGTCCGGCCGGGGGCCGGCCACCAACTGGGCGGCCACTCCCAGCGACAGGACGATGTAGCCCGCCTGGGAGATGCTGCTGTAGGCCAGCAGGCGCTTCAGGTCGTCCTGCCCGAGGGCCAGCAGCATGCCGAGGACCATCGAGACCACGCCGAGGGCGATCAGGATCGTCGCGTACTGCGAGCTGGGGCCCAGGACGTTGAAGACGATCCGCGCGACGGCGTAGACGCCGGAGGCCTTGATGAGCACGCCGGAGAGCATCGCCGAGATGGGCGCCGGCGCGGAGGGGTGGGCGTCGGGCAGCCAGGCGTGGAA
>CAZXOC010000287.1:4742-9423 GCA_964642165.1 uncultured Planctomycetaceae bacterium | reverse complement strand
CTCTGTTGCACGCAGCTTAGCTCGACGCCGATTCCTCCGGCAAGACGACTCCCGGCGCGGCGCGGGGAGCCGATCACTTCAGCACGATCTCGAACGTGACCACCTGCCCCCCGGGGAGGGTGACCTTTCGGACGCGGTGGCCGGTGCCGCGGGTGATGGTCGCCTTGCCTTGCTTGGTGGTCATCCTCTCGATCGCCGCGGGAACCGACAGTTCGACCGTCTGATTCCGCGCCGACAACAGCGAGACGCGGATGCGGCCGGGCTTCCAGGTCAATTGCTTGACCTCGATCTGCCCGCGACACGGCGCCCCTTCGATCGTGCCGGTCGGCCAGGCCTTCGGCAGGGCGGGCAGCAGGCGGACCTTGCCGGGCGCCGAGGCGACGAGCATCTGGATGAGCACCGCCGGCATGCCGCCGCTGATGTCCATGTTGAACAGCGACTTGTGGTTGTGCATCGACGCCAGGTTGCTCAGCCAGTAGCTGTTGACCAGCCGCACCATCGCCTGGTAGGCCAGCTCGCCCTCGCCGAGGCTGGTGGCCGCCTGGCCGAGCTGGACCACGCCGAACGACATGAAGCCCGCCTTGCGGTAGTGGTTCTCGAGCTTGATCTCCACGATCTTCCTGAAGGCGGCCTGGAGCTTGGGGTCGGCGGCGATCTCGTCGGGCATGCCGTCGAACAGCGCGTACAGGTGCGAGGAGTGGCGGTGATTGAGGTTGTCCTCGAGCTTGGGCGTGAGCCATTCCTTGACGACGCCCTCGTCGCTGATCATGTAGTCCGGCATGCGGGCGAGCATTTTTTCCCAGACGGGGATCTTCTTCGCGTTGACGCCGAGCTCGCGCGAGGCGGCGATGAGGTGGGTCAGCAGATCCTTGGCGGCGGCGACGTCCATCGTCGCGTTGAACGTGCCCTGGGAGCGGGTGTTGCGCGGGGAGTTTTCCGGGGACGTGGTCGGGCTGAAGACGTACTTGCCGTCGGGGCCTTCGTAGAGGTAATCCTCGAAGAACAGCGCCGCCTCCTGCATGAAGGGCAGGGCGTGTTCGGCCAGGAACTTCCGGTCGCCGGTATAGAGCCAGTAGTCGTAGAAGAAATGGGCCGCCCACGCCGCGCCGCCGACCCACATTCCGCCGGCGAACCCCGGGGCCAGCGCGTTGTTGTACCCGTGGGTGGTCGACCGGGACGGCAGCACGATGCCGCGCGCGCCGAAGATGTGCTTGGCGTTGACGCGCAGGTACGGAACGATCGACTCCATGTAGGAGGTATAGGCGAGCATCAGCTCGGGCGTGTTGCCCGGCAGCATGCCGGCGATGGCGGAGGGCACGTTGCCGTTGTGCGTGAAATCGCTGGCCCACGACGGCACGTAGGTTCCCGCCCACACGCCTTGCAGCGTCGGCGGCAGCTCGCCGGTACAACTGATGATGTTGTACCGGCCGGCGTCGAAGGCCTTCTCCGTCAACGCACGGGAGAGATTCTCGTTGGTCGAACGGTCCAGCAGCTCCTCCGTGGTCAACCGGTGATCGCCCCCGCCGCCGATGTCCAGGCGCATTCGGTTGAACAGCCGGCCGTGAATCGCCGCGTGGCGCTTGAGCAGTTGCGCGTAATCGGCCGGCAGGTCGCCCAGGACCTCCTTCATCCGGGCCATCTGCGGGCGATCCGGATCGTACGTCGGTTCGATGCGCACCATCACCAGCACGCGATCGGCCCCCTCGACGACCATCGCGGATCCCTTCGTCCCGACCTGCCCGCCTGGCGCCACGACCCGCGCGACGCCTTCGAGCAGTTGAATGCTGCCGGGATAGGCCCGGGCGAAGGTGTTGGCAAAAGTGAGGTACGTGGTGTCGGCGGTGGCGACGATCTCGGTGACGTGGCTTTTGAACCGCGCGGCCGACCGCTCGACCGTCTTCTCCCCGAGCTTCGGGCTGGGGCGGCGAGGCGTCAGTTCGAGGGTGCAGTTGACCGAACCCTTGCCCGGGCCGGTGATCCGCAGCACCGCCAGGCCGTCGGCGCGCGAGACGAACAGCCGCCGCTCGAACACGCCCCGCTCGTCGGCCCATTGGACCGCGGCCTGGCCGGTCTGGAAATCGACGCTGCGCGCGTAGTCCCGGACCTCGCCGCGGGCCGACATGGTGATGCGCATGTCGAAGGCGGGGACGAACGGGTCGGGGTACATGAAACCGTCCTGCCCGGACAGGTCGAAGGCCAGTCGCGTCGCCTGCTTATACAATCCGCGGTCGATCAGTCGGCGGACCTCGAAGAGACGCGACGCGGTATCCGGCGGGACCACGGGCGCACCGGTCGGCAGGAACATGCGCTCGTGGGTGAAGATGATCGTTTCGTCGAGCGGTCGGCTGAACATATTGGCGCCGAGGGTACCGTTGCCGCTCAGCAGACCTTCCTCCCAGGTCCGGGCGGGGGTGGTGCTGATGAAGCCGCGCTGCGGTACCGGCAGGCCGGCCGGCGTCGGGTCGGAGATGCCCAGCATGAGAACGAGTCCTCCCATCAGTCTACGAAGGAATGCAGTGGTCGCCATAATGCCTTGCCTCGGGTTCCGGGTCTCGCGTTCCAGCACCGTCCCCTTGTGATGCGTCTATCGCAGCCACACGTACAGGACCACCATCAGCGCGAAGAGCGCCGCGGCCATGACACGGACGTCACGCCATCCCCGGAACGGTCCGCGCAACGCGTCGATCGGCCGGGTCCAGCACAGGTTCTGCAGTGACTCTCGTGACGGGGCGGGCGTGGCCAGGCTCACCAACACGTAGATCAGGCTGGACATCAGGAAGAGATACCACCCCACCTGCATGAACGGGATGCCGAGCCTGCCCGCGATGAGCTGCTCCGAGCCGATCAGCGGAATATCGATCACCATGTAGACGACGCCGATGACCACGTTGAAGATCAGCGCCGCCATCGCGCCCTGCCTTGTCCCGCGCGGCCAGAAAACGCCCCACACGAACACGCAGGTGATCGCCGGTGCGAACATCATGGGGATCTTGTTGATGGCCTCGAAGATGCTGCCGAACTTGGCGCCCTGCGTGGACCACAGCATGGCAAGCAGGATGACCGCCCCGGCCGTGACGCGACCGATCAGCACCAGCGACGCGTCTTTCGTGGCCGGGCGGATGCGCTTCACGATGTCCTCCGCGGTCAGGGTCGCGGTGCTGTTCAGCGCCGCCTCGATGGTGCTCATGAGAGCGGCCAGCAGGCCGGCGGCCATGAGTCCCCGGATGCCGGGGGGCAGCAGGTTCTTCATCATCACCATCAGCGTGGCGTCGTTGTCCTCGCCGATGGTGTCCCTGAAGAGCACGTAGGCGATCACGCCGGGCAGAACCATCAGGAACACGGGCAGGATCTTGAGGAAGCCGGCGAAGATGGCGCCTTTGCGGCCGTCCGGCTCCGTCTTGGCCGCCAGGACCTTCTGCACGATGGTCTGGTCGGTGCACCAGTACCATATGCCCAGCACGGGGTAGCCGAAGAGGATGGAGTACCACGAGAACTCGCGCAGCTTGAACAGCCCGCGTGCGGCGTCGTCTCGGATTGGCTGAATCATGCTGAGCTGGTCGGGTTTCACCGCTTCGTGGAGGTCGGCCAGCGAATGAATGCCCGCTGCCGGCAGGGCCATGATGCCTGCCGCTGTCAGGATGGCCGCGCAGACCAGGAGCAGGACGGCCTGGATCGCATCGGTGATCATGACGGCCCTCAAACCGCCCACGATCGTGTAGATGGCGGTGATGACCGATATGCCGACGATCGAGACTACGAAGTGCAAGCCGAAGAACTCCTCGAGCACTTTCGCCCCCGCGTACAGGCTGATGCCGATGTGGACCAGCAGTGCGGACAGCACGAAAATGGCTGCGAGGAAGGTGCGTGCCCCCGTGCTGTAGCGGCGTTCCAGGTATTCGGGCAGCGTGCCGATCTTGCTGCGGAAGTAGAACGGCGCAAACACGATTCCGAGCAGGATCAGGCAGAACGAGGCCATCCACTCGAAGTTACCGATCACCAGGCCATGCTGGTAACCGGATGAAGCCAGCCCGACAAGGTGAATCGTGGAGATGTTCGCGCAGAACAGCCCGGTCCCGATGATGGGCCACTTCAGCGAGCGCCCCGCCAGGAAGAATTGGTCCGACGAAGCGTGCTTGCGGTATCCCGCGAGAATGCCTACCGCCAGGATTCCCAGCAGGTACGCTATGATAATGATACTATCGATCGCCCACATGCCTGTGCTCCTCCCCCCTATCGCGTGCTTGCATAAAGCCCCTTCACGTGTGAATCAAGCCTCTTCACGTGTGAATCCGGCGTCGGGTGGTCGCATACCGTAACGCTTCCGATTCCGCCGGTGAAGCAAAAACGGCCCTTCTTCATCTTGGCCGCGACCTTCCAGGAAGCCGGGCCTGGCAAGGGCAACTCGGCCGATGATCTCAATCGTCTATCCCGGATGCCGCAAGTTCCCGTCACGGCCCGTCGTTGCGGTCCCGCTCAACCATGCAAGGACGCCCATTCTCCGGGTCAGGCTCAACTGCCCCGGAGCAGCCCGTTGAGGGATAGGCTTTTCTGACGACCCCGTCTACGCGGCGGCGTAGCGGAGGGCGGTGCGGCCGATCGGCGCGATGCCCGCCGTCAAGACTCGTCGCAGCGGTCTTGCGGCCCGTACGAGCTTCCACAAGGGCCTCCCGCCTCCCGCCGC
>CAZXOC010000287.1:0-4642 GCA_964642165.1 uncultured Planctomycetaceae bacterium | reverse complement strand
ACTTAGCATTGTACAGATTTTGGACATTCCGCCCCATTTTGGACAATCAGCGAGGCGGCGGGCAGATAGGGAGTAGCGAGTAGGGAGAAGGGAGTAGGCAGGCGAAACCGGGAGGCGAGTCAATTCACGGTCCGGCTGCGCCATTAGGCGGGGCTCTGCCGCCGGGATTGTGTCGTTTTGTGTCGGAAATAATACCGAGTGACACAATCGCATGACCGCTATAAGTCAATCTATAAAGGATCGTTATATAGTACGCGCATAGATCGGCTTTCGGAAGTCCTGTACAATCAACTCCCACCGCCCGTAATTCCTATTATCCTGGGAGTCTTTTCGCCTCCTCGCCGCGTCGGCCTTGGCTCCCGCCTGCGGCACGCCCCCGGCCGGGGATGACGAGACCAAGCCAACGAAGCCGCCTGACCCCGATCCGCCTCCCAGAGGCCAAGCCGAAGCAAGAAGCCAGACGGAATTAAGTATGGCGTCCCCGGAATTGAGTATGGCGTCCCCGGAATTGGGGCACTTGCGGACCTCGCGGTCCGTGATAGAATCGCCAGGAAGGCCGACGGCGGTCGTCGGCGAGCAGCTATCCAGGAAATCCCGGCTAAGGGCGCTTGCCGGACTCGGCCCAAGCCCGCCGGGCCGCGACGCGTCGGCTTTCGGGGCCACGTTCTCCGCCTGAATCGCACGCACAAAAGGAAGGCGTCGATGAAATCGAGACGCGCGCTGCTCGCCACGGCCGTGCTGCTGTCCGCAGCGGCAGTCCTCCAGGCGGAGAAGTTCTCGCCCGTCAAGGCGGGCGGCGAGCTGGTTCTGTTCGACGCGGCAAGCCACGACCTCGCCGCGGTCCGGAACTACACCGCCCGCTGGATACAGGGCAGCGACCTGACGCCCGTGATGAAGCCCGTCACCAGGGGCGGCGAGAAGTTCGCCGAGCTCTCCTACTCCGGCAAGTCGGGCTCGGCCCTCTCAACGTTCTGGTACGAGAACGTGCCCGCCCCGGACACGGGCATGCGCTACGACGGGCTGCGGTTCACGATCGACTACGACAAGAACGACTATGCCAAGGTCAGCGTGCAGGCGAAGTTCACGGACAACACAGCCATCAGCGCCGTCTTGACGCTGGAGCAGGGCTGTAGGGACTACGTCGTCCGGTCGGGCTTCCGCAGAGCGAAAACGCCGCCTGACTGGAGGCTGCTCAGCTACACGTGGCTCTCGGCCTCCGCCGGCGGGGAGGGCAACCCGCTGAGATTCCGCCTGAAGCGGATCGTGATGTGCCAGGTTCCGAACACTCGGCCCGTTCGCAGGCTGGAGCTCGGGAAAGTGCGCAAAGTGCACGAAATCCTCCCCCTGCGGGGGGAGCTTCGCATCGACGGCAACCTGGACGATCCGGCATGGCGCGACTGCCGCCGACTGGCGAGCCTGCACCAGTACCGGGGGCGCGAGCTCCCGGCCGCCGACTCGCCCTTCCAGGTGTGGGTCGCCTACGACGATGACCGCGTCTGCATCTCAACGCAGTCCGAATTCCCCACGCCACCCGTCGCCAAGGAAACACGGCGAGACGGGCGCGTCTACGGAGACGAGGCACAGGAGTTCTTCTTCAGCGGCCCGAACGACAACGACCAGAAGGTTCAGTTCGTCTTCAACGCCAAGGGGGTGATCTTCGACTGTGCCCGGGAACATGACCTCGCCGCGGCCGAGATCCGCACGAAGATCGACAGGAGCATCAAGCACGACAAGGCGTGGCGATATGAGCGCGGGCTCTGGACAACGGAGATCGCGTTCCCGCTGGCCGAGCTGCAGGTCGATCTCAGCAAACAGCGCCACATGGGCTTCCAGATCGCGCAGTCCTACATCGAGCGCAAGGAGAAGAAGCTGCGCACCATGGTCTGGAGCGAAACTCGCAAGTTTCCGAGCGTGCCGGACTTCGGTGTGCTCGTGTTCAACAGGCACCCGTTCGGGCCCGGCACAGTCGAGGTCAGCGGCATCCAACGTCTGGACAACGCGGACGGCACGGCCGATTTCCGGTTCGATTGCTCCTTCAAGGGCTTCGCGGCCGGGTCGTACCAGACGGAGTGGACGCTCGTGCCCGGCCACGCCAACACGGGGAAGGCCACACTGAACCTCTCCGCGGAACAGGAGACGAAGCACGTCATCACCGTCGCCGCCGCGGAGAGCAGGACCGGGCTCTACACGCTCACGTTGACCGTTCTGAATACACGTGGCGACGCGAGGGTCTGCGCCGTCAACTTCAAGAACGATACCGACGAGCCCGACCTGTTCGGCCAGCGGCTCTTCGGCCCGCGACTGAAGCACGTCCGATGGCGCGACGGCGAGTTTGCCGCCAGAGCACACTCCCGCCTGTTCCTCGATCCCGGCGCATCGCCCCGAACGCGGAAGACCGCGTCGATCTTCGCCGAGAAGTACTACGCCTACACGGGCGTGCGCCTCGAAACGCTGCGGCTGGGCGGCGAGCTACCGCCGGCCGGCGTTGTGCTTCGCGTTTCGCAATCGGCGAGCTACGACGGCAAGCCGGCCAAGCCCAGGAAGCACGGATACTGCCTGTCCGTCGGGAAGGACCGGGTGCTGATCACCGGCTTCGACGAGCCCGGGCTCTACTACGGATTGGTCACCTTCTACCACCTCATGCGGAACTCGATGCGCATCCGCGCACAGATGCCGGTGCCGTGCGTGGACATCTACGACTGGCCCGACCTGCCCTTCCGCATGGTCAGCGCCCAGGGAACGGGCGCCTTCAGGAACCAGACGCCGCGGGACAACTACGGTATCGAGTACATGATGGAGTGGACCGACCGCTTCGTGGCCGGGCACAAGGCCAATGTGCTCTTCTGGGACCTGTCCTCCCGCGTGCGCTACAAGCGACGGCCCGAGTTCAACGGCAGCGAACGCATCTACTCGCTGGAGGACCTGAAGCGGTTCGGGCAATTCTGTAGGGACCGCTTCGTGGAGGTCTGTCCGGCCTGGCAGATCGGCGGCCACGCCAACTGGTGGCTGCTGGGCTACCATCCGGAACTGCGGGAGAAAGGCTACAGGAACCAGGCGGACGTCACGCATCCGGAGCACAACAAGATCGTGATGGACTGCATGCTTGACGTGATCGAGGCGCTCGACTGCAAGTACGTGTCCCCGAAGGGCGACGAGTGGTGGGGTCCGCGCCAGGCGGGGGAGACGCCCGACGCACGGCTCAACGGCAAGACGCGAGCGGAGGCCTTCCTGGACTTCCACGTCCAGCTCAACGAGTGGCTCAAGCGCCGAAACATCACCATGCTGCTGTATCACGACATGTTGACCCCCTACCACAACGGCAAGAAGTTCGACGTGTACAAGATCGCCGACCGCTTTCCCAAAGACGTCATCATCAACTACTGGGGCGGCCGGGACGTCGAGAAGGGCATCCGCTTCTTCGATCAACGCGGCTTTCCCGTCTGGATTCAGTCGACGGGGGAGAGGATCTGGCTTGGCGAGAAAGAGAAGAGGATCGTCAAGGGCTACGGGAAGATCCTCTACTCCCTGGGCAACGACAAGACCGGCGGCCTGCTCGACGAGTACTCACACTTCAATAACCTCTACGCCGCGTGGGACCTGCTGGACTATGCCTGGAACCTGTTCGACTACCGCAAGCCGGGGCCGGGCCGAGCGGTGACGATCAAGAACATCTCAGCGGTCCGGCCGAACCCGCACGCCGGGGAGAAGATCACGCCCCTCGACATAGGCAGCTCATTGACGCAATCGTTCAACGCGCTGGTGAGGGAGGCCAAGCCGAAGGAGTATGGGAACGTGGCGACGGCGGTGGCGGTCCCGGCCGGCACGCGGGAGATCGGGTTCGTCCCCACGCGCCTGGAGCCGGACCAGAAGGGCAACTGCGCGGTGGTGCGCAAAGGCGGCAGGGAGGTGACGATCCCGGTTAACGCCGCGTACTCGTCGCTGATCTTCCTGCACACGGCGTTCATCAACAACCCCAAGGACAAGCGCGCCGCGCCCGGCATGGGCCGGTACTGGATCTACGGCTGGCCGTGCGGCGACTACTTCGTGCACTATGAGGACGGCGAGACCAGGCGGCTGCCCGTGCGCCTGTCCATGAACATCCGGCGATTCGACACCTCTTCCAACAACCGCGCGACCAACGAGAACCGCTACGTTCTCGCACTGAAGGACGCGAACCAGAAGAACGTGCACCTGTTCCAGTGGGAATGGGCCAACCCCAGGCCGGGCAAGAAGATCGCCAGGCTGGTGATGAAGCATGACAATGAGCTCGACGTCTCCCTGATCCTGCTGGCCGTCTCCGGGCGCAGCGTCTGGAGCCCCGACGGCTGACCGGACGGGCGGCGCACGGGGCGGTGGCGGATTCCACTCGCGCGGAAGCCGCGCCCGGGGCACTACGAGTCGGCTGAGGCGGCCGGCGGCCGGCGGCCAGGGGCTATCCAGGGGGCCCCGGTTATCCCGTGGAAACGAGTCAAAGCAAAAAGGGTGCCTACCGACGCCTTCTCCTGATCAACGCCAGGCCGCCCAACGAGAGCAACACCAAACTCGCAGGTTCAGGGACTTCGGAGGCGACACGGAACCCGAAATTGGGCCTGGTTCAGCAGAGGGTAACACTTCCGCGCTGCGAGCACTCCTTCCGCCCCTC
>CAZXOC010000286.1:0-9456 GCA_964642165.1 uncultured Planctomycetaceae bacterium | reverse complement strand
CCGACGGCAGCATCTACCTCGTCGGCCAGACCGACTCCCGCGACTTCCCCGTCACCGCCCGCGCCGTCCAGAAGCGCAACCGGGGAAACCACGACGGCGTGATCCTCAAGCTCGTGCCCGCGCGGTGAGCGTGGATGTGTCACACGGCGCCAAGCCGTGCCTCAGGCCGCGCCGCCGACCACCAGCGGGTCATGCTATCTCTTGGCGCGGCGTGAGATGTGTGAAACGAGGCCGACGGGATTCGAACCCGCAACCACCGGATCGACAGTCCGGTACTCTAGCCAATTGAGCTACGGCCCCGTAGGGCGAGTCACATGGGACACTATAGACCTTATCGGCTGGCCGTGTCAACGACCTTTGCCGCGGAGGGTCGGGAGGCGCGATGGGAAGCCCGGGCCCGCGTCAGTACAGCCAGGTCTCCCGGTCGTCCTCGGAGGAGGGCTCCGCAAGCACGGGCTCGGCGCCGTCCTTGGTCCCCGCCGCCGCCCGGACGGTCGAACGGGCCGGACCTCGCGCCGCCGCGGTGTCCGCTTCGGGTGCGTCTTTGTCGGGCAATGCCTCCTGGGGAAGGCCCTCGGCGGGGTCGTCGGCGGCCTCTTCCTCGAGCGGCTCGGCGAAGAGGCCCTCGCGTTCAGCCGGGCTGACGGGCAGATCGGCCGGGTCGTCGAGCGGCTCGGCGTTGTCGTCCATCTCGTCCACCTCAGGCATCTCCGGGTCGACGAAGGGAAGGGTGAGCTCCTCGAGCTCGTCCGCCTCGTCGAGCTCCTCGACGGCGATCTCCTCGGTGCGTTCCGCGTCGGTGCGCCAGGGGGGGCGGGTGGTCGGGATGGTCGGGCAGTTGCGGAAGTACTTCTCGTACCTCTCGGAGCTGCCGGACAGCCGCGGCGTATCGAGCACCCGCAGGTGCGCGAGGTACTCATCGAGCTGCACGTCCTCGAACCGCGCCAGGAACCTCGGGGAAGCGGACCGGTTGATGGTCATGATCTCGTCGATGAGTTCGCGTTTCGTCATAGCGGGCGTCCTCACGCACACGGCACCGCGCTGGGGGCTGCCCTCCGCGGGACTCGCCGTCGAGTCTGTTATCGGCGGCCGCCTCTGCTAAACTTTAGGCCAACGCCCGTGGGCCTGGACAGGCGGCCTGCGGGCACTGGCGGGTGGCGCGACGGGTCCGCCCGGCCTCGCCGTCGGGCGGAGTTCCGAGGCAAAAGTGGTCTGGCGTTGCGGAATTGCCTATACTGTCACCAAGGCGCAGACAGCACGGAGTACCGTATGGAATCGTGGGCGTCCGGCATTGAATTCGAGCGTCCCGGCCCCCTGAAACGCCTGGTGAAGGCCGTCCTGATCGACCCCGTGGGCAACTACGCGCCCGCCGCGTGGCTTCGGGGGATCCTGCGCCTGACGAAGAGCGAGCTGGCCGCCGCGAACTGGGAGGACCCCGGCGGGTGGCGCAGCATGGTCATGAGCTACGAGGGCCGCGCCCGGCAGATCGCCGACAAGATCCTCGTGGGCGGCGGGACGATGGCCATGGCGCTGCGGAACCGTAAGCGTCTGGCGGCGCGTGTCCTTGCGCGGCTGATCGACGATCTGCCGCACAACCCGGTTCACGTGCTGTGTCTCGGCGCGGGTCCCGGCTACGTCATCACCGACGCCATGGTCCAGGCCCGCAGCGCGTCGGTCGCGACGCTGGTGGACCTGAACAGCGACGCCTTCGAGTTCGGGCGCTGGCTCGCGAGGCGGCGCGGCGTGGCGGACCGCGTGCGGTTCGTCGAGGGCGACGCTCGCCACGTGCGGGAGATGCTCGAGCACCCCCCCCACATGGTCAAGATGCTCGGGATCTGCGAGTACCTGACCGACGGGCAGATCGTGGACATCGCCCGGGCCGTCGCCGAGGTCATGCCCCCGGCGGCGCCGATGGTCTTCAACAGCATCTCCAAGGCGCACCACAGCGACCGGTTCCTCCGACGCGTCTTCGGGCTGCACATGAACCACCGCTCGCCGGAGCAGCTCCAGGAGTTGATGGGCGGGGCCGGCTTCGGCGATTTCGTCTCGCTCCCAGAGCCGCTCGGCGTGTACCATATCGTCGTCGGCCGGCGGCTGGCGGGCCGACCCGTTCGCCCTGGGAAAGACGACCATGCCCGACCTGTCCGTGCCCTGGGGGCACGAGCAACTTGACGTCTCTCTCCCCGATCACTGGACGGTCGAGCAGGTGGCCCGGCCATCGCTTCGGCCCGCGCCGGATGACTGGCCCGAGCGCCTGGCCGGCGCGCTGACGCAGCCGACGGCGGGGGAGCCCCTGGGGCGGCTGCTGGCCGCCCGCCAACGGGGGCGCGTCGTGCTGATCGTCGAGGACGTCACGCGTCACAGCCCCGTCCCGGAGATCCTCGGCGTTCTCATGCGGGAGATCCGCCACGCCCGGATCGCCAACGACCGGATCGAGATTGTCTTCGCCTGCGGCATGCACCCGCCCATGACCGACCGCCAGGCCGCCCGGAAGCTCGGACCCGCCGCCGAGGGGATCCGCCGGCGCTGCAACCCGTGGCACGACCGCTCCGCCTACGCCTACCTCGGCGAGGTCGCCAAGGTGCCCGTCTGGGTCGACCGAGGCGTCGTGTCGGCCGGCTTGCGCATCGTCATCTCCGCCGTCACGCCGCACCTCCAGGCCGGCTTCGGCGGCGGCTACAAGATGTACGTCCCCGGCTGCGCCCACCTGGAGACGATCCGGGGGCTGCACCGCCTCGGCATCGGGCGCCGCCCGCGCCAGCTCGTCGGCCTCGACGTGTCGCGGAATCCCATGCGGGCGGCGATCGACGCCGGCGGGCGGCTCGTCGACGCCGCCGGGGGCCGCAGCTTCGCCGTCCAGTTCCTCCTGGACGAGCAGGACCGACCGACCTCCATCGCCGTCGGCGACGTCATGCCCACCTTCCGCATGCTCCGCAAGAGGTGCTCCGTGGCCTGCGGCATCGTCACGTCGGGCTCGGCCGACGTGCTCATCACCAACGCCCACCCGCGCGACTTCGACCTGTGGCAGTGCTTCAAGTGCATCCCGAACACCCTCTGGGCGGCTCGCCCGAACGGCGTGATCATCTGCCTCGGAAGGTGCGAGGCGGGACTGCATGGCGTCAAGGCCCCGCCGTGGCCCCTCAGCCCGGCCTGGACGAGGCGGCTGTTTCGCCTGCTCGGGCCCGAGGCGATCAGCTCGCTGCTGACCCGGGCCGTGCCCTCCCTGGCGGGGGACGCGGCGTTCTTCGTGCGGCTGGCGGCGCGGACGCTCTGCCGCAACGCGCTGCTGATGTTCTCCCCGGCGCTGCACGCCTCCGGGGGGACGTTCCCCGGGCTGGAGGTGCTCGCGTCGATGGACGAGGCCGTCGCGCGGGCCGATCACCTCCTGCCGCGCGGGCCGAGGCGGGTGGTGGTCTTTCCGGCCGGGGGGACGACGTTCCCCATCCCGGGGCGGCTCGGCTCGGCGGGCGCGCCGGCGCCGCCGGGCGCCGCGGCGGACGCCGCCGAGGGAGGCCTTTGAGCTCGCCGCCCATGACCGAGCCGGACGACAGCACGAAGCTCCTGGACCTCCAGAAGGTCCTCGAGATCACGCGTTCGATGGTGGCCGCCGCCGACCTCGACGACCTGCTGGGTACGATCATCGACCGCAGCATGGAGCTGCTCGCCGCGGAGCGGGCCACCCTGTTCCTCTACGACGCCGAGCGCGATCAGCTCGTCAGCCGCATCGCCCACAAGTCCGAAGAGATCCGCATGCCCGCCGACAGGGGCATCGCCGGGGCGTGCATCCGCGGCAAGGGCGTCCTCAACGTCCCCGACGCCTACGCCGACGAGCGGTTCAACCGCGACTTCGACCGCCACACGGGCTTCCGGACGCGCAACATCCTCGCCGTACCGCTGTGCGACTACGCCGGCGATCTCGTCGGCGTGCTGGAGGTGCTCAACAAGAAGTCCGGGGCCTTCCGGGCGTACGACATCGCGCTGGCCGAGACGCTCGCCGCCCAAGCCGGCGTGGCCATCCAACGCGCCAACCTCATCCGCCACTACCTCGAGAAGCAGCGGATGCAGCGGGCGCTCGAGATCGCCCGGGAGATCCAGCAGGGCCTGCTGCCCGAGGCCGACCCGAAGCTGCCCGGCTTCGACATCGCCGGGTTCAGCCAGCCCGCCGACGAGACCGGCGGCGACATCTACGACTTCATCCCCCTGGACGACGGGCGCCTCGCCACCGTCGTCGCCGACGCCACCGGGCACGGCATCGGCCCGGCGCTGGTCATCGCCGAGACGCGCGCGATGCTGCGGGCCCTCAGCGGCCAGACCGCCGACGTGCGCGTCGTGCTCGACACCGTCAACGACCTCCTGGCCGCCGACCTCGGCGACGGGCGGTTCGTCACCTGCTTCCTGGGCGTCCTCGACGCCGGCGCGTCCTGCCTGACGTTCGCCTCGGCGGGGCACGGGCCCATCCTGCTCTACGACTACCAGGCCGACGAGTTCCTCCAGGAGACCGCCACCGGCGTGCCGCTGGGGGTCTTCGACGGCGTGCACTTCGAGACGGTCATCCGGCACGAGCTTCGCCCGGGCGACTTCGCGGCGATCCTGACGGACGGGCTGTTCGAGGCCGTCGACGCCTCCGGCGAGCAGTTCGGCATCGACCGGGTGATGGAGCTGCTGCGCGGCCGCCGCGACGGGCCCGCCCACGAGATGATCGAGACCCTCCGCGACACGGTCATGTCCTACGCGGGGGAGCTTCCCCAGGCCGACGACCTGACCGCCGTGGTCCTCCGGCGGCTGTAGCCGAGCCCTCGATGCCGACCCGCACGGGCCCCCGTCCCGGCGGAACCGCCCCATGCCATCGCCCTGGCCGTCCGCCCCGGGATGTGTCCTGATTGTGTCAACTTGAATCCATGTTGACACAAACAGCTTTTTTCTATAGCCACCTTTTAAACAAGGACTTAAAACCGTATCGCTTACTGCTTATTGCGGAGGGATCGGACAATCAGCCGCCAGGCCTCGCTGGCCGGCCCGAGGCCCCCGGCCGGGTGGCGGAACGAAGCCAAACGCCGAGTATTCCGAGTTTCGGCGGCGGCTCCGGCCTCTCCGGGGGCGCCCCCGGCAGCAGGCCGCGCCTGCCATCAGATGACGGCGGCGCCCTGGTCGGCGAGCGTGCGGCGCAGGGCGGCGGGGTCCACGTCGGCGACGCTCGTGCCCCGGTCGAGGGCGAGGAAGGCGGCGGCCCCGGCGGCCTGGCCCGTCTGGTTGCAGTTGACCATCACGCGGATCGCGCCGTAGGCGCCGCGGTCGGCGTCGATCAGCCGCCCGGCGACGAGAACGTTCTCGGCCCCCCGGGGCACGAGGCTGCGGTAGGGGACCTGGTAGAAGGTGGGGTCCTCGTCGGCCGGGGGACGCCAGCGGCGCTCGACGCGCGGCTCGCCCGGGGCGAGGTAGACCTCGCGCCCGTCGAGGTAGCGGAAGGTCAGGCCGGCCTTGCCGCCGTGGTGGACGTCGACGCGGTAGCTGCCGTTGGCGACGGCGTCGTCGAAGCGGACGCCGCGGAGGACCTCCGCCTCGGTGAGCGTGTGGAGGCAGTCGGCGTGGCGGGTCTCGCGGATGCCGAGGCAGGCGGGCAGGGCCGCCAGCGCCACGTCCCGCCCGCCCGGCAGCGACCGCAGGACGTCGCAGATCGCGCGGACCTGGCGGCGGCCCTCGATCTCGGCGCGGGTCAGCTCGTCGGCGTCGGCGCAGTCGGCCCCGGGGATGCGCGTGCCGGCGACCATCCGCACGCCCGGCAGGTTGGCCACCCGCGAGGCCCAGAGGAACCCGTGCGGCACGTCGGCGCCGTGACGCGGGTCGAAGACGGCGCCCGCCAGGTCGAAGTCCGGGTTCGCCTTGGCGAGCTCGTCGATGCCGTAGACGTGGGCGCAGCACGTCGGCGGCTGGAGGCCCGCCAGCTTGCGGCGGGTCAGGCCCATCGAGGCGATCACGTCGCCGTCGCCCGTCGCGTCGATGAAGGCCCGCGCGCGGATGGCCCGCCGGCCGGACTTGTCCTCCACGATCGCCGCGTCGCCCCGCCCGCCCTCGTGAATCGCACGCACGAACCGCGCGTGCAGCAGCGGCCGGACGCCCGCCTCGACGACCAGCGCGTCCAGCTCGATCTTCAGCTCCGCCGTGTTGAGCACGGCGTGGCGATGGGCGTCGGGGTCGTGCACGACGGCCGCGCCCCGCCGCGCCAGCCGCTCGACCACCTCCGTGGTCAGCCCGGCGATGATCTGCCGGCGGAACTCCGTGTCCGTGGTGGCGTGCCAGACGTTGACCAGGGCGGCCGTGGCGACGCCGCCGAAGAAGCCGTTGGCCTCCACGATGGCGACGCGCAGGCCGAGGCGGGCCGCCGCGACGGCGGCAAACACGCCCGTGCAGCTTGCGCCCACGACGCACAGGTCGACGTCCTGGGCGACGGGCACGGCCCTGGCGGGCTCGTTGACGGTCTCCATGGCCGGGTCCTCGGGCGATCCGGGACCGTGCGGGCAGCGCCCGCGGCGATCAGATCGCGATCAGCCCGTGCTGGATCGCGTGGCGCATGAGGGCGGCGATGCCGTCCACCTCGCACTTGCGGTAGATCTTGTAGCGGTGGTTCTCCACGGTCTTCGTGGAGATGTGGAGCCGGCAGGCCGCCTCCCTGCTGCTGAGGCCCTCGCAGAGCAGTTGCACCACCTCCACCTCGCGGGGGCTGAGCGCCGCGCCGGGGCGCCGCGCGGCGCGGGACGGGTCCGTCGCGCCGGCGATGTCGTTGACCAGCAACTGCGTGATCTCGGGGGAGAGGTACACGTTGCCCCCGGCTGCCATGCGAACCGCGCGGAGCAGCTCCTCCGACTCGGCGTCGAGGTCGACGTACGCCTTGGCGCCGAGCCGCAGGGCGGCGTAGACCTGCCCGCGAGAGGCGCGGTCGGAGAGGACGACGAGCGCGGGCTCGCTGCGAGCGCTGCCCAGGATGTCGTGGACGCGGTGGAGGCTCTGGAAGGCCTCCCCGGAGAGGATCAGGATCACCAGCCCGGTCGCCTCGGCGGCGGGATCGAGCAGCGCCCGGCCGAAGGACGCCGCGTCGCCGAAGCTGGCGGCGACGGGGAGCCCGTGGGCTCGCAGGAGCTCTCGAAGGGCGCTTCGGAGGATCCGCTTGCCGCCGACGAGGCAGACGGGCGGCGCCGCTTGGCCCGGGGCGGCCGGCGGGGCGGGCGCGGCGGACGGCAGCGTGCGCGGTTCGGAAACGTTCCCTCGAAGTGGCGCGGACATATGTCCCTGATCGCTTGCGTGTCGGCTCTGCCCTCCGTTGGCGTGGTGCTGCCGGCTTCCCTGCCTGGACCAACCCGCCGCCGGGCACCATTGCGCTGCCCGTCGGCGGCCGAACCCATGCTTCGTGCTCGACCGGGGTCTCCCGCGAGGGGATCGGCCGGATCGGCAGGTGATCTTACAGGAACTTCGCGTGGAAGGGAACCACCTGTCTGCCATCGGGGCGCAGGAGAACCCGGACCGATTGGCCGGGGCGGCGGCGCTAGAAGTCCAGCGCCAGCGGGCGCGTGAACTGGACGGCCAGGCCCGTGCCCGCCCCGCCGCCGGCGACCGCGCGGATGACCTTCCCGGAGCCGCGGACCTTCCCGGCGGAACTGGAGTAGCCTTCGCCGGGAGGAACCCTCAGCTCGAACGTCAGGTTGGTTCCGACGGCCGGCTCGTCGACGAGCGGCGCGTGGAAGAACATGCCGCCGGCCGAAACGTCCGTGGTCCAGAGATCCTCCCTCCCGCGGCCTTGGCCGAGGCCCTCCAAGCGAGCGATCCGTAGACGGAGCCGGGCGCGGCGGAATCGACGCCGGTCCTTTTGGGGCATAGGGAACCTCTCCACCGACTTCCCCAGGAGGCAAATGAGGTGCCGTTACGGCCGTGGGGGGGGTGGTCCGGGCGGCAGGCAGCCGGACGTGTCGTACGTAGCGGTGGTTACGTTCGGTTGCGAGCCGGCGCTGGCCGATGGCCGGCGGCGGAACGGCCGGCGCGGCGCGTTGACATGGGGCAACCCGACGTTGCCGAAAGGCATCATCACTCGCTGGGGGCGGCGGGGTCGAGCCGGCCGCATCTCGCGACGGGGACGCCCCCAACCGCTTTCCGATGCGGGCCTTGAGGTCGTTCGGCCCCGGCGAGGCGGCTCAGTCGGCGGTTTGCCCGTCGCCGAGGAGGAGGTTGGCGCTGGTCTCGCCGGTGGCGAAGACGTGGATCTTCTCCAGGTCGATGTGGAGCTCGATGCTCTGCCCGATCTGGACGTCGCGGCGGGCGTCGACCCTCGCGACGACGTGGGGGTTGCGCGGCGTGGTCGCGTAGAGGTCCATCTTCTCGCCGAGCGGCTCGACGACGCTGATCTGCACGGGCAGGACGTTGCCCACGCCGGCGAAGCGCCCTTCATCGACCAGGGCCATCGCCTCGGGGCGGATGCCGAGCGCGACGTCCTGTCCGATGCGCCCGCCGAGCTTGTCGGACTGCCGGTCGCTCAGGAGGAGCTGGACGGTGCCCTCGTCGGAGGCGAGGCCGCCGATGGCGGCGGCGAGTCGGCCCTCGAAGAAGTTCATCGGCGGCGTGCCGACGAAGCCGGCGACGAAGCGATTCTTGGGCGCGTCGTAGACCTCCAGGGGCGCGCCGCACTGCTGAACCAGCCCGTCTCTCATCACCACGATTCGGTCGCCGAGGGTCATGGCCTCTTCCTGGTCGTGGGTGACGTAGATGGTGGTGGTCTGGAGGCGGTGGTGGAGGCGCTTCAGCTCGGCGCGCATCTCGACGCGGAGCTTGGCGTCGAGGTTGCTCAGCGGCTCGTCGAAGAGGAAGGCCTTGGGCTGTCGGACGATGGCGCGGCCGACGGCGACGCGCTGCCTCTGGCCGCCGGAGAGGGCCTTGGGCTTTCGGTCGAGCAGTTCCTCGATGCCGAGGATCCGCGCCGCGTCGCGGACGCGGGCGTCGATTTCGGCCTTGGGGAAGCGCCGCAGCTTCAGCGCGAAGGCCATGTTCCGGTAGACCGTCATGTGCGGGTAGAGGGCGTAGTTCTGGAAGACCATCGCGATGTCGCGGTTCTTCGGCGGGACGTTGTTGACCACCGTGCCGCCGATGCTGATCTGCCCCTCGGTGATCTCCTCCAGCCCGGCGACCATGCGGAGCGTGGTGCTCTTGCCGCACCCGCTGGGGCCCACCAGGACGATGAACTCCTCGTCCTCGATGGTCAGCGTCATGTTCTTGACGGCCTGCACGCCGCCGGGGAAGACCTTCGTGACGTTGTCCAGAATGACCTCTGCCATGGCCGGTTCCCTTTGTTGTCGGGTCCTTCAGCGCGTCCAGTATGCCGTTTGGCGCCCGCCCGTCAAGGGCGAATCGTCCCGTCGGCGGTGAGCGACCTGATTTGCTGGCAGGTCGTCAGGCCGCCCGCTGGCGGGCCCAGTA
>CAZXOC010000285.1:0-9510 GCA_964642165.1 uncultured Planctomycetaceae bacterium | reverse complement strand
CGCTCGGCGCCAACGGCAACGCCGACATCCGCACGCCGAACCTCGACGCCCTGGCCGCCGAGGGGGCCTGCTTCGGGCGCTTCTTCGTCCAGTGCCCCGTCTGCATGCCCAGCCGCATGAGCATGCTCACCGGCCGGTACCCCGCCGGCGTGGGCGTCACGAGCAACGGCCCGCCGCTGCCCGCCGACGCCGTCACGCTGCCTCGCCTGCTGCGGAACTACGGCTACCTCAGCGCGAACATCGGCAAGCTGCACTTCCTGCCCCACGCCAACCGCGACCACCGCGAGATCCACCCCGCCTACGGCTTCGACCACCTCGAGATCTCCGACGAGCCCGGCTGCTACGAGGACGCCTACCGCGCCTACGTGCGCCGCAAGGCGCCCGATCAGCTCGACCTCGTCAGCGCCGGCCTGCCGTCGGCGACGAAGGTCTGGCAGGAGACCGTGGGCCTTCGCGACGGGATCGTGCACCCCGCCGAGCGCTTCCCGAAGCGTCCGGTGGCCTTCCGCGGCCGCAGCGACCTGACGCACACCGCGTTCGTCGCCGAGCAGACCATGGCGTTCGTCCGCGCCCGCTCGCGGGAGGGCCGCCCGTGGCTGTGCATCGCGGGCTTCTACTCGCCGCACTCCCCGTGGGTCGCGCCGCGCGAGTTCATCGACCTGTACGATCGCGACAAGCTCGCCGTCCCGTCGTTCCCCGAGGAGCTCCAGCAGGAGCGCATCGAGCGCGGCTTCGACGACGAGCAGCTCCGCGGCGCCCGCCAGGGCTACTACGCGATGGTCAGCGAGGTCGACCACCACGTCGGGCGGATCCTCCGCTGCCTCGACGAGACCGGCCAGGCCGGCAGGACGATCGTGCTGTTCACGTCCGACCACGGCGAGTGGCTCGGCGAGCACCTGCGGTGGGGCAAGGGCTACCCCGGCTACGACGGCTCGGCGCGCGTGCCGCTGGTCGTGCGGTGGGCGCCGGGCGGGGCGGCCGACGGGCGGAGCATCGACGACCTGACGGAGGCCGTCGACGTCGTCCCCACGCTGCTGAACTGGTGCGGCGCGCCCGTCCCGTACGAGCTTCAGGGCCAACCCCTGCCGATCGCCGACGCCGACCCGCCCGCGCGGGACTCGGCGCTCATCGAGGGCACGGGCTACGTCAGCCTGCGAACGGACGACTTCCTCTACGTCCTGCGCGGCCGGGAGCAGGAGCACCTGTACGACCTGACGCAGCCGCACGGCGAGTACCGCGACGTGTCCGCCGAGCCCGCCCGCGCGGCGGCCCTGTCGGACCACCGCGGCCGACTCGCCCGCCGCCTGCTGACGCGCCAACGCCCGCTGCGCCCCACCTGGCCCTACTGACCCGGCGGGGCCGCCGGGGCCCGCATCGACCACCTGCACGCCATCGAGCCGGGCGGATGGACTCTCATGTGTGAATGGCGCTTGCGATATCCGTTCCCCTGGGGTATCAGCGTGGATGGGCCATCTCTTGCCCACGCGACGAGGCATGTCCGCGGAGCCCGATGACTCGTGGGTCTGCGTCTCGCCGCGGGATGTCTTCGTGTCGTACCGGTCGCTCTGCTCGCTCACTTCAGACCCGGCCGGTGAGGATCATCCGACGAGCCGGGACCGTCGTTGACGAGGCTCCCGTTTGTCTGCGCCGGTCCCCGTCGCCGAGACAGGCGTGGAGGTACCCGCATGGCCGGGCCAAGCCTGGAGACGATCCGGAAGCTGTTCGCGGCGTCGGGCAACCAGTGCGTGTTCCCCGGCTGCGAGAAGCGGCTCGTGGAGGAGGGCGACGCCGTCCGGAGCCGCCTCTGCCACATCCGGCAGGGGCAGCCCGACAGCCCCCGGTACGAATGGGCCCTGACGGACCCGGAGGCGAACGAGCCCGGGAACCTGCTGCTGATCTGCTCGGAGCACGACGCCGAGATCGACGAGGACCCGGAGACGTACACGGTGGCCGGCCTCCGTGGGATCAAGGCCGCCCACGAGGCCGCCCACGCCGGCGGGCCGGAACTCTCCGACGCCGTGGCTCGCATCTACATCGCCAAGCTGGAGCTCGCGACCTACGAGGCGCGGGCCCGCAGGCGGTACTGGCTGTGGCACTTCATCCGGACCCGCGGCGGGGTGCTCGCGGTCGGCCTGTGGGTCATGCTGTGCGTCATCGGGCCCAAGGTGGCGGTCAGCAAGCAAGCGATTCTCCTTCCGCTCTGCGTGCTGCTGGCCGGGCTGGTGGGCCACCTCGGGGCGGGGCGCATCACGCGTACGTGGGAGAGGTTCTGGTCGTGGCGCCCGCAGCGGAAACGGGCCCTGAGGGGCGCCGCGGCGGTCGGGCTGACGGCCCTGGTCCTGCTGTGGTGGTGGGCCGGCTATCGCCCGGAACCCGAGCCGGCCGCCGTCCGTCACTACAGGCGGGGAGTCGCGCACATCGAAGGGCGCCGCTACGAGCAGGCCCTCCGCGAGCTCACCAGGGCCATCGAGCTGCATCCCGGCTACGTCGAGGCCTACCTCGCCCGCAGCCACGTCTACTTCACCATGGGCGACAACGACCGGGCTATCGCCGACCTATCCGAGGTGATCCGTCTCGCCCCGGATCTCGCCGCGGGCTACACCAGCCGCGCCGGGGCCTACCTGAACAGGGGCGAGCCCGATCGGGCCATCGCGGACTGCTGCCAGGCCATCCGCCTGGACCCGAACGACGCGATGGCGTGGAGCAACCGGGGCGGCGCCTACGGCAGGAAGGGGCAGCACGACAAGGCGATTGCCGACTGCACGCAGGCGATCCGCCTCGACGCCACGCTCGCCCTGGCCTACAGGAACCGGGGCACGGCGTACTGCGACCTGGGCAGGTGGGAAGAGGCCTTTGCGGACCACACCAAGGCCGTCGAGTTGGACGCGACCGACGCATCGGCCTTCTACGGCCGGGGTGTGGTGTGCGCCAGGACAGGCCGGCACGACGCGGCCATCGAGGACTACACCCGGGCGGTCCAGCTCGACCCGCAACTTGAGGAGGCCTGGTGCAACCGGGGCAGCGCCCGCCTCCAGAAGGGCGACTACGCGGGGGCACTGGCCGACTACAACGCCGCCCTGCGCCTGGACCCGAGGGACAACATCGCGCTCACCGCCCGGTTCCTGGCGGCAGCGGGCGCACGGCTCAGGAAGCGAAGCGACCTCCGCCGCGACCTGGCGGCCCTGAGCGCGCCGCGGCCGCGCGAGCCCCTACCGAGTCCGGACGACGGCAACGTCCCGCCCGCCCCGCGCCCCTCGGCGAGGCGCGTGGCGTCGCGGGCCCTGGTGCTGGCCGCCGTGGTGCTTCGCGCGGCCCTGGAGCGGGTCGAGGCCCGCGCCGACGCGAAGGCCTTCCGCTCGCAGATCCTCCACTGGCTCGACGGCCTGGGCCTGGCGGCCGAGATCGAGAACGCCGAGCGCGACTTCCTGGAGCTCCCCGTCGGCTGGGCGAAGGAGCAGGCCGCCATCAACGCCTCGTGGCGCAACGAGGGCCTGGGCGTCCTGGCCTGGGCGCTGGGGCGCTGCGAGCTGCCGCCGTACGACCAGGGGATCGACCTGCTGTCCGCGGCGGACGGCGTGGGGTTCCTGGACACGGATGCCGCGAAGCGGCTGCTCGAGGCCGGCGCCCTGCGGACGCCCGCCGAGATCGACGCGTTCGCCAGCCACATCACGATCGTCCGCTGGCGACTGGTGGAGTACCGTCTCGGCGGGCGGACGATGAGCTTCGCGACGGGCCTCAAGCTCCACCCGGCCTACCGGCAGAGCTGGCTGAATGGCCTGCGCCTGGTCGGCGGCGACCTGGCGATCGGCGACCGAGCCATCGGCAATGCCCCCGACGACGCCGTTCAGACGTGCCGGAGCATCGCCCTTGAGCGGCAGATCGCCGCCTACTGGCTCCAGGGGGACGACAGGATCTACTCCCGCGTCATGCCCGCCACCGTCCTGTCGGCCCTGGGCTCCTGGAAAAACGCGCCGCGACGACCAAACACCACGCTCCCGAGCCGGCCGAAGTGACCGTCGCGCGACGCCCGGCGCGGGAAGGGGAGGAGCGATGAGAAAGGTGCTGCTGGCGACCGTGAGACTCCTGCGGATGGGCGCCCTCAGATGGGCCGCCGTCGCGGGCGCGTCTGTTCTACTGGCGCTGCCGCATCCGGCGGCAAGGGGGCAAGCGACGTCGCGGGCGAGGATACCGTCCGCTCCCAGCCGGGGGGCGGAATGGATGTGCGAGGCCGCCCCGCCTGCAGAAGTGGCGATCGGCTCGCTTGACCCGCGCACGGGCTACATGCACCAGGTGGAGCTGGCCAGCCAGGGCGCCGCCGTCCGGACGGTCAAGCTCTCCGGGTACTTCGCGACCGTCGAGGACAAGCGGCTGTTCCTCTCCTGCGGCGGCGACGAGGCCCGCTACCAGGCCGCGCGAAGGGCAGACCCCGCCAGGTTCGCGGGCCATTACAGCCTGCTCAACCGCGTCGGGGCGTACCGGCCGTATGCCACTCGGCGCGTGGCGTTGGTGGTGGGCGGCACGGCAGACGGGGCCGTGACGATCCGTTTGGACCAGGTGCATTGGCAGCACCTCAACGCCCCCGCCGTCACGCAGCCCGCCGAGGGAGCGGAGGCACGCTTCCGGACAACGCTCCACCGCAGGGCCGACCTCGGCAGCGCCAGTGCGGCAGCCGACTACCGCCCGGCCTTGCGCCTGACGAAGGCCTACCGCCTCGTGAAGGGCGACTATTCCTTCGAGATGCGGCTGCGCCTGGAGAACCTGCTGGAGCGGCCGCTCACGGTCTACGTGGACCAGCTCGGCGCGACGGGCGTTCCCAAGGAGGGCGGGTCCCGTCAGCACGACGGCCGGTTCGTCGCGTACGGGCGCCTCGACCAGGACGGGAACGTCATCGCGCTCCGCGTCCCCAGAACCGCAATCATGGCGAGGGCCGAGGGGGACTACGCCATGCCGTCGAACCTGCCCTTCCCCATCGGCCGGACGGACGAGCCGTTGCCCGTCGCGTGGGTCGGCTGCTGCAACCGGTTCTTCGGTTCGATGGCGTACATCCGGCCCACGTCCGAGGGGACTGTTGCCGCCCCGGGCGCGATGGCTGACTTCTTCCTCCTGGCCGCGCCCGAGTCGCCCACCAGCCGGACGTTCGTCACCGGCGTGCGCGTGGGAGGCGCCCAGGAGGCCGACGAGGAGTTCCGCCATGCACCGGCGATGATCCTGAGGCCGGGCGGGGCGAGGGAGATCGTCCTCGATATCTTCGCCGGGCCGAAGCGGCGCGCCATGTTCGCCGACCCCGAGTTCCCCCACGCCAAGCCGCTGTACCGAAAGCTCAACTACCAGGGCACGCTCAGCCTGGGAGGCTGCCTCTGCACCTGCAACGTGCTGACCGTCGGCATGATGTGGCTGCTGGAGGCCATCGCGCGGAACGTCTCGTTCGGGAACTACGGCCTGGCCGTCATCCTCCTGGCGCTGCTGGTGCGCGTCGTGCTACACCCGCTGACCCGGCAGGCCGAGATCGGCAGGTTCAGGAGCCAGCAGCTACAGCGGCAGGGCCACTGTCTACGAGAGAAGCCGACACTACGGGCGGGCCATCGCCGACTGGACGCAAGCCATGCGGTGCGCCCCGGAGCAGGCGCCGGTCTTCAATAGCCTCGCCTGGCTGCTGGCCACCTGCCCGGATGAAGAGCACCGCGACGGCTCCCAGGCCGTCCAGCACGCCATCCGCGCGTGCGAACTGACCGAGTGGACGAATCCCCACTGCCTGGGCACCCTTGCCGCGGCGTACGCCGAGATGGGTGAGTTCCCCAAGGCCGTCCGATGGCAGGCGGAGGCCATCGAAGCGGCCACGGCCGACTATGATGTAGCCGCCGCCCAGCGGCGACTTGGCCTCTACAAAGCCGCAAGGCCCTATAGGCAAGAGCCGTAGGCCCTTCATCGCCGGCGGAGAACCAGCTGGTTCGGCACGGACGAGGCCCGGGCCGACATGGCGGCCCGCCGGCGGCGGGGCGGCGAGGTCGATCCGGCCTTCCTGGCCGAACTCCGCAAGGCCTCGGGGCGGGTGGAGTGACGAGCGTGCAATCGCAGTCTGACCGGTCCGAGCGAGACAGGGAGCACAGCGATGGGATTCCTCAAGAGGCTGCTCGGCCTAGGGCCGGAGTCGGCAAGAGGCTGCTACAGGCGGGGCGTTGCCCACCTGAGGAACGGCGAGTTCGAGGAAGCACTTCGAGATCTTAGCAGGGCCATCGAACGGAAGCCCGGTTACGCCCTCGCGTACTACTCCCGGGGCACCGCCCACGACGACAAGGGCGATTCGGACGCCGCCATCAGGGATTACACCAAGGTCACCGAGCTGAAGCCGAAGTGGGCCGACACCTACTATGACCGCGGCCTCGCCTATTACCGCAGGGGGGACTACGACAGCGCCATTCGCGACTTCGACAAGGCCATCCAGATGAGGTCGTGGCACGCCAAGGCCTATCACGACCGGGGCCACGCATACGACCGCAAGGGCGACCGGGACCGGGCCATTCGCGACTACGACAAGGCGATCGAGATCAACCCGAGCTTCGCCGAAGCCTACTACAGCCGGGCCCTCCTGCATGCGGACCGGGGCATCCGCAGCGGGGACTACAGCGCCGCCTGGGCCGACGTAGAGGCCTGCCGGCGGCTGGGGTACAAGGTGAATCCGGAGTTCCTGTCCCTGCTCCACGGGGCCTCGGGGCGGGAGGAATGACGCGGGGGCGACGAAGGCTGCCGTGCGGGCCTCACTCGCCGCGGCGACGGGCCTTCCGGAGCTGCCGGGCGACCCAGGCGTCGCGCTGGGGGCGAAGCGGCCCGTCCTTCTCCGGGTCGAGCATGGTCACGAGGGCGTTGGGCAGGACGACCTTGCCGCTGTCCAGGACGGTCTGGTCGTTCTTCGTGGCGAACGCCAGGATCGCCTCGCGGAGGGCGCGGTCCTCGGCGACGGACCCGTCGGCGGCCATGTGGGACCTGTAGTGGATCGCGGCGGCCTGTTCGGCACCGCCGCTGGGCGCGCCGCGAGGCAGGGGCAGGCTGGGATAGCGCGACGGGTCAGCCAGCACCTCGGCGACGAACATCGATCCGATCGCCCGCCGGCACCCGCCGTAGGGGTCGGCGCCGTACTTCGGCAGGAACGCGGCCAGGTAGATCGTCAGCGCCGCGTGCCGCGCCCGGGGGCTGCCGTGGTACAGCGTGCCGGCGTTCTCCCGGAAGACGCCGTACCGGGCGAAGCCCGCCTTGTCCTGCTCGTGCAGCGTGCGGATCTTGCGCAGGCCCAGCGTCGCGTAGAGATAGCCGTTGGCCAGCGTCCCCCAGACGCCCAGCTCGGCCTTGTCGCCCAGCGTGAAGCCGCCCCCGCGCGCCGACCGGCTCGCCGGCTCGGTGCTGTCCAGGGGGCTGGGGTTCCACGATACCGTGATCTCCGGAACGCCGGCGATGGTGTGCATCTGGAGGCCCGGCTTCTCGCTGGGCACGTACGTGACGGGCAGCTTGCGCCCCCAGAGCTGCACGCGGAACTTGGCCCTCTTGGTGCCCTTGGCGGCCTTCCACCACGCCGGGCGGCACTGGGCGAGCGTCTCCCGGACGTACTCGAGGTCCTTGCGCTGCGACGGGGTCAGAAGCTCCCGCTCGTCCTCCGGCACGGGCAGCTCGCGCCGCAGCGCGTCCCACCGGCTGGCCAGGAACGCGCGGGCAATCCGCTCGCATCGCGCCCGCGCCCGCTGCGTGGGCGTCTCGCCCGCCGCGGCGGACCGCACGTCCCACGCGACGACCGCCGCGACTGTGAGAGCGGTGACGGTGAGCCTCGACGGCGCTGACATCCGGCGATCCATGGGGCCTCTCCTTCGTGCTCCGACGTGCGGGCGGCCGCCGCAAGGGCGCCATCGTACGGCCGCCGGGCCGCCGGATGCAACACGCCCCCGAGCCGGCCGCCACGGCCGCGCCGGTTCGCGAGGCGCTTTACTTCCCCGGGGAATCTGCGACAATCCCTGACCGAGCGATCAGACAGCGCTGGCGCTCCAGCCGGGAGGCTGACGTATGCAATGCGACGAGTTTCGCGCCGACTATGGCCGGTCCGGGAACCTCAGCGCGGGCGAGTACCGCGCGTGGGTCGATCACATGAACCGGTGCGCCGCCTGCGGCGAGTGGTACATGACCCGGGAGGTGGAGCGCTGGGGCGGGCGCGTGTCGGACTTCCCGTGCGTTCACGTCGCCTACTACGCCACGCTGCGCAGCCCGCGGTACGCCGACCCGCGGCAGTGCCCGGACTGCCTGGTGATCCGGCGCGCCGACGGCTCGTACGCCATCCCCGTGCACGACGGCGGCTCGGCCGCCTCGGCGATCCGGTACTGCCCGTGGTGCGGCATCGAGCTGGGCACGGCCGCAGCGCCGGCAGGGCCGCGGCCGACCGCCCCGCCGGCGCCGTAGCTACCGCGGGGGCAGGCGGAACTCGTCGCCGGTGTCGGCGATCCACCGGGCCAGTCGGTCGTGCAGGCGCCGGCGGGCGATTCAGGGGATCGACCGAAAGAAGCGGTCGCCGCGGGGGCGATAGTAGCGGTCGCGGTTGAGGCTGAAGACGACGGCCGGGGCCCGGCCGACAATCTGCCGGCGCGCCACCGGGCCGAAGAAGCGTGAGTCGCGGCTGCTGTCGCGGTTGTCGCCCAGGAGGAAGTACTGCCCGGCCGGAACGCGGACGGGGCCGAAGCAGCGCATCGCGCGGATGCCCGGCGTGAACAGGACGGGGTGGGAGCGGCCGTCGATCTTCTCCAGCATGAGGACGCGGCCGTCGGCGACGGGCCCGAGCCGATTGGCGGCCGCGGCGCCGGGCGGAGCGTAGGCGGCCGCCTTGCCGTCGATGATCAGCACGTTGTCGCGGAGCTCGACGGTCTGACCGGGCAGGGCGACGATGCGCTTGACCAGCCGCTTGCCGTCCTCGGGGCTGAAGCAGACGACCACGTCGCCGCGCCGGGGCTGGGACCACTCGGCGATCCGCCAGGAGGTGAAGGGCACCTTCAGCGCGTAGGCGCACTTGTTGACGAAGATGCGGTCGCCCTCGACGATCGACGGCTTCATCGAGCCGGTGGGCACGTCGTTCCAGTCGGCCACCGCCGAGCGGAACGTCGAGACCACGATCACCACCACCAGGAAGGGCTTGACCCATCCCTGCCAGAGCCGCTGCGTCCAGCTCGCCCTTGGCTTGTGCTTCATGCCGAGTCCCTCTCGCACCGCGCCGTTCGGGTATGATCATTGTACGATTCGCCCCGGCGGGGGTTCGCCCGCGCCGCCGGGGCAAGCCCGACGGAGGCCCTTTGCGCGATACGGCCCTTTGCTGGACGCTCAGTCGCGGCCCCGCCGGGGCAAGCCCGACGGAGGCCCGATCCCGGAGGGGATCGGCGCTGGACGCTCAGTCGCAGCCCCGCCGGGGCAAGCCCGACGGAGGCCCGATGCCGGAGGGGATCGGCGCTGGACGCTCAGTCGCGGCCCCGCCGGGATGAACCCGAC
>CAZXOC010000284.1:0-9640 GCA_964642165.1 uncultured Planctomycetaceae bacterium | reverse complement strand
CGATCTGAAGGCGCTGGACATGGCGGCCTTGCCGGGCCTGCGGGCCGCGATGAAGGGTGATCTCTCGGCCGAGGCCCGGACCCGCGTCACGGCCCTGCTGGCGCGGGAGCCCGCATTGCTGACGCGCATGGAGCGGGCCATCGCTATCCTGGCCAGGCTCGACCGCCCGCGGTGCTTGCAGGTTCTGCGAGCCCTGGCCAAGCGCGATCCCGACGCCCCCGAGACCAAGCTGGGCAAGGCCAAGCTCCAGGCGATCAAGTCGGCCCAAGAGCTTCTGGGCCGCGCGAGCGTCACAGCGACGGACGCCCGGATCGCCGAACCAATCGCCCAGCTTGGCGGCCGGAACTACGCCGACCGCGAGCCGGCCGACCCCGAAGTGACCGTCGAGAAGACCCAGGGCAGGTGCGGGTACGTCGGGCGGGTGATCGACGCCGAGACCGGCAAGCCGGTGGAGAAGTTCGCCATGCGAATCGGCTGGACACAAAAGCCGGTGGCCGACGCCAAGGACATTCCCTGGTACAGCACGATCCACGGCGGGGCGCGCCCGGGCGGGAAGTTCTCTGTCCGCCACACCGTCCAGAAGACACAAAAGCAGTTCGTCTACTTCCTCATCCTGGCCGAAGGGTATCTGCCCCAACTGGTCTCCGACAAGCCGCTGTCCGGGCCGTTCCGGCACACCGGCGTGGTGGTGCGCCTCAAGCGAGGCAAGTCGATCGTCGGGCGCGTGCTCGACCACACGGGCAAGCCCGTCGTCGGCGGCAACGTCTTCCTCGTCAGTCGGCAGAGGCGGCTCGAACTGGTCGACGGCAAGCCGGCGTATTTCACCGGCTCGTCGGGCAAGACCGACGCGAACGGGCGATTCAAGCTGCCCGGCGGCGGCGAGGCGACGACCCACGTCGTCGTCTCCTGCAAGTCGCTCCACGCCTGGCTGACGGAGATTCCCAAAGCCGGCGAGGAGTTCACCATCCGGCTGCCCGCCCCGGCCACGATCGTCCTCAAATACGACATCCCCGGCGCCGCCGCCGTAGGCGTGTTCCGGGTGGCGCTGAAGACCTGGGAGATGGGCGAATGGAAGGGCCTGTCCAGCGATATCAGACTGGCGCCAACGGTCAACCAAAAGGGCACGGTGACGCTGAGGAACGTAACGCCCGGCGTGTATAGCGTGGCCCGCCGCGTCGAGGCACGCGTCGGCGACAGCGGCTACGGGAGGCTGTGCGATCGTCAGTGGATCGAGGTGACCAGCGGGCAGACCGAACGCATCAACTTCGTGCGTGAGACCGGTGTGCCGATTGTCGGTGAGATCCCCGGCTTGGCCGCCAACGCCTTCCCCGGCGCCTCCATCGTCATCGAGGAGCTAACCGCACCCTCCGGTCCCGGCAAGAAGTTGGAGCCGGCCCTTCTCGACACCGTCACCTGCGGGCCTGACGGCAAGTTCAAGACGTCACGCATCCCCCCCGGCCGACATCGCGTGTGCGCCGAGGCCTATGCGCCGGGGACCCTGGAACAGAGTACCAGCACCAGGCGTGCGCCGGCGTTTGTCGGTTCGGCCGAGGTGACCGTGCCCGGCGCCGGCGAGCCCGTGCGGGTGCGTATCCTGATGAAGCCGTGGCAACACCCGCGAATCCCCGCCAAGGCGCCCGTAGCGCCAGCAACGGCGGCCGCGCGGGAACGCTGTTGGCTGGATATGGGCACGGGGGACTATGCCAAGGCGTCCGGCGGCGCCGCGGCCCTGGGCGTCGGCGGGGACAAGGCGGCGAAGTTCCTCGCCGAGAAGCTGCTGATCGCCCCCGCCGACCCGGCTACGATCAAGCAACTGATCGTGCAGTTGGATTCTCCACAACACAAGCTCCGCCAGAAGGCCCAGGCCGATCTGGAAGCCCTGGACGCCGCGGCGCTGCCGGGCCTGCGGGCGGCGGCCAAGGGCAAACTCCCGGACGAGGCCAGCCTTCGCGTCAAGACGCTCCTGGCCCGGGAGCCGGGCATGCTGATGCGGATGGAGCGGGCCATCGCTATCCTGGCCAGGCTCGACCGCCCGCGGTGCTTGCAGGTCCTGCGCAAGCTGGCCGCCGGCGATCCCGACGCCCCCGAGACCAAGCTGGCCAAGGCCTCCCTTCAAGTGATCAAGTCGGCCGAAGAGCTTCTGGGGGGCATCTCGCGGACGTGGAAGCCGGGGTTCGACATGTCTATGATGGTCAGCAGTACCAGGCCGAGGGGCCCGACGATCGACAGTCGCGAGGCGACCGGGTGGGCGCAGGTGCTGGCCGGCAGGGGGGGGCGTTACACCTTGAGAAGGGCCTCGATGCACGCGGAAGTTCAGGCGTTCCTCAAACTTGGGCCCGACGCGGCGCGGGCGTGCAACCGGGCCCTGGCCAAAGCATCGCCCGGGCCTGATGCGACAACCGTGGCGGCGCTGCTGGGATTCGTGGGCGACCGGAAGTCCGTGCCGCTGCTGATCGACATGCTCGCCAAGTCCGGCAAGATCCAGTCGGAGCCAGGCTGGGTCACCTACACCGCCGCGACGTGGGCCTTGCAGAGGGTGACCGGCCGGAATCTCGCGATGACCTCGGAAGGCTGGCGCCGCTGGTGGCGGGCCGTCGGCGAGGACTTCCGCCTGCCGAGAGACCGCGCGAACGTCGAAGTGACCGAGGCCCGGGTCCGGCCGCTCGTGGCGGCACTGTCGCGGAAGGACGACGAGCTCGTCCGGGAGCGGCTGGTCACGCTCGGGGTCGGTGTCGTACCCCATCTCGCCAAGGCAATGCAGGGCGCCCCCGACGACGTTCGATACCGGCTTGCCTGGGTGATCGACGAAACCGGCCGGACGCAAGACATCCCGGCGGACATCCGCCGCACGTACTTCATCCATCGGCTTGGGCGGGAGCGTCAGTCCACCCTTGCCCTGGCCAGAGAAGCCCGCAAACGCGCGCTGACGCAGCAGAGCTTCCCGGACTTCTGTCGGACGGTCCTTCCGGTCGACTGCGAGCCGAGCAAGCTGGCGGGGGAGGCAGACTTCAAGAAAGCCCTGAACGCGAGGGACGTCGATCTTGACACGGCTGCGGGCGTTCTGGTTGCGGCTCTGGCCGATTCGGACAAGGCGGTCCGGGACAGGGCGGCGAAGCTGGCCGCAACTGTGGGCGCCTTCTCCGACGCTGCGCCCGCGAAATTGATCGATGCCTTGGAGAAACGATGGCGGGCCGAGCCCGGCGACGGAACGACGATGTACGCCCTGTCCCGGTTCGACACCCCCGGCGTGCGGCGCGTGATTGTCGAGGGCCTGCACTCCGACAACGAGAAGGTGATCCTGGCTTGTTTGAGGGCCGCCGCGGACACCACCCTGATCCGTGCCGAGAAGGCCACGGAGATCGCCCCAAGGCTGACCGCACTGATATCCCACAAGAATTTCGAGGTCCGCACGGGCGGCGTGGAAGTCCTCGCGCGGCGGGCGCCGGCATTGCTTCGCCCTCATCTGGAACGCCTTTGCTGGGATCATCCCCAGATCGGCCGGCACTGCGCGGCCGCCATGGGGCAGTTGAAGGACCCCGACCACGCCCAACTGCTGGTGAGGCTGGCGGACTCCCCCGATTCGATCGCACGGCACAACGCGCTGAAGGCTCTGGGGAACCCCACCTTCCGGCACGCCATTCCAAGCCTCGTCCCCCTGCTCTGGAAGTCGGGCCATGGATACAACGACACCTGCATGTGGACCATCGCCAACGCCGGCGGCCCCCAAGCGGTGGCGGTGTTCCTCGACGAACTGCGCAAGGGCCGAACCTGCGGCGGAACGATCTACGACGCACTCGAGAAGGTGACCGGCAAACGGTTCAAGACACCCGAGCAAGTACAGACCTGGTGGTGGGCCGGGGGGATGGACATGGGCGCCCCAGCCGTCGAACACGTCCGTGTCACCGACCGGCAACTCGACGCGCTCTGGCGACAGTTGGAGAGCACCTCGTTCCTGAAGCGGTATCAGGTGATTATGTCCCTACGCGCCGGCGGGGACCGGGCGGCTGCCTTCCTGGCTGGCCGGCTCAGCCGGGCCCCGGCGGACGCCGGCGGCGTCGCAACGCTCATCGGCCAGTTGGGCTCTGACCAGTGGCGTGTCCGGCAGAAGGCCCAGGCCGATCTGAAGGCGCTGGACATGGCGGCCTTGCCGGGCCTGCGGGCCGCGACGAAGGGCGATCTCCCGGCCGAGGCCCGGACCCGCATCAAGGCCCTGCTGGCGCGGGAGCCCGCATTGCTGACGCGCATGGAGCGGGCCATCGACGTCCTGGCCAAGCTCGACCGCCCGCGATGTTTGCAGGTCCTGCGAACCCTGGCCAAGCGCGATCCCGACGCCCCCGAGACCAAGCGGGCCAAGGCCGCACTCCAGGCGGTCAAGTCGGCCCAAGAGCTTCTGGGCCGCATCTCGCGGACGTGGAAGCCGGGGTTCGCCATGGCTCTGTGGGTCAGCAGTCGCCGTCCGATGAACTCTACGATCGACAGTCGGGAGTACGCCGGGTGGGTGCAGGGGCTGGCCGGCAGGGGGGGGCGTTACACCTTGAGAAGGGCCTCGATGCACGCGGAAGTTCAGGCGTTCCTCGAACTTGGGCCCGACGCGGCCCGGGCGTGCAACCGGGCCCTGGCCGAGGCGCGCCAGTCGCGCCATCCAGGGAAGGACGGCGGCGAGTCCGGAACGCGTCGTGCATGGCTGGCGATCCTCGGAACCAAGCGACGTAGGGAAAGGCAGGCCTGACCCGCCATCGCTCCTGGTCCTGCGCATCGGTGAGCCCTTGGGCATGGGCTCCCGTCTGGCGGCCAGAAAAGCACAGGAGCCGTGAAGTCCGGAGGGGGCTCGTGCGTCTCACGGATGGAAACCACAGAACCCGACGGCTGCACGCCGGCGGGCCGGGCGAAGGCCGGCATTCCAGGACGAACGTGAACCGCAGCACAGATGAGGAGATCGGCGTCTGTTACCCGCGGCTGTTCCGGACGGCGCTTCGCCTGACGGGCAGCTACGAGGAGGCCGCCGACATGACACAGCAGGCGTTTGCCCAAGCCTTGGCGCGGTGGGACGCGTTCGAACACCGGGCGCGGCGCACGACGTGGCTGTACGGCATTCTGCTCAACTGCGTGCGCGACCGGGCGCGGCGCAGATCGGTGAGGACGGCCGAGCCGCTCGACCAGAACGCCCTGCGGACCGTCCGGCAAGGCGGGCCGGACGCGCTGCGACGTGCCGAGGCGGACGAGGAGCGGCGGGCGCTTCGGGCGGCGATCGAGGCGCTGCCGCTCGACATCCGCAGCGCGTTCGTCCTGACGGTCATGGACGGCTACACCTACGGGGAGGCGGCGGAGATCCTCGCGGTCCCGACCGGGACGATCGCCTCCCGCGTGCATCTGGCAAGACGGCGGCTCCGCCAGGCCATGCTGGGGGAGTTCGGCGAGGCATAGCGATGCAGAACGAACCGGATCGCGAACTGGCGGCGCAGGTGGACGACCTGCTGAGCGGCTCCCTGCCTCCGGACGGCAGGGAGGAGCTGCTGTTGCGGATCGCCCGGGACGAGCGCGCGCGCGATGTGCTGCGGGGGGCGATCGAGCTTCGGCGCCGGGCGCGAGCGGCCTTCGGCTACGACGGCGCCGACGAGGCCATCGCCGCCTCCCTGGCGGAGACCATACGCTCCCTCGATGCCGACGGGACCGCAAGGCCGGCGGGGCCCTCGACGGGCGGACCCGGCCGGCCGAGGCGCCGGGCGCGTCGGCTCCGCCTGTCGTGGCTGGCCGCCGCGGCCGTGGCACTCCTCGCCACCGTGGCAGGCTACGTTGCCGTTCAGTTGCACGGGGACAACTGGGAGCTTCGGCGCCGGCTGGCGGGCGTGGCCGGGCCGCCGGACCTGCCCGGCCTGACGGAAGCCCAGCGAAGGGACTACCGGCGGATGTGGAGCATGGTGGTTGAGGACGCCAACGGGCCCGCGCCGTGGGTCCTTCTCTCGAAGCAGGGGGGGGAGTTCGGCTATCTGCCGCAGACGGCCGAGCCCCTCCAGGAGCGCCGGCTCGTACTCCTGCGGTGCGTGCTGACCGAGGCCGGGGGCCGGGCGGTCGGCACCGTGAACCTCCTGATCCCCGCCGGGCGGTGCCTGTGGCTGTCCGTGCCGGAAGCGGGCGAGCTGGCGGGGCGGCCGGTCTCGTGTGAAGTCGCCACGAGCGACGAGTCGGCGACCGTGGGACTGCGCGTCGGCGAGCAACGGGTGGGGAACGTTGGGGTCTCGGGACGGGTCGAGATCGGCGAAGGGTGGGTCGAGATCGGCCAGTTCCTCCTGGACGGCCAGCGGATGCGCGTCACCGTCCAGGCGCTGCCGCTTGGCGGCGCGCTGGGGTGAGCGCATCCCAGGCCGTCGAGGGAAGGAGGAAGGGGCTTGATGACGCCGAAGCGAATGGCGAGCATGGGCCTGTGGGTGGCGGCGGCGGTGGGGCGCTGCCCGGCGCGGGCGGGCGCGCCCGACGCGAACGCCGCCATGCCGGTTGGCGCCGTGGCCAGGTTCGACCTCGTCGGCCGGACCGAGCACGCCCGGCCGACGTTCCTCTGGGGCGGATCGGTCCTGGAGGCGCACGTCCGCGGGCGCGGCGGCGCTGCCGTCACGTGGGCGCTGGCCTACGAGCAGACAGTGCTCTCTCGCGGCGGCAGGACGCTGGACAAGGGCGGCACCGGCCGCCTCCGGCTGACCATGCCGGAGGTCCGGCATCGCGCGATCTGCGAGCTGGTCCTGGCGTCCGCCGACAGGACGGCCAGGCGAAAGGTCGTCGTCTACCCGGCGCGGCCTCTGTCCTACGCGGCGGGGCGCGTGGCGGAGCTGAAGGTGGGTGTGCTCGATGCAACCGGGCGGGCGCAGGAAGCGCTGCGGCGCCTCGGCGTGCCTTTCACGAGCTTGGACGCGCAGATCGCCCGCGACTTCCTCGAGCCGGACGTGGTGATCGCGGCAGGCTTCGACCGAGCGGCGATGCTGCGGCGGGCCTGCCGGCGCTTCCGACAACGGGTCCGCGCCGGGGCCTGCCTGGTGGTGCTCAACCCGCCGGAGGGCTGGAAGCTGGCGGGCGTTGAGGCCGTTCGGTCCGACAAGCCGCATCGCGGCGCCGTGCGGTTTGCTGACGGCATCGGCCGATTCGTGGCCGCGGCGGACCTCGGCGAGGGCCCCTGGCCGCGAACGTTGCGGATTGATGCCAATGCCATGTCGCTGGCATGGTCCAAAGGTCCAGCCCCGGCAGGAGCGGGTGCGACGAGGCCCGCCTCCGGCCGCGCCCACCTTGTCGTCGTGCGGCAGGTGGGCAAGGGGCGCGCGATCGTTTCGGCCCTGCCGCAGACCGCGCGCCCCCACGTGGATGTCATCGGCCAAGGCGTGCTGGGTGAGCTGATCCTGTGGCTGATCGCCTCGGGGCCGCCCGGCCGTCCGCAAAACAAGGAGATCAACCGTGCACAAAGTCAACCTGCGAATGTGGTCGGCCGTCATCGCGATGGCACTGGCGGCTGAGGCGGCGGCAGCCGAGCCGAAGCCCGACGCGCCGCCTGCGGCCGAGCCGAAGCCCGTCAGCGTGGCCGTCCTCAACTACGAGGTGGCATCGAGAGACAACCCGCGGCTCGGGTCGCAAATGGCGGACATCCTGACGGCCCGGCTGAGCATTGAGGACGCCTTCGAGCTGGTCGAGCGGGCCACCCTCCAGAAGGTCCTGAGCGAGCAGAAGCTCACCCTCGTGGGTCTGACCGACCCCCAGCAGGCGGCGAAGGTCGGGCGGCTCATCGGCGCCAAGGTGCTGGTCATCGGCAAGGCCTTCCTGATGGACAAGAAGCTGATGATCGTCACCAAGCTCGTGGGCGTCGAGACGGGGCGCGTGGTCGGGACGATCCGCCAGGTCGAGGCCAGTAAGCCCATCTCGGAGGCGGTCATGCTCTTGGGGGAGGATGTCGCCGCGCTGATCCGCAAGAAGGCCGCCGCGCTCCTGCCGAAGGCCACGCGCCTGCCCGACCCGACGGCGCAGGTCCGCAAAGCGGTCGAGAAGGCCTTCGGCAAAGACCCGCCGTCCGTCGCGGTGATCATCCCCGAACTCCACGTTCGTCGGATCGTCATCGATCCCGCCGTCGAGACGGAGATCAAGAAGGTCCTCATCGAGTGCGGGTTCAAGGTGCTCGACACGGGCAGCAACGCCTTGGCGGACTGGGCCAAGGGGATGATGAAAGGCAAGCGCCCGCCGTGGCCGGCGGCACTGAACGACGCCGACGCCATCGTGGTCGGCGAGGCGTTCAGCGAGTTCGCGGCCCGAACGGGCGAGCTGGTGACGTGCACCGGGCGGGCCGAGATCAACCTCATCGACCGCAAGACCGGGCGCATCCTGCTGGCCGACCGCCAGACGCGCCGCGCGGTGGACCTGTCCGAGCTGATCGCGGGCAAGACCGCGCTCCAGGCGGCCGGGCGCAGGCTGTCGATCGCGGTGTGCCGCGCACTGCTGAAGCACAAGCCCCCGCCGGTCAAGGGCAAGGGGCCCGGCAGGAAACCCGCGCGCGCGCCGAAGAGCAAGGCGGCGGCGGCCGGGCCCGGAGGAGGCGCCTCGCCCTGGACGATTCTCGCGGCAGTGGCACTGACCGCGACCGACAGCCCGCGCGCGGCGCCGGCGCCCAAGCCCCCGGCGCCGGCAGCCGCGGACGGCAAGACGGCCAAGGGCGCCCGCCGCGCCGTCTTCGCCGCGCCGTTCGAGAACGAGACGCGGCAGGAGCAGTACGATCCCGCCGCCGAGGGGATGGGCGACCTCGTCGCCGTCCTGCTCGCCGAGCAGGAGCACATCCGCGTGGTCGAGCGCCAGCGGCTGCTCGCCCTGACGGCCGAGCAGGCCAGGGCCCTTAAGGGCCTCACCGGGCGGAAGTACGCCATCCAGGCCGGCAAGCTGCTCAAGGCCGACACGGTCCTGACCGGCCGCCTCTACCTCGTTCAGAAGAAGCTCATGGTCAGCGTGCAGGCGATCGACATCGCCAGCGATCGCGTCGCCGCCAGCGGGCAGCTCGCCTGCCGGCCGGAGTACGTGTTGGAGGCGGCGCTCCAGCTCGCGCGCCGCCTGGGCCGGCAGATGGCGCTGCCGCTGCCCGAGATCGACCTGAAGAAGATCGACAAGGCCCCGATCGCCAGCCTGCACTTCGCCAAGGCGATCAGCCGCTACTACGCGGGCAACATGGACGCCGCCATCATGCAATTCATGCGGACCATGGACCTCGACCCCGACTACGTCGAGGCCCACTACTGGGCGGGCATGGCTCACCACCGCCTCGGCGAGGACGCCCACGCCGTCATCGAGTGGGAGAAGTTCCTCAAGCGCTGCCCGGAGAGCCGGCACGACAAGCAGCTTCGGCAGCTCCTGGCCGACGCGAAGCAGCGCGAGAAGGAATCCACCGTCGAGCGCCTCGGCCCGCCCAGCACGCAGCCGGCGAGGAAGGCCGGATAGGGCTTGGCAGCATCAGAAGAACGGCATCGGATCGAGGGGAGTGCGATGGACGAGCGCAAGATGTGCCTGATCGTGTCGGCCGTTGTTGCACTGGGGCTGACCGTGCCTTCCCGCGGCGTCGGCGCGACGCCGGTGGCGGTGTTCAACTTCCAGCTCACGACGGCGGACCCGAACGGCCAGTGGCGCT
>CAZXOC010000283.1:1674-9648 GCA_964642165.1 uncultured Planctomycetaceae bacterium | reverse complement strand
GCGGCCAGACAGCCGCTTATGGCAGAATCACCCCCCGGAAAGGCTGGAACTTCGGGCTAGCGGAAATGAGCCGCCTGTCGGCCGATTGCCGCTAGAGGCTGTACCCAAGCAGTTTTCCGACGCATACTGGGCCACTCCAGAGCCTTCGGAAGATGTCGATGGCCGGACCTATGGGCGTCGGACAGCACAGAACACCTCCGATGGCAATCTGTTGTAAGTCCTTACCGCACCGTCGTGACGGGATTATTCGGGGGGACAACGGTCCGCAGGGCCGACCACGCGGCGATGTCCCTGGGGTGCTCGGCGTCGCCGCTGCCGGTCGCCTGGATATATAGAATGGTGACGTAGCGGACCGCGGAGTCGGTCCTGGTGTACTCGTAGTCGATCTTGAGGTCGCCCCGGAAGCTGCGCTTCGTCCAGAGCACCGCATGGCAGGCGTCGTCGCCGGCCGTCGGGCCCGCTGTGAATGTCATGCCGTCGGGCCCGTTGGTCACCGTGGCCTTTCGGCCGTCGAGGAACCACGTATCCTGCCAGTTGCCCGTGCAGCGGTCGTGAAGGACCTGCCGCCATTCGGTCCCGGCCAGTTCCTGGTATCTTGCCATCGCATCGATCTCCGTGGCGGTTTCAACCCCGGCACACCCGCCCAGGGACCCCAGGGCCGACAAGACGCAGAAGGTCCCGACGCTCACTCGCTTCATGGTTTCTCCTCTGTCTCTGGGCGACAACTAACGTCCCCTGCGCCAGGCGTCCAGTTGGCCGGGCTTGCAGAAGCCCACAGACCAGGCATCGCCGTTGAGTGATCCGATGGGGAACTGCATTCCAGCACCGTTGAATGTCACCGGCTGCGACGGGGTGAAGGCGAACGCCAGGTTCCACTTCGCGCCGGGGAAGGCCAGCTCGGCGGCGGCTGCCTTTAGCTTCGTGCCGGGCTTCGCCTCAACCTCCTTGCCGCCGGCGTCCACCGCGATGATCCGCGCCCAGGTGGGCTCGCCCCGCGGTGAGGTCCACCGGCCCGGCACGGTGAAGTGCGTCGGGTCGAACCGTGTCCACCCGGAATCCATTCGCGTGGTGATGCGGTCGGGCTTGAAGCTCATCCGGTAGCGGCAGGTGCCATAGGCACTGGGCGCTCCGGTCAGGGCCGCGGGGACCGATGACGGCCAGGTGTAGTTGTTCGTACAGCCGTCGAAGAGCCAGGGCTTCTTCCCGTCGGAGAAGGTGAACAGCGGCCTGCCTTCCAGCCGTACGGCGCCGTCGTCATCGGCCAGGTAGCGGGTCAGGCCGCTGTCCATGTCCATGTCGACGACGTATCGCGGGGCGCTGACCCGGAAGACATTGCGCTTCGGATGCCGGTATACGTACTCCAGGACGGGGCCGACGACGAGGTGGAGCGGCAAAGCGGCGGTGCGGACCTCCCGCGCGATTCTCCCGGCGCGATAGCTGACGCGGTACGGGATAAGCCATTTGCCCTGCGCGGCATCTTTGCCCGCGATGCACGTGACTTGCACTTGCGCCGTCGCGCCCGGCGGGAGGGGGCCGAACTGCGGCGCGGCAGGCTCAACCGTCACCCCCGCCGGCAGCTCGAAGGCCAGGGTGCCGGTAATGCTCTGCTTCAGCGTGTTCTTCACGGTGAAGGTCACTGCCCGGCGTTCACCTCGCGCGAGGCGGGCGA
Organism: uncultured Planctomycetaceae bacterium; assembly: GCA_964642165.1. GTDB lineage: Bacteria > Planctomycetota > Phycisphaerae > SM23-33 > SM23-33 > CAYRVX01. Next base: position 7,979 of record CAZXOC010000283.1, on the reverse strand, counting down.
CGGCGGCGTTCGGGGTGACCGGGAAAGGACACTCCGGCTCAACCAGGGCAGTCTGCGCCTCGGGCAGGGTCCCGAAGACCAGATAGTCGCCTGCCACTTTCGCCCGGGCTGGCTGGCCGTTCAAGGTAAGCGCCGCTTTGGCGGCTGGGATGCGCAAGCCGGTCCACCCGCCGCGAGCCACGGCCGCGCCGTCTTCGCGCACGCGCAGGTAGCCGTAGTCCTTGAAGGCGACGCGCGTCTTCGGGTCATCGGCCGCCGCCAGCACGTGCTCCGGCTTGTCTGGTTGCGGCCGGAACGAGACGGCGGCGTAGTCGGTGTAGTCGGCAGCCTTCACGCGCACCAGGAGGGCGCGTTCGGACTGCGCCAGCCTGGTGACTTCCGTGATCTGGGGCTTGGCCGCGTTGGCATGCGGTTCGTGCGTGGCGACGAAGACCGTCCGCCGAACACCCGCCCGCCGGACGATCAGCATGCCCAGCCGATCGAAGGTGCGTTTCACCTGCTTGCCCAACTCGATGCCGGAGATGCCGTGGGTGACCAGTGTCTTCGACTCGCCGGCCATGGTGACGCGCACGGCGGCCGTGTGATCGTACCACTCGGGGCCGAACTTGCCCTTCCGGCTGCCCGGCTGCTCCTTGATCACGAAGTCCAGCGCCCAGGGCTTGTCGGTGGTCATCGCCCGCCGATCGCTGACCAGCCAGAAGCGCCTGTCCAAGGCATCTGACGGCTTGAACAGGTCGGGTTGGGCCGGCCGAGGCATCCCGAAGCTGTGCAGCAGGTAGTCGTAGACGCGCGGAGTCGGGCTGGCGGCGTAGAAGACATCCAGCAGGTACTCCCGGGTCAGCAGCAGCACGCGCGTCTGGTCGACCTTCTCGAAGACGCCGGACGCCGACGTCGCCAGGTACTTCATCTCCGGCGTGAAGGCATGGCGAACGTCGCAGTCCCGCACGCTGCCGGTATCGCCTTCATCGACCATGAGCCCATTGTGGGCGATGGTGTTTCGCGTCCAGCCGATGTTGGCATTCTCGTACTGGATCGCGTTGTAGTCAGGGTACAGCAGCCGGCCTGCTCCGTGGAATATGATGCTGAACTTGTCGCTGTGATCGTGGCCGTAGCCTTTGGTCATGAGCTGGAAGGCCACCGGCGCGTCACTCTTCCAGTACGCCGGGGACTCCTCCGCGCGCAGGATGGCCAGTCCATAATCGGGCCAGATCTTCGAGGGTGCGGCGGGCAGCTCGATCTTCTCCGGCAGCGGACGCCGGTCGATGAGCGTGGGCCTGTAGTCCGGGACCATCGCGACGAACGGCGCCAGGCGCGGGTCGCCCGATGCATTGTACGCCGCGACGAGGGCCTTGGTGCCGTCGAGCGCCGCCCCGGCCGGATTGACAAGGAACAGGTCATGCATCGCGTTGGTAGCGCCGTCGCCGTAGGTGACGAGGCGGACCTGGCCACGCCCGAAGCCGGTGCGCTCGATCGGGTAGGCCGTGTCGATGTAGTAGTCCATCAGTCCCTTCGGGCTGCCGCCGTTGGGGGCCTCGGCGGACCACCAGTCCTTGCCGTCGTACAGCGAGCGATACCGCGAGACCATGGCCATGCAGTAGATGTCGGTATGCGCGAAGGGATAGATCGGCGCTTCGTGCCAGGGCCCCCCGTCCTTGAGCATGCGGTTGAGCACGTGGAAGTACCCGCCGATCGAGGATCCCGGCTTGCGGTGGAAGCCCCAATCGATCAGTTCCCTTTCCTGAAGGGCCAGCCCGGCAAATGCGACGATGGCGGTAGGCTTGAACACCAGGTTGGGTGTCTGCCCCCACCGGTCCATGCAGCGCATCTTGAAGTGCATGAAGGCGGAGATGCCCTGCTGTATCTCGCGGCGGGCCGCCGGCTCTAAGCCGTTGTAGACCCAGTCAAAGGCGATATGCGGGCTGAAATCCGTATCATAGAAGACGTCGCTCAGGTGCGGCACCCCGGCCTTGAAGAAGGTGGGACTATTGAGGGCAGCCCGAGCGCGCCTCGTCGTTCCGGAGTTGGCGCCGAACCGCTTCAGCAGCCATTTCTGCGCGATCGGCACATACTCCGGGGCGCCGTCCAGCGCGTACAGGAACGCAGCCAGGAACCCATCGCCCTTGCCGGCGGCCTTCTGGATGCGGGCGTAATCCGCCTTCGCCCACTCCTGGGTGGCGATCAACTGCTGGATGCGCGCCCGCTCCTCGGCGGGCATGAAGAACGGGCGCCCGTGCGTTGGGGCATCGCTCGCCGCTTCCGAGGTCGCGGGCCCGCAGAACATCACCAGGATCAACGTCAACGCGGGATATGACCGACCGATGAACATGGTACGTACTCCTTGGCGCAATGCGCTCGGGCGTGTTGCTGGTTCACTTCGAGGCTGTATCGAGCTCTTTCGCCAATTGCGATGCCGGCCCGATGAAAAAGACGACCTGTCCCAGCTTCACGTCGGACGGCTTGCGGTTGACCAGGTGCGTGCAGGGGATGGAGCTGTTGCCCCAGGCCCAGCATGGGGCAGGTCCCACACGGGCCACAAAGGCCGTGCCGTCGTAGGAACGCAGGACCGCGTGGCTGACGGCCGGCGCGGCGCTGTCCACCGCCCAGTAGAAAGGCTGGCGGGCATCACGACGAAGGGGGCCTTCCGCGTTGGGCCGGAAACCGACCGGCATGTCGGCCACGCGGAGCATCTTGCCGCCCTCGACGAGGATGCCCTGGACCATCCGCTCCTGGCTGGAGAAGAAGGGGCTGATGGTCTTCAGGCAGCAGTGCTGGAGGATCTCCCGGCTGTGTGGAATACCGCGGGTGTCGAACCGGAACCGCACGCGGTTTCCGTCCACCCGGGCCTCGAAGGCGAACCGCTGCTTGCCCCTCTCGCGCACGTAGGCCGCGCGCTGCCTGTCCGGGGCGATGTCCCATTTCACGGCGGTCCCCGCGGCCGGCCAGCGGTTCGCGCCCACGAAGGGCCCGAACGGGATCTCGGGCACATCGAGCAGCCAGACGCTTTGCGGGAACCAGGGCACGCGGATCTCGAGGGTGCAGGTCTCCGTCCCGTGCAGCGTGATGGGCTTCTTCGAGTAGAGATCGCGGCGGATCGCCAGCGTCGGTGGCAGCACGCGCGGTGGCGGGCGGTACGGCGCAACGGCCGCACCCCCGGCCGGCGGCGCATCCGACGCGCAGCGGAAGCCCGAGACGTAGTTCCGCATGCCCGGCACCCAGCCGAACCGGGCCGTGACCATCCGGGAGTACGGCTGGGTATGGAATATGCTGGACCCGGCCAGGATGTGGGTTTGGGCGCCCTCAATCGTGCGCACGTATTGGCAGACGAGCCCCACCATGTCCATCGCGCCGCAGGGGCTGGCGCCCTTCGGCCAGGACCCGACCGGGAAGCTGGCGGAGAAGGGGATGTCCCCCCGCCCCTCGTAGCAGGCCTCTGCAGAGGGCTCGTTGCCCCATGGATAGCACCGGCCGTCGGACCCCCGGGCCGCCAGTTCCCATTCGGCCTCGGTGGGCAGCCGCTTGCCCGCCCAGCGGGCATACGCCTCGGCGTCGCCGGCGTTGACGCCGATCATCGGCAGGGCCTTCCCGCCGGGCCGGTCCGGCGGCCAGGACTTGGTCAGTTCACGCCAGCCCACCACCCAGCCATTCCGCACGATCTCGTGGCCCGTGGCCTTCAGGAAGCGCGCGAACTGGCCGCGCGTCACGGGGTACCTGTCGATCCAGAAGTCCTTCAGCTTCAGCGTGCGCCGATCCGGGTGATCCCGCAACTGGTCCGGATGTACGCCGGCGACCTTGGCCGCGCGCAGCCTCTCCTGGCGCGTCATGCCGTACTGGAACTCCCCGCCGGGTACGTGGACCATGTCCCGATCCAGGTCCTCCGCCCGATAGCCGTGGTCTTCCGCCGCTGGCACGGCGTTCGAGTCGGCCGCAGCCGCCGACACCAGGCCGAACATCATCACCATAAGCCTGTTTCCCATTCTTCGCTCTCTCGCCGAGTTTCCCGCAAGGAGTTCGTTCCTTGCATTGCCGTGTGCCTTGGTGCGTACCTGTCTTCCCATCCCCGCGTGGGCCGTGTTGCGATCCGTCAGGCGGGCCCAACGGCGTGGCCGGGACAGGCTCCGCTTCAGGGCGCCGTACGAACGGCGCGGGCGCCGTACCGGCCGGTCCGGTCGGCGTCGATGGCCATCCAGATGTCTCTCATGCGGCCCATATCCAACGGATTGACCCAGATGCCGATGTTCCGGAAGCCCATGGTCCCCCCGCCGGACTCCCAGCTCATGTAGAACCATTCACCGAAGGCAGTGCTCGAGGGCCAGTCCGGCGGCGACTCCGGCGCCCCGCTGCCGTGCGTTCCCTTGAAATCGAGAGCCAACTCCTTGATGCCGTTGCCGATCGTGCCCGGCCATTCGTGAACGCAGCCGCCGAGGCTCAGCCCGCGGATGCCCCAGTAGGACGCCCCGGCGGCGGGGGCGGGCAGGGCCGCCGCCGGCGCGCACGCGCCTTGAGCCCAAGCGTCCTGCTCCCGACGGAAGTCGCGGGGCCCCCGGCAGGCCTTCTCGTATTCCAGGGCCGTCGGCGGGCGCAGGGCCGCCCAGGCCGCATACGACTGGATGTCCGGCCAGGACAGGAAGTTGCAGTGCCTATCCAGCGCGTCGGCCGTGAACGTCCCGGCCGCGTCGCTCCTGATGGTGTAGCCGCTGAGGCCGTAGAACCTCCCGTAGTGCAGCTTGGCGTTGTTGGGCCTGGAGGTCTCGCCCGGCATCACCTGGTACAGCCTGGCGTTGTAGGACACGCCCTTCATGGAGTTGAGGAACGCCACGAACTGCCCCTGGCTGATCGGGCGTTTCATGCAGTAGAACGGCCGGTACCCGTTGGGCCAGGCGGCATGTGCCGGCACGTTGGCGCCGGCGGACCGGTAGTAGCCGCCCGGGGCCGTTGCATCCGCCGTGCTGATCAGCGTCAGGGGATGGTGCGGCGTGGCGACCGTCTTCGTGGAGGGATCCACGGGCTGATGCAGGAGGCTCTTGGACTTGAAGGGCCCCTCGGCCACGTAGACCATCGCGATGGCGTGCACCGCTGGCTTCACCTTGCGTGGGTCGGCCCGGTCGGCGCCGTGGAGCCAGCGCAGCTTGACGTTGCGGAACGTCAGCGGACCGCTGCCGGCCGCGCTGCGGTGGATGAACACCCCCAGGCCCTTCCGGCCGTCGTCGCTGAGGCCGACGTCCAGCGCCGCCCCGGCGGGAACCTCGTGGTCGTCGCTGTCGACGGCGAGTGTCGCGTGCGACGAACCGTCGGCATCAGGGCTGCCGAACTTGACGAACATCCAGGCTGCGTCCCAACTCTCGATCTTCATGGGTCTGCCGGTGACGTTCTTCTCGGCGGGCTCCGTCCACGCCGCTCGCCAGGCGCCCTTCCATGCGAGGTCGAACTTCACGAAGCTGTGTCCTTCCGTGCCCGCCTCCCACTCAACGTTCGTGACCTTGATGGCGTCGGCCGGGGGTGCTTCGATCGGCAGATCGGCCGGCAGGTGCGTCTTCGCGGCGGCTTGCGGTGACGGTCGCGTTCTCGCGGACATCGGCTTGTGCGCGCCCGGGGCCGTGCGCCCGCATCCGAAGCGCGTTCTCGGGAGACGATAGGGACGCCTTCCGATGTAGGCTCGCCCCCCGACCCCTTCCTTGCCTCCCTCGACGCCTCTTGGCCAATCGGCGGGCGCCGTGTCGAACCCGGAGTCGGGGTCGTACCTGTAGCCTGTCCGCCGGAGAGGCGCGCCGGGGGCAGCGGCGGGCGTGTTTCCGTCGCCGTGCGTGCCTCGGAAGGCGCGCCCTACCGAGGACCCCACGGTGACAGGCGTCCCCCCGAGGCCCCAACCGCCCCAGTACGTCGCTGTCAAGACGTCCCAGGTTCCGCGGACGGGGGTGTTGGGGCCCGCGCGCCTCAAGGCGAGTTTCTTGCGCATAGGGTCGACGGGGCCCCGCCGGGCTTTCTCGTACTCCAACTCCGTCATCGGGCGCAGCCCCGCCCAGACGGCATACGCGAAACCGTCCACCCAGGCGATCCAGCCGCACGGCCGATCCGGCAGCCGGGCCGTGAAGACAGGGGGCTGCTTGGGCTTGTTCTTCCCCCTCTCATCCGCTATCGCGTCCCTGATGAGGCCATCGAGAACGTCAGCGTCCTGGCCCACACCCGCGCCCAGCCTATCGCCCGCGATCGCATCCACCGATATCGGGATCCTGGGCACTTTGTCGCTCGAGCAAGTGATCGTATGGCCGTCCCATTCCTCAATGGTGTGTGGGCGGTACCCGGGCCCC
>CAZXOC010000283.1:0-1574 GCA_964642165.1 uncultured Planctomycetaceae bacterium | reverse complement strand
GCCATCGAGCCGAATCCGGCCGAGAGCCCACGGTTGTGGAAGTCGTAGACGAGGTTCCCCCAAAGCAGGCCCGGCCGGGGCCCAATGCGGCGGGCGCGGGATCTCTCGGCGACCGGGCCGCTCCATTCGGCGTCCACCAGGAACGGAATCGTCGGCTCCCCGCCGCGCCACGCGCCGTCGGTGAACGCGCCGAAGCAGCCCGCCGGCCACTCAGGGAGCTTGCCCGGCAGGGGGCCGCCCACGATCGGTCGTGTCGGACCGTCCCGGAACCTGCTGATCGGCACGGCGATGCCCGAACCGGCCTTGAACGGGCCCTCCGGCACGTACACCATCGCCAGGGCATACACCTTCACGGCGGCCTTGGCCGGGTCCACCTTGTCCGAACCGTGCAGCCAGCGCAGCTTGACGCCCCTGAAGTCGTTCGCGCCGTGCCCGACCGCGTCGCGGTAGATGAAGACTCCGACGCCGCGTTTCCCGTCGTCGGTCAGGCCGACGGTGCTCGTCGCCCCGGCGGGCATGACATGATCGGCCGCGTCGGTCGAGAGCGTCGCGTGCCGCCAGTGGTTGCGCTCGATGCTCTCCTTGTTGTCCTTCTCGGGGAGGTACTTCACGAACACCCAGGCCGCGTCCCAGTTCTCGACCCGCACATCCCGGCCGGTGACGCTGGTCTTGGCCGGCTCCGCCCACGCCGCCCGCCAGGAGAAGGACCAGGACAGGTCGAACGTCACATGGCTGTACTCCTTGGTGGCGTGTTCCCATCGGACGTTCTTCACGGCCAGGTTGTGGGACGGGGCGCCGTGAAACCTCGCATTCGGGTCGTTGTCCGCCAGAACGCCCGTGGCGTTCGCCAGCAGCGTCGCCAGACCGAGCAGCACGGCCATGAACTGTCGCGAACCCATACGTTCACCTTTCTTGCTGCCGCCGAGGGGTCATTCCAGACCCAGGCCGTCATCTTCCGGCGTTCTAAGCAGATCCTCGATGTCGAGGGCATCGGCGGCCATATAGGCCTCGATCTGCGCCATGCGCACGGCGCCGTCGGTGCGGCCCTGGTCCTGGTCGTGCCGCCCCGCCCAGGTATAGCGGATTCGGTCGACGGGAAACGACGGGCACACGAGGATGTTGACGAGCTGCGTGTTGTCGACGACGCGGCCCAGGCGCGACCACTGGCCGTTGACGGCGTTGCGGACGTCGAGGCCGTAACGCATCGCCGTGCGTTCGCGCACCCGGTCACCGCTGGGCACCGGCCCGGAGGCGTCTTCGTAGATGGCGATGGCCGAGAGCCTCCGGGGCGATTTGAACTGCACGAGCACCTCGGCCTTGTCCACGCGGCCGGCCTTGGCCCAGGCCGTCTCCTGATTCGCCAGACGGCCGTTGACCAACCGCAATGCGGCCACCGGGTCGTCGACGGGGCTGTCCGGTGTGCCGCTATCGCCGTCGTTCCACGGAAACACCGTGCACGTCAGCTCGCCGGCGGGCGTGGAACGGGCCATGGGGCCGCCGTTAAACAGCAGGTTCCGCCCACGGAAGCGTATGGCGGACACCACGACGTCGCCGAGCAGAACCGGGATCTCGCT
>CAZXOC010000282.1:0-9665 GCA_964642165.1 uncultured Planctomycetaceae bacterium | reverse complement strand
TCTATCCCGGGGGCAAGCACGAACGAGCAGTTCGCATTCCCACCCGAGAGATGCCCAACGCCCCAGCCGACGACCTCCGCGTGACGGGATGCGCGGAGACGCCACCGCCGACGGGCGCAGGAGAAGGACGACCATGAGTCAGCACACCTACTTCGTGGACGGGACAGGCGCCGATCTGGGCAAGTTGAAAGAGATCATCCGCCGTCTCAACGGCGACCCGTACTTGGGGAAGATCTTCGGCCATCCGGTCAGCGCCTCCCTGCGGATCGTGTCGGTCGGGGGACGCCTGGCCATCGAGGACACCGGAAGGGTCCCCCTCAGCGACGGCCAGCTCAAGTGTTTCAGCAAGACCTTGAGCGACACGATGTGGGAACTGGAGCTATGACAAGGAAGCGCCGGGGCCTCTCGGCCGGCGTCGCGCCGCTCCGGGGCCCCCGGCAGTCACCTTGAGCGGAAAGGGCAAGTGCCATGCCTCCGGAAACACCAGGATGGAGAAACGCCCCGGCGGCGTTCCCGGAGCCTCGCCGCGGATCAGTCTCGACGCTTCCCGGGGAGACCGTGCCGCCCCCGGGGCCGATCCGGCCCGGCGCGCCATCGATCGGCCCCGCACCGGTCCGGCAGGCCGTCTCGGAGGAGACGAGTATTCCGGTCCCGCTGCCGGAGTTTCAGCCGGGCGACTCCGCCGGGTCCGCTGCGCCCGGAGGCCAACCGCCCGCCGCCGTCAAGGCCAGCCCGTACTGGGCCGCGCTCCGGCTGGACGTCGTTGAGGACATCATCGACACGCTGAACGCCGAGCCGCAGCTCGAGCGAGCGATCGGCCGCTTCGCCGGCTCGTCGTTCGTCCTCAAACCGGACCTTGGCGGGTTCTCCTTGACAACGGACCGCGGGGGCGCGCCGGAAACGTCGCGGATCGAACCTCTCGTCCGGGAGGTCCTGACCGATCTCGTGCGGCCCGCGCGCAGCACGACCGTCCGGGGCGGCGCCGGCGTCGGGCAGCCCCTGCTCGAGGAGCCCAGGGACGCCGCCGGCGGGCTTGCCCCCTGCGAGCCGCCTTCGCCGGTGCGCCCGCGAGAAGACGCCGGCCTGCTTTCGACCTCCATGGAGGAATTCCTCGCCGAAGGGCAGGTCAGCGCGGCGGCGCCCCCCCGCCCGACGAAGCGCCCAAAGGACGCCAAGACGTATACCGCTCGCTGTCCCAACTGCTTGCAATTCTTCGACTTCACTTCCGACGAGGTGGGCAGCTTCCGGAGATGTCAGTCGTGCGGGGAGGAGTTCGAGGTGCTCGACCTGGTCCGCGCGCGGAGGCAGCTCGATGAGCTTCTCAAGAAGGCCGACGAACACACGGCCCCCATCCTCCTCCTGCCGTTGAGCTGTTGCGGCCTTCTCCTCATCCCCCTGGTCCTTTACTTCTACCTGGGCCTGGACTGGAGCTTCCTGAAGAGCTTCGGCATCGCCTGGGTGATCGATATGCCGCTGCTCGTGCTTGGGGTGGGCGGCGGAAGGCTGGCCGCCAAGGCGGCCGTGGATCGGAAACATCGCGACCCCATCAACAGGCTGGCGGCCCTGGCGAACGTCTCCGGGGACGAACTGGCTGGGCTCATCAAAGCCAGTTGCCAGTTCCTGGGTCCGATCTGGTGAGATGGAGGAGATCATCGATATGACCAACACACGGTCGGAGTTCCACCCGATCGGCGCGGGCGCCCGACCCGCGCCTGCGAGTCCCGCGCGGTGCGGCCATTGTGGGGCGCGGTGCCGGCCTCCTGAGGCCGGGGCCGACGAGGCGCCCAAGTGCCCGGCATGCGGCTCCGTCCTCTCGACCGGCCTGACGGTCAGGAACAACTACGAGTTGCTGAAGCTCCTCCAGGATGCCCAGCACGAGGTGCATGTCCACGCCAAGACGAACACGCACGTCAACAAGCTGGGGATAGCCTTCGTGGCGGTTTTTGGCCTGTTCGTGTACTCGAATGGCTTCCACTGGATCGCGACACCGCTGACGGCGCTGTTCTTTGCGGCCACCTATGAGGGGATCCGCAGGCTCATCAGTTTCGCTCGCGCCCGCGCGCTCAGGGCCACTCTTGTGGCAACGCACCATCGCCGCATCAGGGCGGCGGCGGCAAAGAGCCAGGTCACCGAGGGCGAGCTGAACCAACTGGTCAAGACGAACTATCCCCGCCTCGCAAAGGTCTGGTGACAGCCCGGCGCCCCGCTCACGGATCGTTGTGCGCCTCTCGGCGCGGCGGTATAGTGGCGCGCGAACGCACGGCTCTCATGGAACGCAGATCCCTTGCCCGGGCCGAACACCGGCGTCCCGTCGCGCGCAGCCGCGGTCAAGGGAGAACCCCGTATGTCGCGCAGAACGCCCCTGCTGCTGATGATCTGGGCCACGGCAGGCACATCGGGTGCCGCTCCGGCGGCCGGGCGCGGGGCCGTCGACCACCCTTTCATGTTCTGGACGCGGCAGGAGCTCGCCGACCTGCGACGGCGCGTGAAGACCGACCCGCACGCCAGGGCGGCCTTCGAGCGGCTGAAGACGGACGCCGCAGATCGCAAGTCCAGGGCCCGGGCGGCGAAGGAGCTGCTGCTCTTCGCCGTCACCGACGAGGCGAAGCTCGCCGAGGCCCAGAAGAAGGAGCTCCTGCGGGTCGTCCGGAGTCCCATCCCGCGCGGCGGGGCGCAGTGGATGACCATCCTGCGCTACGACCTGCTGTACGACCGCCTGTCCGCGGCCGAGCGGGCCGCCTTCGAGAAGATGGCCCGCATCTACATCCGTAATGCCGTCTTCGATAACGCCGTCTTCAACCCGAAGATCTTCAACGACTCGGCCAACTACTCCCGCTACGACGCCCGCAAGTACACGCGGACGAACTGGCTGCCGAACATCATCTGGCCGCGGAAGGTCAGCGCGAACCTCTTCGCGCTGGCGCTGCGCGACGAGGAGCTGATTCGCAAGACCTGGGCGCACTACGGCTCGTGGAAGTGGTACTTCGACCGCTACCTCTGCGACGTCGGCTTCTACAGCGAGGAGTTCAGCAAGATGGGCGCGACGCCCGGCGCGATGCTGATGTACTGCCTCGCCGCCGAGCACCTGGGGCTGGGCGAGCTGGGCTTCGGCTATCGCGGCCCTTCGACGGGCTCAGGACGGGCCACCATGCGCGGGCACATCCGCAGCCTGCTCCACCTGGGCTACCCGCGGATCGACGTCGGCACGGACCGCCCGCAATACCCCATGGTCACCATGGGCGACCTGCGCCAGACCGGCTCCAGCCAGGCGCACAGCCTGCCCAGCCCGGCGTTCCAGCACAGCATCGTCGGCGGCTACGTTCGGCGGGGGGACGAGTGGTTCGGCGGCAACCTCCGCTGGCGGGCGCACGGCGCGTGGGGCGGACAGATCCGCGGGCGCAACCCCCAGTGGGACGGCTACGGGAACTTCACGCCGAAGATGCAGATCCCCCTGTGGTTCGAGCTGGCCGCCAAGCGCTGGCCGGAGGACGGCTACGCGTACTTCCTGGCGCAGATGCGCCCGCCGGGCGAGGAGCTCTACGTGCCGTCGCTGTGGTTCGACCTGGAGGCGATCGACCCGGCGAAGGTCGAGCCGCCGCCGGCCCCGTCGGCCGTCTGGCCCGAGCGCGGCATCGCCATGCTTCGGGCGGATGAATCGCCGGCGTACTGGGAATCCTCCGCCCCGGCCGTCGCCATGCGCCTGGGCAGCAACTACGCCCACAACGTTCACGACGCCTTCGCCCTGCTGGGCTTCTACGCCTTCAACCGCCCGATCTACCTGAACCGCCAGGTCTGGCCCGGCTACGCCAGCGGCTGGTCGCGGAGCATCCAGAGCCACTGCGGCGTGACGGTCGACTACGCCGAGCCGAAGTTCACCGACGAGACCCGCTGCCACCTCGCCTCCGCTGGCGGCTACCGGTCCGTCGCCGCGGCGAGCGAGAGGGTCTACCCGGGCGTGGCGCTGGTGCGCGGGTTGACGCTCACGCCGCGGCACCTGGCGGACATCACGCGCCTCGCCTCGAAGGAGCCGCACGACTACACCTGGATCCTCCACGCCCTCGGCAGGATGCGCGCGGACGGCCGGCCGTGGCAGCCGGGCAAGCTGCCCGGGAAGCTCACGCCCCTCAGGAACGTCCGCGTGCTCCGCGTCGGCGCGAAGCCCTGGTCCGTCACGATCGACCAGCTCTGCGCGCTCGACGAGGCCTCGAAGGCGAAGCTGCCGAGAAGCTGGTACGACCGCCGCATCGGCGTCCGCGTGAGCATGCTCGGCGCCGCGGGCACGACGGTCTACGTGGCCGACACGCCCCAGCCGCTCGTCAGCCGACGCGAGGGCAGGAAGAAGGTCACCGTCGAGGTGCCCAGCGAGGTCGGCGGCGTGACGCTCATCGTCACACGCCGGGCCGCCACGACGAGCTTCATCTCGCTGCACGAGCCGTTCGAGGGCCGCAAGGCCCCCGGCCTGAGGCTGCGAGGGGGCGCGGAGACCAAGGAAGGCCTGAACGTCGACGTCGAGGGCCCCGACGTGAGCGACCGCCTGACCCTCCGCCTCTCGGGCGAGCACAGCCCCCGCCTGGAGGCGTCCGGTCGGCTGTCCGACCGGAACCCGAGCAGGGACAGGTAGGGCGCGCAGAAGCCCAGCCATTCGAATGGCTGGGCCTCGGGAACAGGGAACTGCGGATGGGAAGCTGGTTGGCGAAACCCGAGCAGACCGAACCGCGGATCCTGGCATGGGCCAAAGCGCATCCACGCCTGGTGCGCCTGCGGCGGCGGGAGACGTTCACGGGCCTCGCCGCCTACGCCGTCACCGTCACGGACGCCGAGGCAACGGGCAGGAAACGGCGACTGCTCGTCGCCCAGCCACACGCGCACGAGCCCGCGGCGACGGCGGGCATGATGAGCTTCCTCCAGCAACTGCTCACCGGCGCGGACATCGACGGCGAACCGGCCGCCTTCGACCGCGAGCGCACCCTGCGCGAGGCGGAGATCACGCTCATCCCGGACGGCAACCCGTTCGGGCGCGCCAAGGCGCCCGTGGACTGCTGGGACGGCTCGAAGTACACGAACGACGAGTTCCTGAAGATCGCCTTCGGCACCACGCCGGCGGGCGAGCGATTCCCGCGCCAGGGGCGCTGGAGCCTGAACGACCAGCGGCCCGCCACGATCGGTATCGTCTACGACCAGATCAGCGAGAGCGAGTTCGTCGAGCCCAACCGAGATCGCCGGAGCACGTACTTCCAGCTCCTCCGCGCCGTGATCGACGACGGGCCGCCCGACCGCCTGCTGAGCCTTCACCAGACGGAGTTCGAGCGGTCCGACCACAACGCGATGATCCTCCTGCCGTTCCTCCAGGCCGACCTGCCGGCGGAGATCCGCGGCTGCAACGAGCGCTGGGGCCGGGCCGTCCTCCGGGCGTGGCGCTCCTGCGGGGCGAACCCCGCGCCCGAGCCCCGCCCGCTGGGCTACGGCGAGGACCAGCTTCGCTACTTCCGCGCGTGCTGGACCGACGTCTACACCTCGACGCCGACGATCACCGTGGAGGTGCAGAACAACAGCCCCCGCACCCCACCCGACCTGCAGCGGCGCTTGCAGGAAGAGGCCATCCGGGCGAGCATCGAGGAGATGCTGACCTGAGAACCAAGGCAGGGAGAAGACCCCTGCGAGAGAAGGAGCCAATGATGATCCACGCGATGATCCCCGTTGCCGCCGTCCTTCTGCTCGCCGCCGTCGCCTGCGGCGTCGAGCCGGCCGACTGGCCCATGCCCGAGGGCGTTCGGGCCGAGACGTTCACCTACAAGAAGGCGCCGCAGGGCGAGCTGGCGATGCACGTGTACTACCCCAAGGGCTGGAAGGCGGCCGACAAGCGCCCGGCGGTCGTGTTCTTCTTCGGCGGCGGCTGGCGCGGCGGGACCGTGCGGCAATTCGACCCGCAGGCGAAGTACCTCGCGGGGCGCGGGCTGGTGACCGCGCGGGCCGACTACCGCGTGCTGAGCCGCCACAAGACCACGCCCCTCGAGTGTGTCGAGGACGCCCTCAGCGCCATCCGGTGGCTCCGCGCCCGCGCCGCCAAGCTCGGCGTCGACCCGCAGCGAATCTGCGCCTCGGGCGGCTCGGCGGGGGGGCACATGGCGGCCTGCACGGCCGTCGTCGAAGGGCTCGACGCCAAGGGCGAGGACATGAAGGTCTCGGCCCGGCCGAACCTGCTCGTGCTCTACAACCCCGTGCTGAGCCTGGCCAACCCCGCCATCGCCGAGCGCGCCGGTTCGGCCGAGAAGGCCAGGAGGATCTCCCCGAACGACCACCTCACGAAGGCCGTGCCGCCGGCGATCATGTACTACGGCGAGAAGGACCGCTTCCTCCAGCACGCCAGGGCGTACCTCAAGAAGGGCAAGGCGCTGGGACTGGAGGCCGACGTCCACGTCGCCCCGGGCGTGGGGCACGGCTTCTTCAACCGACCCCCGTGGCTCCAGCGCACCACGTACCTCACCGATCGCTTCCTCACCCGGCACGGGTACCTGAAGGGCGAGGCGACGATCAAGCTGCCCGAGGGGAAGGTGGGGATGGACAAGCTCCCCGCCCCCGCCGGCAAGTAGCCGGGCCGTGCGGGAGGCCTGTTGCCGGCCCCGCGGCCTGCGAGCGCGCCGTTGCGCGACACTTTTCGGGCCTGCGGGCGAGGTTCTCGCGGGCCCTGCCGGCACCCCGCGAAACGCTCGTAAGTCTCGAACTTGTGTGTCAAAAGTGTCCAATCCTGAGGCCTGTCCGGAGGCCCCGAATTGGCCTAAGCTATTTCCAGTACAGCATTTAGCTTTGTACAGATTTTGGACATTGAGCCCCATTTTGGACAATCGGCCTGCCGTCCGCCCGACTCGCCCGGCGACTCGCCCGTAAGCCTCTTTTCAACAAGGAGTTTGCTGCGATCCGTGCCGCGGTGGGGCTTTGTCATCGCGACGGCGCTGCGGTGAGGCTCGATCTCGCCGCTGCGCCACGGAGCCCGCGCCGCTTCCGGGAGTCGCCGAGCGGGGGCGACTGTCGGCAGCCACGCCCGCGAGGCCGGCGAGCCACCCAGCCGCCCAGACCGAGAAGGATGAGAGGGCACAATGAGCGTCATCGATCGCGTGCGCTGAGACGCAGGTTCGATCCCTGTCGCCTCCAGTGGACGGGTCTGACAACCCGTCTCGATCGCGAACAAGGCCCGTTGCCGACTGGCAGCGGGCCTTTCGTATATCCCTATGCCGTAAAGACCTTTGCGCGTCGGGCCGCCCTGCGGATGCCGCCAATCGCGTGATACGCGGACGGTCTGATCTGCCCGGTAGAGCCTCGAGATCGTCTCTGCCTCTCAGAATCGCGTGATACACCCCCAAGTGAGTCCCGTGATGCATCTGCCTTCGACAACTCCCGTTACAACAAGGGCCGATTCCGAGTGTTCCGGCCGCTTTGCCAGTAGAGGAGCGCTCGCAAACCATCGTCCCGTGAGCCTCGCGCGGTGCCATGAGCCTCATATGAGCCTCACGTGAGGGCGTTTCGTGTCCTCAACCAAGAGGTCGATGGCACCGGTGCCATCGTGGGAATCTGACTCGCTCACGGCTCGGCCGGCAAACGCCGAGCCCGCGGACGCGGGCTTCGACACGGCTCGACGGCTCCGACAGGGGGTTGGTCCGCTACCAGTCTGCTTGACGGACCGCGAGAGAATGGCATAATCAGGTGAACTGCTGACGATGGTCCTCCGCGGACAGTGAAAGCGGAAAGGTCGGATACATGCTTGCCCCGTTCGCCATCGCCCTTTTATTCGGTTCATGTCCCGATTCCGGGGACCTTGCTCCCGGCCAATGCGTCGCGGCTTAGCGCGAGCGTTAGGGCTAAAGGCAGAAAGGGAGGTCCACAAATGGCTGCTATCTTTCATCCAAGTATCTGCGACACCATTGGCCGCTATGCAGCCACTTTCGCGAAGCAGACCAGATACAGACTTACCGCAATGAAACCCAAGCACCTTGCACTCTGGCCTCTGATGCAACTGCAGCTAACCTACGAGATTTGCGGCCGTATCTGGAAGCGCATCGACTCCCTGCCACTTGCGGACCCAACCGATAAAGACGAACTGAAATCTATATTGAATCAACTTAGCGAGCTGGCGTTCCCCCTCTTCGTCGCTGGCATGGCTGCCAACCCAGTCCATCACAGTTTTCAGACCGTGGAAAACGCCCTTGACATTTTGCACCTCGACCACACTTCAGACTACCCGCTCTACAAGAAGGCTGCTATCTTGGCTCTGCTTCACGATGTGGGCAACGGACTTGTCGACCCGAATCTCAAGAAAATCAAGACCAGCGACATCAAAGACAGGCGTGAAGAATTGGAGAAGCAGAAGAAGAATAAGGAAGAGATCGAAGAGGAGATCGACGCGCTAAGTGCGAAGGCAGAAGAGTATAGGGATGCCCACATGCAGGAAGGAGCAAGTATTGCGCGTACCATTCTTCCGGAGCTGAACCAAACCAAAGCAATCGTCAGCAAGGATGACATCGAAGACATTGCATTCTGTATCGAAAAACACGACAAGCCCTCGATCGCGGAATTGCGGCAGGAGATCAACCGGCCATATGACAGATCGCACTTGATCCCCCTTGAAAACGATCTGGCTTGCCTTCTCCGTGAGGCAGACCGACTCTGGATGGTATCCAAGGAAGGTCTTGAAAAGGACCTTTTTGACGATCTCCGGAAAGGTAACAAGCCTGATCCCTGCGGCAAGCTGTGGCACAACGTAAATCGGTTTAGGGAAGAATACGAGCTTTACACTGAGGCCGCTGGGATAACCGAAGCCGAGAAGAGGGGATTCAAAAACGAATCCCTCTTTCGGAGGGAAGGCGGATTTAGGCTCTGCAAACGGCAGGTTCGACAGAGGCTCCAGGACTTTTTTGGAACTGAATTCATTGATACGTGAGGACAACTGGCCTCATGCCATAACATCCGGCTCCAGGGAGACGCGGCTGGCGCGTCGCTCCTGAGCCGGCCCGTTAGGATTCTCGGCCCCACTGTTTCCGTTGCTCCCGCCAGGACACCGGCAAGTTCTTCTGCAGCTTCCGCAGGCTGGTGCCGGTTGGCTCATCACCCCGCAGAATGGCCTCGATGATGTCGGGCGCCAGACTCGTTAACTGGAGAATGCGGCCGACGTACGTCCGGTCAACGCCGAGAGCTTGGGCGAGGTCTTCGACGCCGCTGTACTCGCGAGATTCGATCTGCTTCCGCCGTCGCCTTGCGGCTATGGCGCACAAGCCTGCCAGCGGTGGGCCTTGGCGATGGCCTCGACAAGCGTCTGGTTGGCCGTTCGCTCGGGCCTCCACTGATGGTCCTCGGGCGTCAACAGCATTTGCCTGCCGTTCCGCCGGTGGTACCGCACGGGGACGTGCACGACCACGGCACCGCGATCCTTGCGAACCGTAAGGGCTGGGTAGTTGCGCCGTTGCTCCTTCTCGATCACGCTCGTGTCTCTCATGCTCCCACTACCTCCCGTGGCTGGACTTCGTTGACGATCTGCTCGATGCCGTTCGTCCGGAACCGGATGTCGATGCCGCTGGTGGTCACGATGATGTCCTCGACCAGGAGTCGCACGATCCGCTCCCGCTCGGCCGGAAACAGCACATCCCACAGCGGGTCGATCCTCCGCAAGGCCTGGC
>CAZXOC010000281.1:1215-9819 GCA_964642165.1 uncultured Planctomycetaceae bacterium | reverse complement strand
CGCCGGTTGTTGATGAGGTACTTCACCAGGCGGGAGGCCTTGGCGCTCTTCGGCTCGGTCAGGCACAGCAGCCTCAGGTAGAAGGCGTGGGCCTCCATCTCGCTGCCGTACCAGCGCCACCACCACCCGCCGGGCAGCTTCAGCCAGGCCGACTGGTTCTCGTCGTCCTGCTGGAGGTACTGCTCGACGTTGCGCTTGAGCATGTCGCGCTTCGCCACGTCGCCCACGTGGTGGCAGGCGATGCCGAACATCGCCTTGGCGTAGACGCTGATGTGGTTCCGGTCGCGGTAGAGCCGCTTGCGCATCTCCGGGTTGTCGGCCTTCTCGTCCACCAGCACCATGTACACCAGGGCGTCGAGGTTGTCGGCGAACTGCTTCTTGCGGACGTTCTTCTTGTTTTGCTCCCAGTTGATCAGGTACTGGAGCTGCTGGGCCTGGTAGCGCTTCAGCCACGCGACGCCGCGCTGGATCACCCCCGGCACGACGGCCACGTCGTTCGCCCGGGCGATCTGGAGCCCGTGGACCACGACGGCCGTCGTGTGCGGGTAGGACCGCTCGCCCCAGCCGCTCCACCAGCCCCACCCGCCGTCGGAGAGTTGCATGTTGGTCAGGCGTTCCAACCCGCGCTTCACCATCCGCTGGACCTCGGCCCGGTCGAAGACGGGATTGCGAGGCACCCACTTCTTGCCGTTCCAGCGCTTCTTGCCGATCAGGCGTTTCCAGTCGCCGGCGCGCTTGACGTCGTCGCCGATCTCCTGGGCGTTGAGGTTGGTCCGCTTGTTCTTGATGTCGTCGAGGTCCAGGCCCATGCGGATCAGGACCTTCTGCGTGATGACGGTCGGCAGGAAGCGGTTGAGCGTCTGCTCGGTGCAGCCGTAGGGGTACTCCACCACGTACGGCAGCGCGTCGACCATCGCCCCGGCGAGCGTCGGCGAGTAGCGGACCTCCAGGCGGCTCTGCTCCGGGCGGCGCTCGGCGGGGACGGTGATCTGGAACCGGCCCCGCTTCTGATCCGGGCGGATCACGCCGGAGTAGCTGTCGGTCTTCAGCATCCCGTGGACGTAGACGGGGAAGTCCATCGCCATGGCGTCGGACTCCTCGTCGGTCAGGGCCTTCATGGTGATCTTGGCCTGGCCCTCCTTCGTGACCTTCACGCGCCAGTCGACGCGCTTTTCGCCGCCGGCGGGCACCTGGACCGTCTGCGTGGACTTGACGCCGGGCATGGGCTCGAGGCAGCCGCCGCCGATCTCGAGCGAGACGGCCACCTGCTTGGCCTTCTTGAGGTAGTTGTGGACGTTGGCCGACAGCACGACCTCGTCGGTCTGCACGAAGAACCGCGGCGCCTGGAGGCGGAGGATGAGGTTCTTGGTCGTGAGGACCTCCACGTCGCCCTCGCCGACGCGCGTGCCGAAGCCCATCGCCCAGACCTTCGTCTTCCAGGTGGTGAGGTTCTCGGGCATGGTCAGCTCGATCTCCGCGAAGCCGTCCTTGCCGGTGGTCAGCGCCGCCGCCCAGAAGGCGGTGTCGGCGAACTTCGTCCGGACGGTCGGCTGGACCGCGGGCGCCGCACCTGCGCCCCCGCCGTTGTCGGGCGCCGCCTTGGCGGCGTTGGCGCGCCGGGCCATGCCCTTGCCGGGCGCGGGCGCCATCGACGGCGCGGGCATCCCCTCGGCGGCGGCCATCTCGAGCCCGCCGCCGCCCCGGGCCCCGAAGGCCCTCTGCTTCTGCTGCATGGCCTCCCTGCCGTTCGGGCCGGGCTCATCGGCCACGCTGTAGCCGAAGATGCCCAGGAAGCCCATGCCGATCTCGCCGGGCTTCAGCAGGTTCCCGCTGCCCTTGCTCAGCGAGGTCTCGTGGCGGGGGCGGTGGCTGCGCTTCCACTTCCAGAAGAACTCCTTGATCTTGGCGACGTTCGAGCCGCCGGAGATGTACTCGACGGCCTTGTCGTACATCGTCACCACCGTCGAGCCCTCGAACGGCTCGCCGTTCGCCTCGACGAGCTGGATTCTCACCTTCGCCTTCTCGCCGGGCTTGTACTCCTTCTTCGTCGCCGTGACCTTCACGTCCAGGACGCGCTTCTCCGGCGGGACGACGATCTGGCGCACCTCCTGGTAGACCTTCCCGTCCGCGACCGTCAGCGCCTCGACGAAGAAGTTGGGCATGTCTCGCTTGACGACGGCGACCTGCTCCTGGACGCTGCGGCCCTTCAGGCGCAGCATCTTCGGCGCCAGGTAGATCCCGTTCGCCGGGCGGACGAACAGCAGCACGGTCGCCCCGACGCGGCTGGTATTGACGCGCAGGCGGACCTTCTCGCCCGGCTGGTACGTCTTCTTGTCGGCGACCACCTCCACGTCGTTGAAGCGGTAGTCGCTGCCGCGGTCGCCCTCGCCCCAGACCACGAAGACGTACCCGCCCTCGATGGCGTGCTTCTTCGCGTCGGAGACCGTGTAGCTCAGGCGGTACTGCCCCGCGCGGTGGGCCTTCACCTGGAGCGCCGCCTTGCCGTCCTCGTCGGTGTCCAGCTTCCAGTTCTGCACCTCCGTCTCGACGGGCTTGCCCTTCGGGTAGGTGACCTTCAGCAGCTTGAGCCGCCCCGTGCCCTTGACGCCCTTGGCGTCCAGACGGCGCGCCTGGAAGCTCGCCTGGATCACGTCGCCGACGCGGTAGTGGCCGCGATGAACCCACGCGTAGACCTTGAACGGCTTGCGGCTGACCAGCACGTCGCCCGTGCCGACGAT
Source organism: uncultured Planctomycetaceae bacterium (assembly GCA_964642165.1). Classification (GTDB taxonomy): domain Bacteria; phylum Planctomycetota; class Phycisphaerae; order SM23-33; family SM23-33; genus CAYRVX01. The sequence goes on along the minus strand of CAZXOC010000281.1, from coordinate 7,081 downwards.
GGTGCGGCGGCTCTTGTCGGTCACCTCGGCCGTGATGGAGTACTTGTGGTCGCGGTCGCCGTGGACGGCCTTGGCCAGCGCCGTATCGATGACGATCTTGACCTTCCCGTCCTTGTCGACCTCGACCTCGTTCTCGGCGACGACCTCCGGCTGCGGGGTCGGGCGCCAGCCCCACCACGGCCAGATCGGCCGGCGGACGCCCCAGTGCTTCCAGCCGGGGTACCAGACGTAGTCGTAGCCGTACCACCAGTAGCCCGGCTCGAAGAGCCAGTCCCAGCGGGTCCAGGGGTACCAACGGGCACTGTGCTCGGTGCGGAGGACCTTGTACTTGACCTTCGCCTCGGTGACGGGCGCGCCGAAGTAGTACTTCGCCTCGATGGTGGCGGTGATCTTCTCGCCGAGCTGGACGGGCTCCTTGGGCGCCTCGATCTTCACCTCGAACTCCGGCTTCTTGTACTCCTCCACGCGGAACCGCCCCCCGCCGTAGTGGCGGTTGCCCTGGCGGATCTGGATCGAGTACATCCCCAGCGTGGCGTCCTCCTTGAGGGCCATTTCGCCGGCCGCCCCGCCGAAGTCGTCCGCCTTCAGCGTCTTCTCGAGGACCTTCTCGCCCTTGGGGTTCTGGATGCGAACGGTGAAGCTCTGCCCGGCGAAGGCGCTCTTGCCCTCCAGGTCGTACTTGGCGTAGTTGACCCAGAACTTGAACTGCACCTTCTGCTTCGGCCGATACACCGGCCGGTCCGTCATCACGAACGTCTTGCGCTGGTTGTACTCGCGGTCGTAGTAGTTGCCGTACCAGACGTTGCTGAAGCCCAGGTACGCGAGGCGCCCCGCGTCGGTGCGGGCGATGGCCACCCACCGGTACCCGTTGGGCATCTGCCGGGCGTCGAGGGTGATCTGCCCGTCGGCGTTGGTGAACTCGGCGAAGTTCCGCGTCTCGGTGTTGTAGCGGCGCTGGCCCCGCGTGCCGATGTACTTCTGCCGCCAGCCGAAGAACTCCACGTTCGCCCGGGCGACGGGCTGGCCCGTGACGGCGTCGGCGACGTAGTACCACGTCTTCTTGTCCAGCGGCTTCTTGACGATGGCGGTGTCGGCGAGCCACAGGATGATACGGCTGAGGTTGCCGTCGGCCATCTTCGCCGTCAGCAGGTACGCCCCGGCTTTCTGGAGGGGGGTGGTGACCGTGATCCGCTTGTCGAAGTGCGCCGGGCGGGGCTCGAGGTCCAGGTCCCAGGAGGCGACCTTCCGGTCGACGTACTTCTTGTCGTCGACCCGCATCAGGCGGTAGCCGATGCTGCTGATCCGCGCCCGGTTCCGGTCGAGCTTCTGCGGGTTGGTCTTGAGGTAGGCCTTCACGTCCGCCAGGAGCTGCTCGACCTTGATCGTGTGCGCCTCCAGGTGAACGCGCTTGCCGTTGCGGAAGCGGAACTCCACCGTCGCGCCCCGGCCGCGAGGCTGCGTCACGATCGGCTCGAAGATCCCCCAGCTTCCGACGATCTGCTCCAGCCGCTTGGCCTTGCTCTTGTTGCTGGTGTCGCCGAAGCGCCGGATGTTCCGGCGCCAGTGGTCGGCGGCCTTGGGGTACTGGCGGCGGTTCTCGAACGTGGTGCACAGCACGCCCAGGGCGCTGCGGGCCCACGAGTCGTTGCCCTCGGCGAGCTCCTGGAAGATCCGCAGGAAGTTGAACTCCTCGGGCAGCTTGAACCGGCGGATGCCGATGGCGAGGCGGGCGATGGTCTCGTCCTCGCCGAGCGTGTGCAGCTCGTACGTGCCGGAGGTATCCTTCTTGCCGTCGTCGCGCGGCTGCCGCCGCCAACCGTGGAAGTACCGCCCGTACCGCCCCATCGTCTGGACGCCGAACTGGTTCTGGAGGAAGGAGGCGAACCGGTGTTTCACCTGCGAGCGCATCGAGGCGTCGTGCTCGACGGCCTGGAGCAGCGCCCAGCGCCACCGCTCGCCGTCGGTCTTCGCGGCGTCCCAGCTCTTCGGGCGCTTGTGGTAGACGGGCTTGCCGTCCTTGCCGACGGGCGCGCCGCGGGTGGTCCCGCCGTAGGGCCTCCAGCCGTAGTAGCGGCCCTCCTTGTAGTCGGGCAGCTTGGTCAGGTCGGTCTTGTACTGGAGGCGCCACGCCTCGCCGTAGCCCCGCTGGCCCATCAGCATGCCGGCCAGGTTCACGTGGAACGAGCCGAGGGCCTTGTGGTCGCCCTCGCCCCGCATGTGCTTCGTCGCCTGGACCATGAGCTGAAGGGCCCGGACCCGGTCTCGCTCGTAGCTGCTGACCTGCTTGCCGCCGCCGCGATGGGGCCCCCGGTGGTACTCGCCGCTGATGATGAAGCCGTAGTGCGTCGAGCCGAAGTACGACTGCGCCGCCGTCCACAGCAGCCGCCAGTTCGTCCCGTGGGCCTGGATGACCTTCTCGCGGAAGGCGTCGATCTCGTTGCGGCGGTTCAGGCGCTGGAGGGCGTGGACGCCCATGTTCAGGTCCTCGCCGACCTGCTTCTTGTCCGTCCCGGCGCCGAGCGCCAGCTTGGCGTAGGCGTCGTACGCCTCCTTGAAGTTGCCGTCGCGATACAGCTTCCGGGCCTTCTGGCGGCGGGCATCCTCATTGGCCGGCCCGGCCGCCATGGCGAGCGCAAGGCCCGCGCCGCACGTCACAAGGAACAGCACGGTCAGCTTGGTGCGTGTCATGGTTCGTCGCTCTCCTCGCTCTTCCGGCACAGCCGCCGTCACCGGGACGTCGCGGCCGAACCTCTCGGCGTGTGGTCGTCTAACCGAATAGACGCGTACAAAGGGGATGCGGTTCTGCCTTCGTCGCACAAACCGGCCCGCCCGTCAAGCGCGGGTCAGTGGACGGCGAAGTAGTAAGCGGCCAGGGCCGCGCATTCCCGCGCGACGAAGTACGGCTCCCAGGTGAGGGGCACGGGTTCGCGGGCGGGCACGGTGTAGCAGCGAGCGCCGAAGCGCTCGGCGAGCATCTTGATCCGGGCGTTGTGGAAGGAGTGGCTGACGGCGAGGAATCGCCCGCCGCGCCGGCGGCAGAAGCGCAGCGTCGCGGCGGTGTTCACGCCGCGGGGGTCCAGCACGACGGCGCCGGGCGGCACGCCGCGCTCGAGGGCCAGGCGCCTCATGACGTCCGGCTCGTTGAGCCCGCCCGAGCAGATCAGCGTGCCCGCCCAGCCTTCATGGTACAGGGCGATGCCCGTCATCGTCCGGTCGTACAGGGCCTGGGAGGGCGTGCCGTCGCGGTGGGCCCGCGCGCCGAAGACGACGATGGCGTCGGCGGGGCGACGGTAGTCGGTGTGACCGAACGTCAGGATGTGCGCCAGGGCCAACACCAGAAGCGCCGCCGGGATGGCCGCCAGGGGCGCCCGTCGCCGAACGAACAGCGCCGGCACCAGCGCCAGGACCAGCAGGTAGGAAAACGGCAGCGCCCAGCCGGCAAGGGCCCCGGCCCGAAGCAGCGAGAGGTAGACGATGGCGTTCCACATCGCCACGGCGATCGCCACGCGCACCAGCGGGCCGAAGCGAAGCAGGACCGCCAGGCCGAGGAGCCCCGGCCAGAAACGCCCCAGCGGCACCCAGCCGGGCAGGTGGAAGAAGATCGGTCCGATCGAGCCGTGCCCGGGGATCGCCTGGAGCAGCAGGTCGATGACGAGGATCAGCGCGGCGGCGTCGGCGAAGGCAGCCCAGAGGCGGTGGGGCTCGCGCCGCGGCGTCGCGGCGGGCAGGACCGTCGTCGGGCTGTCTCGGCCGATCCGCATCACTTCCCTGTCGCCGCCCGGCGCGCCAGCTCCGGGCGCAGCGTGCGGTGGATGTACTCGTGCAGGCGAGCGCCGGGGCACCGGGTGTGGGCCTTCGGCGCGTCGCGGTGCCCGATGACGTTGCGCGCGGGGATATCGTACCGCGCGGCGAGTGCCATCACGAGCCGCCGAAGCGCGTCGAGCTGCGCCCGCGACGGGCGGCGCTTCGAGAAGTCCCCCACCACGCAGATGCCGATGCCGAAGTTGTTGTACTCGTTGCCAGGCGTCCCGCCGGTGTGGGCGCCCCACTTCTGGCTCGTCCAGCGCGAGCCGACCTCGACGCGTCCGTCCGGCCCGCCGCGGCCGTTCGTGATCACGAAGTGGTAGCCCAGCTCGTCCCATCCGCGGCGGCGGTGGGCCTTGTCGAACAGCGCCGCCGAGCCGCGGTCGGTCGCGCTGTGGTGGATGACGATGTGCCGCCACGGGCGGCCGCCGCGGGGCTTACCCTGGCGAGCTCCCTCGGCGCCGGACCGCGTCCGTTGCCCCCGCCCGCGCCCGCCGGGCGGCGGTGTGGAGAAGTCCAGGTGATGCATAGGCAGCCCGCCCAGCGGCCCCGACGGCTGCGCCTCGCAGCCCGCCGCCAGCAGCAGACCGCCCCACAGCACCGACAGCCATGTCCACCGATCGCCCATCGCGCCACCTCCGTGCCGAGATTCCCCAGCGTCGGCCTATCTCACTAGAGATATCGGCCGGGACGACAGCGAGACTTTGAGCTTCCCCAGCGAGGGATAGCACGTCAGTCGGTCCGACGCCTTCGTCGGGCGGCGATCGCAGCCCACCAGGTGGGTGGGCAGGCCCATCGCGGCGGCGGCGCGGGCCAGCTCGGCGTCCGCCGTGACCGCGTCGGGCTTCCGCGCGCGCCGCGTCGGGCACAGGGACCGCCGCGCCCGCCGCAAGGTGCAGGCCCGCCCCGGCCGAACGTCCGCATACAGCACCGCCCGCCCCGAGCCCGCCGCCCGCAGCGCCCGCAGGCAGCGGAAGTAGTCTCCCCGCGGCCCGGGGTGGAACAGGACGGCCCGCCCGCGGGCGTCCATGGCGCGGAGGCAGGCGTGGTAGCCGCCCAGGTGCTCGCGCCGTTGGGCCAGGGCCAGTCGGGCGTCGACCAGGAACACGCGCGTGTCGTGCGGGAGGCACAGCAGCCGGCACCGCGGGGCCTCGAACGCCAGGGCGCTGTAGGGCAGCCCGCGGACGATCACGCGAGTGGTGCCCTCGCGCGGGTCGTCGATCTCGGCCCGGCAGTTCCCGCCGTCGGCCCGGACCATCGTCAGCGGACGCCCCTCGGTGACGGCGAGGGCCACGTGCGCGCCGGAAGCGACGGGCGGCTGGACGCAGCCCGGCAGGTAGGCCGTCTCGCGCGCCGTCGGCGACAGGCGAACCACCCAGTCCGACATGACCAGCGTCGCGCGAACGTCCTCGCCGACGCCCGCCGTCGCCCGGACGGCGGCCCAGCCCACCAGGACGGTCGCCGCGGCGGCGCCGGCCAGGAGGGACCATCGGCAGAGGAACCCCACCGCCTCGGAAGTCCGGCTTGTGCGCATGTGAGGTTCATCGGCGTTTTGCGGGTGGGCGGGGCACCCGGCTCGCCGCGGGGCGGCGCCGGGCGCGTCAGACCGTCAGGGACATCAGCCGCTGGATGCGGTCCTTGATGGGCGGGTGGGTGCTGAAGATGCTGGAGGCCCGCGCCTCGAACTTCTTGATGGGGTGGACGATGTACAGGTGGGCGGTGGCGCGGTTGGCGACCTCCAGGACCTCCGGGTCGTTGGAGATCTTGGCCAGGGCGGCGGCCAGCCCGTCGGGGTTGCGGGTGAGCTCGACGGCGGAGGCGTCGGCGAGGTACTCTCGCTGCCGGCTCATGGCCATCTGGATGATGCGGGCCAGGATCGGCGCCAGGATGGCCAGCACGATGGCCAGGATCAGCAGGACGGCCTGGGCGGCGCCTCCGCCGCCCTGGCGGCGGCGGCGCCGCCGCCGGCCGCCGCCGAACCACAGGCTCCGCAGGAACACGTCGCACAGCATAACCAGCACGCCGACCATGACGGCCATGAGCATGGCGAAGAGTATATCGT
>CAZXOC010000281.1:0-1205 GCA_964642165.1 uncultured Planctomycetaceae bacterium | reverse complement strand
CAGCTCGACCGCGCCGGCGTCGGCGAGGTACTCCCGCTGGCGGCTCATGGCCATGTGGATGATCCGCGCGAGGATCGGCGCGAGGATGGCCAGAAGGATCGCCACGACGAGCAGGATGAGCTGGGCGGGGTTGCCGCCCTCGCTGCGCCGGCTGCTGCTGCGGCGCCGCCGGCCCGCGCCGAACCACATGCTCCGCAGGAACACGTCGCACAGCATCACCAGCACGCCCACCATGACGGCCATCAGCATCCCGAAGAGGATGTCCCGGTGGCGGACGTGGCTCAGCTCGTGGGCCATCACGCCCTGGAGCTCGTCGCGGTTGAGCCGCTGGCGCAGGCCCGTCGTGATCGCCACGACGGCGTGCTTGGGGTCTCGCCCGGTGGCGAAGGCGTTCATGGCCGTGTCGTCGATGACGTAGATCCGCGGCATGGGCAGCCCGCCGGCGAGGCACATCTCCTCCACCACGTTGAAGAGCTGCGGGTCGTCGGCCTTGCGGATCGCCCGGGCCTTGCTCAGCGCCAGCAGGGCGCTGGAGCCGCCGTAGTAGCTCAACAGCGTCAGGAAGAACGCCACGAGCCCCGCGATGACGGCCACCGTGACGGCGAAGGTCCGCTCCCTGCCCCACACGTAGCCGATCAGGAGCCCCATGCCGACGAAGAAGATCACGAACAACAGGATCAGCAGGATGCTGTTGCGCTTGTTGCGGGAGATCTGCTCGCGGAACGTCTCGGTTGGCATCGTCTCACACGCCTGCTAGCGGCGCCGCCCCGGCCAGACCGCGCCGACCAGCCGCGCCGCGACCGCCACGGCGCACAGCGTGAACGCCGTGACCAGCACCCAGTCCGACTCGTCGCGGGCGGCGAAGTAGTACGTCAACACCAGCAGGACGATCAGGATCGGCACGAGCACGGCGGCGACCAGGACGGGCCTGCTCTTGGCCGCCCGCCCGTCGCTGCCGTTGTGCTCGCCCCGCCCGGCCGCCATCAGAACTCGACCTTCGGGGCCTCGCGCTGCTCTTCCTCTTCCAGCTCGAAGTACTCCTGCATCTTGAAGCCGAACATGCCGGCGATCACGTTCGACGGGAACTTCTGGCACGCCATGTTGTAGACCGCCGCCGAGTCGTTGTAGTGCTGGCGCGAGAAGGCGATCTTGTTCTCCGTGCTGGTCAGCTCCTCCTGGAGCTGGGCGAAGTTCTCGTTGGCCTT
>CAZXOC010000280.1:0-9831 GCA_964642165.1 uncultured Planctomycetaceae bacterium | reverse complement strand
GGGAGGGGCGATGGGGCACAATGGCCGCCTGGATTCCCCGACGTGCGAGGAAACGAACGAGGCACACGCGGAAAGGCAGGCGAATGAGAATCACGAAACGTGCGATGGTCGTGGTGGCGGTCCTGTGGGCGATCGGGGTCGTCTCGACGGCCCCGGCGGCGCTGAGGATGCCTCGCGTCCTCGGCGACCACATGGTCCTCCAGCGCGAGAGGCCCGTCCCCGTGTGGGGCTGGGCCGAGGCGGGGCAGGAGGTCACCGTGTCCTTCGCCGGGCAGGAGAAGAAGGCCACGGCCGGCGCCGACGGCAAGTGGATGGTCCGCCTCGACGCGATGGAGGCGTCCGACAAGCCCGCCACGATGACCGTGACGGCCGGCAGCGACGGGAAGGCCACGCTGAAGGATATCCTGGTGGGCGAGGTCTGGCTGGGCTCGGGGCAGTCCAACATGGAGATGGCCGTCGGGGGATGCCTGGAGGCCGCGAAGTTCATCGCGGAAGCGAAGTACCCGAGCGTCCGCCTGTTCACGGTGCGGAAGCGTCCGTCCGGCGAGCCGAAGGACGACGTCGAGGGTCGATGGGGCGCGTGCAGCCCGGCCGGCGTTCGCGGCTTCTCGGCGGTGCTGTACTTTTTCGGCCGCCGGGTGCACAGGGAGCTGGGCGTGCCGGTGGGGCTGATCCACTCGTCGTGGGGCGGCACGCGGATCGAGCCGTGGACGCCGCCGTGCGGCTTCCGCGCCGTGCCGTCGCTCCAGGGCATCGTCAAGCAGGTCGAGGGCGCGTCCGGCGCGTACCGCAAGCAGGTGGGCCGGGCGGTGGCCGGGCTGGAGGCCTGGCTGGCGAAGGCGAAGGAGGCGCTGGCCGGCGACGGCGAGATCCCGCCGGCACCGGTCCTGCCCCGCCACCCGCTGAACTCGTGGGGCGCGCCGACGGGGCTGTACAACGGCATGATCCACGGGCTCATCCCCTTTGCCCTGCGCGGCGCGCTGTGGTACCAGGGCGAGTCCAACGGCGGCGAGGGGCGCAGCTACTTCGAGAAGAAGCGGGCCCTCATCGGCGGCTGGCGGGAGCTCTGGGGGCAGGGCGCGCTGGCGTTCTACTTCGTGCAGTTGGCGAACTTCCGCGCCCCCAACCCCAAGGCCGAGGGCGGCGACGGATGGGCGAGGCTCCGCGAGGCGCAGACCGCGTGCCTGTCGATTCCGAAGACGGGCATGGCCGTCATTATCGACATCGGCAACGCCAGGAACATCCACCCGAAGAACAAGCAGGACGTCGGCGAGCGTCTGGCCCTGTGGGCGCTGGCCAAGGACTACGGGAGGAAGGACCTCGTCTACAGCGGCCCGATCTACAAGGGCTCGAAGGCCGACGGCAGGGAGATGGTCCTCTCGTTCGATCACGCCGGCGGCGGGCTGATGGTCGGCAGCAAGGAAGGCCTGGCGCCCACCCGCGAGGTCCCCGGCGGCACGCTGAAGGGCTTCTCGATCCAGGGCGAGGACGGCACGTGGCACTGGGCCGACGCGAAGATCGCGGGCGAGACGGTGCGGGTCTCGTGCGAGAAGGTCCGCAAGCCGCGGGCCGTCCGCTACGCCTTCACGATCAACCCCGAGGGCTGCAACCTGTACAACAAGGCGGGCCTGCCCGCCTCGCCGTTCCGCACGGACGTCGGCGCGGAGTGGTCGCGGGGCAAGTAGGCCGCCTCCGCGCAGCTCGCCGCCGCCTCCGGCGCGCTTCCCATGGGAGAGAGCAAGGTGTCGCGACTCGTGATCATCTCGGGGCCGTCCTGCGTCGGGAAGGGGCCCCTGCACGCCGCGCTGAGGAAGTTCTACCCCGACCTGGCCGGCCGCCTGACGCCGGTCGTGCTCTACAACAGCCGCGCACCCCGCCCCGGCGAGCTGGACGGCGTGGACTACCACTTCCGCCCGCGCGAGGAGATCGACGCCCTCCGCGGGCGCGACGGGTTCCTCGTCCTGGACGTCCGCGGCGACCTTCTGGCCCTGGACCGGAAGGAACTGGAGGGCCTGCTTCGGCGCGACGATGTGCTCTTTGAGGGCAACTCGTTCGTCGGGCAGGCCCTGCTGGACTGCCCGCTGCCGGGCGGCGCCGAGCGGCTGAGCATCTTCGTCTCGCCGCTGTCGAGGGAGGAGATCGAGTTCCTCGCCTCCGGCGAGTGCCGCGCGGAGCCGGGCGCGTTCGTCACGGACGTCATGCGGCGCAAGCTCCTGCGGCGGACGAGGCGGCAGAAGACGAACCTGTCGCTGCGGGACCTGGAAGACATCGAGCGGCGGGCCGCCAGCGCCCTCGTCGAGATGGGCCAGGCGTGGCGCTTCGACCACGTCGTGCCGAACCACGACGGCGAGGACAGCGAGAACTGGGACGCGTTCTACTACCCCGTCGGCGACGCGCGGCGGACGCTGCGGTCGGTGGCGGCCCTGCTCGCCGGCGAGCCGGCGCCGCAGGCGGAGACGTGGGACCGGGACCTGGTCCCCTGACGATCGTCGGCCCGGCCGGGCGGCTTGTGGTAGGATAGCGCTGAGCTCGCCGGTGCCGCGGCGCCCGGCGCGCCGCCCCTCCGGGCACGGACAGGCACGATGGGATCAATCGACGAAAGCTACGAACTGCTCGCCGCGCAGTATGTTCGCAAGCAGGTCACCACGTTGGCCCGGCACATCCAGGGTGCGCGCGAGGCGAAGGACATCGAGTGCGTCCACCAGGCGCGGGTCGCGACGCGGCGCCTGCGGGCCGCCTTGCGCATGTTCGAGGACTGCTTCTCCGGCAAGCAGCTCAGGACGTGGCGCAAGGGGATCCGCCGCCTGACGAAGGGCCTCGGGCCGGCACGCGACAAGGACGTCCAGATCGAGTTCGTCCGCGAGTTCCTCGACCGCCTGACGGACCGGGCCGCCCGCCCGGGCGTCCGCCGGCTGCTCCTGCGCCTCCGGCAGCAGCGCGCGGCGATCCAGCCGAAGGTCGTCAGGGCGGCGGACCGCCTGGCGGCATCCGGCCTGGTGAAGGACATGAGGGGCGCCGTGAAGGCCCGCCTGGCCGACCTGAAGGCCAGGGACGTCCAGCTCCAGAGCCCCTTCGTTTTCCTCCAGGCCGAGCGGCGGATCGTCCGCCGGCTGGAGGAGGTGCTGGCCTACCAGGACTGCCTGTCGAACGCGGCCGACATCGAGCGGCACCACGAGATGCGGATCGTGACGAAGCGGCTGCGGTACACGCTGGAGATCTGCCGCCCGGTGTACGACGGCGACCTGGACGACGCCATCGAGGCCGCCAAGGCCCTCCAGACCCTCCTCGGCGACATTCACGACTGCGACGTCTGGACGGACTACCTGCCGCAGTTCGAGCAGGAGGAGCGTGCCCGGACGGTGGCGTACTACGGGCACGCCGGGCCGTTCAAACGCCTGAGGGTCGGCATCGAGCACCTCCGGCAGGATCGCGGGCGCCATCGGGACGAGACGTTCGTGGAGGCGGGCGAGCTCTGGCGGCGGCTGGCGGAGCAGGGCACGTGGGACGGGATCGTCTCGACGGTCCTGTCTCGCGTGCAGCAGCCGCCCTCCCCCGCCGGGGAACCCGCGCCCGCTCAGGCCGCGCCCGAGGCGCCCGCCGTCGCCGAGCCGTCCGAGCCCGGCGAACCGGCCGAGCCCGAGGCGCCGGCGCGGCGCGCCCCCGTCGAGCCCGGCCGGCAAGCCGGCCCGCTAAACGGACCTGCGTAGCGGTTTTCGGTGTCCTCGCACTGGATGCCGGCTCCCGGCGACGCCACGCATCGCTGGGCTATTCCAGCCCCGGCCGGAACCGGCAGGGCAAGCCGATCCGCCTGGGCGGGCGCCGTGAGCCGCGGGCGGATCAGGGCCTTCGCTTCCTGCGCCGCAGGGCGGCCAGGAGGCCGGCGGCCAGCAGGCCCAGCGTCGCCGGCTCGGGCACCTCGTGGTACTCCGTGATGGTCATGGACAGGTCGTGGCTGGTGGGGCCGCCGCGGCGGTACGCCCGCCCGTCGTCGTAGCGCTCCCACGGCTGCTGCGTATACGGCGCGAACCCCCAGGCGGACCGGGCCTCGATGTAGTACGTCCTGCCGGGCACGAGCGGCACGTCGCCGGGGTTGTAGCTCACGCCGATGAGGTCCGTGCTGGAGGCGAAGTAGGCGCCGCGCGTCGTCTTGGTCGGGCCGACCTGCTCGCCGCCCGGCCCGTCGCCGCGGACGGTCCAGGTCAGCTCGACGTCGTCCTGGCCGCTGGCGGCGAAGAGGTCCGCGGCGGCGAGCGACTTGCCCGTCGCCACGAAGCTCTGGCCCCAGCGCGTGTCGTTGAGCGATCCGTCGAAGTCGCCCGGCCCCGGCGACGTCGACGTGTGCGTCACCATCGTGTCGCGATCGACGAAGACGGTGACGTTCAGGTCGAAGTTCTGCGGGTTGCCGTTCTGGTCGTAGGCCCGTCCGCCCTGGTAGCTCTGGGCGTCCTTGTTGCGCTTGTAGACGGCCATCCCGCCGTCGATGTGGATGTTGACGGCGTACTGCCGGCTCGGCGTCAGCGGGACCTCGCCCGAGCGCCACCGCACCCACTCGTCGGAGTCCGAGGCCAGGCTCGCGTCGGTCGCGCCGCCGACCTCCCGCCAGTAGCGCGGATCCGGGCTGCCGTTGTCCTGGAGGATGCGCACGCGAGCCGTCTTGTCCCTGTACTGCCCCCAACCGGCCATCATCCACGAGACGCCCCGCACGCCCGTGCCGGCGGCCGTGAACGTCTGGTACCAGTCCCACCCCCAGTCGGTCCACTGCCCCGGATCCCGGTAGTACGTCGAGTAGTCCACGTCGAGCCGGACGTCGAGGTTCGTGGTGCGGGCGTCGACGATCTGCACGTTCGGCACGACCTTGGGCGAGGCGAAGAAGTCCGGCTGGTTGACGTAGACGGAGTACGTTCCGGCCGGCAGGTCGTCGATGCGGTAGTACCCGTCGCCGCGCGCCGGCTCACCCGGCGGCGCCCCGAGCCGCCGCGACGGGCCGACCAGCGAGGCATCCGCCGACGAGACGAACAGGTCCCACTCGTAGAGCTGCTGATAGCCGGCACCGGGGTTGCCGGCGATCCGCTCGAAACACCCGTGACCGGTGATCGAACCGGACGCCCAGCTTGCCTCCTCCGCCGCCGCGGCCGTCAGGATGGCCGCAAGCACGCATGCCGCCCGCCAAGCCCAGCTCCGCATCGCTGTCCTCCTCCTCTCCTCAACCCATCGATGGTACAGGCATTTGCGGACGGCGCCAAGCCGCCGGCAAGCCGCGCGCCGCTTGCGCTTGCCTCTTCGCACCGGCGCGGTAGAATCAACGGCGTTGGATCGCGGCCAGCAGGTGGGCGCGAGGTCAACGATATATGCCTCAATCGAAAGGATCGCATCATGTCTCACGAGGTCCCCGCAAGGAGCGGCGCGGGCGGCGCGCCGCAGGGCTCCCCCCGGCAGGCGAGGCTCCCCGAGGATTGCCAGCGCCAGACGCTCGGCGTGGCGTTCTTCGACCTGTCGCGGATCGCCGAATGGTCCTCCGGCGAGGAGGACGCCCACGTCGCCGGCTTCCTCCAGGCCTTCTACGAGCTGTCGGCGCGGCGCATCGAGGCCGCCGGCGGGCGCGTCGTCAAGTTCATGGGCGACGCGGGCCTGGCCGTCTTCGCCCGCGACGCGGCCGAGGGCGCCATCTTCGCACTGTGCGAGCTGACACGAGAGGCACGCGCGCTCGCGCGCGAGTTCGGCCTCGACACGTACCTGAACGTCAACGTGCACGTCGGGGACGTGATGGCGGGCGGCTTCGGCCCGCCCGGCGCGGAGCGCTACGACGTGATCGGCAAGACGGTGAACGTGGCGGCCCGGCTCGGCCGGCGGGGCGTGACGCTCTCGCCGCAGGCGTTCCGCTGCCTCGCCGCCGAGGCCCGCAAGCGCTTCGCGAAGATCACGCCGCCCGTGACGTACCGATTCCGTTCGTAGGCCGTGTCGTGCATCCAGCGGCCCGGCGGCCCGCGCCCGCTCGCCGCGGCCGCCGGGGCGCCCGGAGGAGACCACAGCCATGATCGTGTACCACGGCACCACCGTTCGGCGGGCGCGGAAGATCGCCGTCGAGGGCTTCCTGCCGAGGAAGCCCTCGCGGCGCGTCTGGTTCGCCGGCTCCCGCGCCTACGCGCGCGGGCGCGCCCGAACGCAGGCCCGGCGCGCCCACGACCGCCCCGCCGTGCTCACCTGCGACATCGACCTGCCGCACTACCGGCAGAAGTACGGCTCCAAGCGCGTGATGCACCGCAGCAGCATCATCGCGGTCGACGGGCCCGTGCCGCCGGACGTGCTGCTGAGCTGCGGGGAGACGCTGGCGTTTCCCTCCTCGCCCAAAGACCTGGCCGACTGGGTCAACGGCGTGCTGGGGCTGAGAAGCTACAAGGGCGTCGGGCAGCGGCACCCGGGCATCGTGCGGCTGTCGCGCTGGGTGGCCAACCGCGCCGCCGACCCCAGGCGAAGGGGCATCAAGCGCACCGAGCTGCTGGCGAGGGCGAGGCAGTTCCTGCCGGACCACTTCCGGGGCGTCGAGATCGACCCCGACAAGCTGATCGTCGTCCGCCGGCTGGACGTGGACGACCTGCCGCCCGAGCCGCCCGCGGCCGTGATCGACCCGCGCGAGGAGGAGGCCCTCGAGCTGCTGGAGGACGAGAGCCCCAGGCACACGATCCGCGCGCTGGCGCTGCTGGCGGAGATCGAGGACCCCGACCTGTTCGAGTGGTGCTCGGTGTGCCTCGCCGACGCGTCGGCGGAGGTCCGTCTCGCGGCGCTGCGGACCCTCCAGCGCTGCCGGGACATCGACGCCGAGACCGTCGAGCCGCTCGTCGAGGCGCGGGACAACCGCATCCGCGCCGCGGCCATTGCCGCCCTCGCCCGGCACGCCCCCAGCCAGACCGCCAAGGCCCGCTGGTTCGAGCGCGGGCTGAAGGACCCCAGCGCGTGCGTGCGGCTGGAGACGGCCCACGTCCTGCCGGCGCTCGATCCGACCGCCCATCGCGCGGTCTTCCGGCTGGCCCGGTACGACCCCAACCCGCAGGTGGCCGCCATCGCCGCGAAGCTCGTCGCCGGCAAGGGCTTCCCCAAGGTCACGTGGGGCGTCGGCCCGTCGCACTACGGCGACGCTGCCGCCCCGGCCGAGGGCCCCCATGGCTAGGCGAGGGCCCATCAGGGGCCTGGAGGCCTCGCGGCGGGGCGGCTGGCGACGGACGAGCCCTGCTACGGCCTGGGCTGCCGGGAGATCGCGGCGCAGATCCGCGGCCCGTGGATCCGCAACCGGTGACCGACGCGGCCAAACCGCATGCCCGCTGGAAAACGGCGCCCCGGTAGCATAGAAGAGGAGGGCTTCGGCCGGGCGGGTCCGCCGCCGTCAGGCCGCCTGCATTCTCGCCCGGGACGCCCATGGCCAACGAGAGGCAGTTCAAGCTTCGAACGACGTTCGTCGCGACGCGCGGCGTGAAGGAGTACCGCGCGACCATCCCGGCGTGGGTGAGCGCCGACGACGTGGTGCTGGAGATCGGCTGCGAGTGGGGCACGACCACCGTGCTGCTCGCCGCCCAGGCCGCGAACGTCGTCGGCACGGACGTCAGCCGCGAGTGCATCGAGCGGGCCCGCAAGATGCACCCCGGCATCCGGTTCGAGGTGCTCGACGCCTTCGACGTCCGCGCCGCGCGCGAGATCGGCGGGGACTTCACGAAGGTCTACATCGACATGTCCGGCCTCAGCGGCTACCGGTCGCTGCTGGACACGATCTCGCTGCTGACCATGTACGCGACGGTGCTCCGCCCGGAGGCGATCGTCATCAAGAGCGGGGCGCTGAAGCACTTCGCCGGCCACTGCGTCCCGTGGCGCGGGGCGAGGGCGTAGGCGCGACCCGACCGGCCCGGAGCGCATGGGGCACCCGCCCACGGGGCCGCGCTCGCCGCACGTGCCGCTGCGCAACGCGAGGAGCAGGCAAGGAGCCCGCATGGCAGGCGAGGAGTTTCCCAACCCGGGCGCCGACGCCGAGGTGGACTGGCAGAAGAACGACCGACTCGTCCGGAAGGGCTTCAAGGACCTGGCGTACCTGCCGAAGGGGCGCTCGGCGTGGAACGCCACGCTGTCGGCGATCGCCTACTCGGCGCGGCGTCACGTCGCCGGGCCGGAGGCGGCGGACCTCAACCTCTGGGCGGCCATGCACGGCTGCACGCCCACCGCGCGATACGTCGAGCTGGGCGAGCGCGGGCTGGTCCTCTGGCACGGCACGACAGCCGCGCGGGCCGAGAAGATCCGCGAGCATGGCCTGGCGCACAAACGCGGCGTGTGGGCCGCCACCGACCCGCGAATCGCCCACGGCTTCACTCGCGGGCGCTCGGCCGCCTTCGGCGCCGGCTCGGCCATGGTCTGCTTCCTGATCGACAAGCACGAGTGGGACGGCCGCGCACAACGCGAGCACGTGGAGATCGCCCGCTTCCACCAGAGCATCCCCGCCGAGTGCATCGAGTACATCCTCTGGAGCGACCGGATCGAGTTCTGCGGCGAGCGCAAGGCCCGCGCGCCCAGGCCGTGGGGCACGGCGCGGTTCAAGCGGTCCGGCGGGCAGTGGGTGCCGCGGTCGCGCCCGCCCGTGCACTTCGACGCGCAGCGCGCCTACCGCAACCTGGACGGGTGGCTCGACCTGAGCCTCCGCCGCATCCTGGCCACGTTCGGCACGGTGGCGGCCGTCGAGGTCTTCTCCGCCCTCTACGCGACGATCGACCCGTGGGGCGCGCTGGAGCACCGGCGGGTTTTCGAGGCCCTGGAGCGCCTCTGCGGCCCGGGGCGCCTCGGCCGCGGCGGCACGCGAACCTTTCGCCTGGCCGACGAGGGCGCGTGAGCCCGCGGCGCTGTTCTCGCCGGAGACACTTGGGGTACACTCCCCCGGGAAGGGAGCGGCCATGCGGGTCGTGAGCGTCCAGTACGACATCGCCTGGGAGGACAAGGCGGCGAACGCGGCGCGGGTGCGGTCGCTGCTGGCGTCGTCGCGGGTCGAGCCGGGCAGCCTGATCGTCCTGCCGGAGATGTTCTCGACGGGCTTCAGCATGGACGTGGCGGGGATCGACGAGGGCGCGGCCGGGGCGGGGGAGTCGTTCCTTCGCGAGATGGCGCGGCGGTTCGGCGCGGCGGTCCTGGGCGGCGTGGTGACGCGCGCCGCCGACGGGCGCGGGCGCAACCAGGCCGTGCTGGTCGCCCCCGGGGGCGAGGAGATCGCCCGCTACACGAAGATCCATCCCTTCTCCCATGCCGGCGAGACGGACCACTACGCCGGCGGGACGGACGTGGTCGTGGTCGAGTGGGGCGGCGCGAGGCTGGGCCTGTTCATCTGCTACGACCTGCGTTTCCCCGAGGCCTTCCGCGCGGCCGTCGCTCGGGGGGCGGAGGTGCTGGTGGTGATTGCCAACTGGCCCGAGCCGCGGGCCGACCACTGGCACGCGCTGCTGCGGGCGCGGGCGATCGAGAACCAGGCGTACGTGGTCGGCGTCAACCGGATCGGGGCGGACCCGAACGTCTCCTACGCCGGCGGCAGCGTGGTGGTCGAGCCGCGCGGGCGCCTCGTCGCCGACGCCGGCGGCGAGGAGGGCCTGGTCCGCGCCAAGCTGGACCTGGCGGCGCTGCGGCGGTATCGTGAGGAGTTCCCCGCCCTGGCGGACAGGAAGCGGGACTGGGTCCGGCGGCAGGGGCCGCCCGAGGCCGCCCGAGGAACATGAGGGGACTGGCGATGAGGAACCGGTTGTGCGCGGCGGCGATGGCGTGGGGTTGGGCCCTCCTGGCGGCGCTGGCGGCGGCGCGCGAGCCGGCGACGCG
>CAZXOC010000279.1:0-9869 GCA_964642165.1 uncultured Planctomycetaceae bacterium | reverse complement strand
TGCAGGCGAAGGTGCTGGCGGTGATCGGCCCGGAGAAGCTGTGGTTCGTCAGCGAGGGCATTCCCGCCCGCGTGCAGATGCACTGCGGCGTCAACCCGATGCTCGGGGAAGGCACCGCACAGCAGCGGGCCCAGCGGGCGATCGACGACTACCTCGCCAACCGCCCCGACGCGCGCCTGGCCGTCCTGCCGGAGGGCCCCTACACGATGCTGCGCCGGGCATGAGCCGCCCGGGCCCGAGAACCATGGGGAGTTGTGCCGTGAACGCCGCTTGCCTCGTGCTCCTGTCGCTCCTGCCGGCACCGACCGCGGCCGCGCCGACCCCGCGGACCGCCCCCACCGCGCCCGTGCGCATCGACGACGCCCACGTGCCCTTCGTCTACGATGCGGGCACGAAGCTGGTCCAGACGCACGACGGACGGCTGTGGCTCGACAAGGCCCCCAGGCCGATCCACAAGGCGAACATCCGCTCCTACGCCCGCTTGGCGATCCCGTTTTCCCCGCCCTGCCTTCGCGGGCGAAGCGACGCGGACATCGAGGACGGCCTCCGCCATGCGCGGTTCACCGGGCTCGACGCCAACGGGCATCGCTGGCTGGTCCGTCCCACCATCAAGAAGCTCTCGCTCTTCGAGGTCCACGACGGGGCGGTCCGCCGGAAGGACTTCGGCCGGGGGTACTACGACAGCGTCTGCGGCGAGACCTGCCCGCCGACGTTCGGCTTCTACGGCCGGCAAGTGCTGCACGAGCGGGACGGCGGGTTGGTCCTTGCCGGAACGGACCGCCTGTGGCGGCGCCGGGGCGAAGCGTGGAGCGAGATCGAGCTGCCCGTACCGTCGGAGGCCGACGAGGCGAAGGACCTGCTCGGCAAGCGATCGCCCTACTACTCGGACCAGCTCTTCGTCGACGGTGAGGAGACCTGGCTGGTCCGCAGCTTCTACACGAACTGCCACAAGGCCGGCTCGTTCGCCATCCGCTTCACGGGCGGCGCAGCCCGGATTATCGAGCGTACGAAGAACGAGTTCATCACCGGCCTCGTGCGCCACACCGACGGCGTGTACTTCCTCCTGACCACGCGCCACTCGCTGCCGGGCGGCGGCGATGCGCACCGGCCCTGCGGCATCCGCCGCATCCCCAAGCCCCACGTGCAGGCGCTGGACGCCGACACCATTCGCCGGCGGATCGCCGAGCTGGACAGCGACAGCTTCCCCGTTCGCGACGCGGCCTCGAAGGCCCTGGCCGCCCTGCCCGACTCCGCCATGGGCATCCTCCAGCAGGCCCGGAAGACCGCCACGAGCGAGGAGGTGAAGGTCCGCCTGGACGCGGCCATCAAGGCCATCGCCGGCTGCGAAACCACCAGCACCGAGGCCGAGTTGGGCGGCTTCTCCCAGGCGGCGCTCCTCTTCGTCGACCGCGCCGGGCGGCAGTACGTCCAGGCGTGGTCCGACGGGCTCAAGCAGCCGCTGCTGCTCGTCGCCGACGGGCGGGGCCCGCTACGGAAGGTACCCCTGCCGGGGCCGGAGTTCGGCATGGATTTCCAGGGCGCCGACGGGGCGATCTACGCCCACGACGACGCCTTCGTCTACCGGATGGGCCCGCGCGACCTCTCACCGCGAAAGCTCGTGGCGCTGGGGCAGTTCGCCGGCAAGGGCGCCGGCGTGGTGGGCGAGCGCGGCGGGGTGCTGTGCCTGAGCTGCCCCGCGCGAACGCGTTACTGGAGCAGCCCCGACCGGTTGTTCTGGCTGGACCCGTCGCGGGCAAGCGACGCGGTGGCGCTGCCGGGCAAGGCGATCGCGACGCACCTGCCCGCGTCGAGCAACACGAGCGATGACTGCCCCGTCGCCGCGGGGTGCGGCGGGCGCCTGTGGTTCGTCAAGCACTGGCGAACGCCGCTGGCCCGCGCGGGGGGCCGCGCCCTCTCCCCGCAGTATCGCGTGCGGACCCAGCTATGCCGCGCCGGCGGCGGACGCGTCGAAGCCCTCACCGACGAGGTGCCCACGAGCTTCCATCCGTCGGTCTGGCCTCTGACCGGCCGCGCGGCGCTCGTCGTCGCCATGGCCGGTAACGACGGCATCGACGGCTGCTTCCTCTACGACGGCGGCGAGGTCCACCGCGCCAAGAGCCTCAAGGCAATCGTCGAGACGTGCCACGAACGCCTGCTGCGCCTGCTGCCGGACGGAGCGGCCTGGGCGGCAGGCGACTACTACGAGCAAGCGTGCCTGATCCGCCTGGGCGACGCGTTCTACGCACAGGGCTGCATCTACAAGCGCGAAGGCGGCGGTTGCGGCGACGTCAACTGGTCGGGCATCTTCCGTGGCGGGCGGTGGGTCCGCTTCGTCCAGGACCACATTGGCGCCGGCGACGACCCGCCCCCGCTGATCGACCGCATCGCCGGCGTCGACGCACGCACGGGTCGCCTGCTGGGCTTCACCGACGGCTGCAAGACGCTGCGATGGCTCGCCGTCGCCGACGGCGCCGGAGACGAGACGCTGTACTCGCACAGGACCCCCGCCGCGTGGCGCTGGACCGACCGAACGCGCCTGCCCCGCTACGACGCGCACTGGATCCTCACCGACGACGCCCGCCGGCACTGGCTGCGAGTCCACACCGAGCGCGAGGCGGCCTCCAAGGCGGCCGGGCGGAAGGATGAGTACGACAACTGGCGCGTGGACTACACCAGCGACGACTTCCTCTCCGCACGCCGGTGGAATGGCGGGCGATGGCGAACGCTCAAGGCGTCGCTCTATGGCGGGCAAGTCTACGAGGACGCCACGGGGGGCGTGTGGCACCTCCGGATGCGAGAGGCGGAAGTGCACCCGCCCGGGGCCGGGGCGTCGCAGATCGTCCCGCTGGACGCCTGCGCGATCGGGCAGGCCCGGCTGGCGGTCGAATCGCGCGAGGCGGTGTGGGTGCTCACGCAGCAGTCGCTGTGGCGGTTCGTGCTCCAGCGCGACGAGCCGTTCGGCCCGCCCCGGTGGCGAGCGGAGCGCCGCTTCGGCCTCCAACGGTTCGCGTTCCGCGTGACCGGCCCGTGGATCTGCGGGCGTGACCTGTACTACCAAGTGGGCGACAAGCTGTTCCACGCCTCGCTGGCCGAGTTGCTCGCGTGCGAACGGGCACGCTGTCCCGCGAGGTGACCCGCCCTCGTTCAGAACCGCACCAGTTCCCCCGCGCGGAACGTGTACTCGGGCGTGCGGAGCTCGCTGCCGAAGGCGACGTCGTACCACGGCGCGAGCGGACCGCCGGAGGGGTTCGTCAGCACGTGCATGTCCTGGGCGGGCATGAAGCCCTGCGCCAGCAGCATCGCCCGCCGGCCGGTCGCGGGCTGCTCGGCGAGGTCCACCACCAGCACCGCGTGTCCGGGCGAGCCGCCGCGGAGAAACACATCCCCGATCCGCACGTCGCGGGCGCTGCGGACGGCCTTCATCTCCCGCGAGAGCGACAGCGTGCCGGCGTACATGAACACGCTTTCGAGGTACGCCCGGAAGTTGGCGTATGTATCGCCCCGCGTGCCGCTGCGCGCCCAGCGCACGCTGGACCCGCGGACGACGGGGCGATACCCGTTCGCCCAGCGCGAGTACGCCGCGAGGTCGCCGCTGGTGAAGCGGAAGCGAATCTCCTCGCGCCGCCCGTGCGTGTAGAGGTACTCGGCTCGCAGGCGCATGATCGTGTCGGCGCACTGCTGGAGGTCCTTCGTCCCCACGTCAAAGTCCACCACCGCGACGTGGGCCCGCTGGTTGCCCTTCGGCCGCCCATCGTGCAGGAGAACCGCCGCCCGGCCGGGCTTCAGCGGGAGGTGGCGCAGCCAGTGGGCAAACCCGCCGGGCTTCGTCGGCACGCGCTGGTACCCGCGCGGCGGGGCGATTCGTGAGCGGATGCACTGGGCCGGGCTCCAGCCCGTCAGCCACGCGTAGGCCGGGGCCGGCGGGAACGCCTCGTCGAGCCCGGATGCGCGAGTCGCGGGCGTCTCGGCGGGGCGCGTGCCTGCGTGCGACACCTCCACCGGGACGGGCGGGATGGCGATCCGGCCGGCCCAGAGCTTCGCGCCCGCCTGCCGGATCACCCGGCTCATCTCGTCCGCGGGGCCGGGGGCGACGGTCCCGCGCAGCTCGTACCGCCCGGGCGGCAGGACCCAGCGGCGCCGTCCGACAACCAGGTTGGCGGCGACGGCGGCGTTGTCGGGCCCGCCGCCGGCCTCCTCGCGGTGGGCCTCGCCGGGCGGCAGGAGCGTACAACCGGCGCGCCGTGGAGCCGCCGGGGACTGCGAGAGGGGCGCAACGACCTGCCCGTCGGCGCCCACAACCCGGGCGTCGAGGACAGCGGATCCCGCTGTCGGCACGGCCAGGAGATCCCCGGAGACGTTGCGGAACTCGACGTAGACGACAAAGCGCTCGCCGCGCTGGATGCGGTCCGGCGAGACGTGCCACCGGGCGGCCAAGCCGGCGGCCGGCTCGGAGAACCCCCCGATCGCGTCGGTGACGGGCCGGGCGGGTCGCCACGTGCCGGTCTGCCCAGCCTTGCGCATAAGCCAAGCCATGACGCGGCTGCCGGTGTACAGCGTCGCGGTGACGGCGACGATGAGCAGGGCGATCGCCAGCAGTGCGCGGTTGCGATTTGACAAGATCGCGTTTCCCACGGCCCGGTCGTGTGCGGAGCCGGGCGGGCCGCCCGTGCCGCGTCGCGCGGTGTTCAATCTTCGCGCTCCCCGGGCGGCAGCTCGGGAAGCTCCAGGTAGTAGGCCGCCTCGACGAAGTCGGTGCTGCGGATCTCCTCCATGACCTGGTCGGTGGGCGGGTCGTCCAGGCTGATGCCCACCAGCGCCATGCCCAGCTTGCGTTTCCGCGAGAAGGTCATGTCGGCGATGTTGATGTGGCTGTTGCCGAAGATCGTGCCGTAGCGCCCGACCACGCCGGGCTTGTCCTCGTTGAGGATGATGACGATGTCGCCTTCGGGCTTGAGCTCCATCCGGTAGCCGTCGATCGCGATCACGCGCGGGAAGCGGTTTCCGAAGATGGTCCCCACGCCGGTCCGCTTGCTCTGGTCGGTGAGGACGGTCACCTCCATGAGGTTGGCGAACTCGCGGACCTTCGCGGAGGTGATCTCCTCCACTTCCACGCCGCGCTGCTCGGCCAGCACCGGCGCATTGATCACGTTGACCGGGATGTCCATCCGCGGGCCGATCAGCCCCACCAGCAGGTAGGTCGTGATCGGCTTGACGTTCAGGTCGGCGATCGCGCCGCGGTAGATCACCTCGACCTTCTCGAGCGCCCCGGGCGTGATGCCCACCAGGATGGTGCCCAGGCGAGTGGCCAGCTCGGCGTACGGGCGGAGCATCTCGGGGATGGCCTGGTCGAAGCCGGGCGCGTTGATCGCGTTGCGGACCTCGCCCCCGCGGAGGGCCTCGACGAGCTGCTCGGCGGCGTCCAGCGCCACCTGCTCCTGCGCCTCTTGCGTGGAGGCGCCGAGATGCGGCACGCACAGCACGTTGGGTTCCTGGATGAGCTGCTTCTCCGCCTCGGTCGCGGGCGGCTCGGCCGTGTAGACGTCCAAGGCCGCGCCCGCGATCCGCCCCTCCTGGATGGCCTTCAGCAGCGCGTCGGGGTCGACGATGCCGCCCCGCGCGGCGTTGACCACCCGCGCGGTCGGCTTCATCGCGGCGAACTGCTCCTCGCCGATCATGCCGGTCGTGTCCTTGTTCTTGGGCACGTGGACCGTGATGTAATCGGCCCGCTTGCACAGCTCGGAGAGGTCCTTGACCATCTCGACGGTCGGGTCGGGGCTGCCGGCGAAGAAGGGGTCGTAGCCGAGGACGCGCATCTCGAGGGCGTGGGCGCGCCCGGCGACGGCCCGCCCGATGCGCCCCATTCCCACGATGCCCAACGTCTTGCCGGCGAGCTGCGTGCCCTGGTAGGCCTTGCGGTTCCACTCGCCGCCGCGGAGCGAGGCGGTGGCCGGCGCGATCTTCCGCGACAGGGCCATCATCAGCGTGAGGGCGAGCTCGGCCGTCGAGACCGTGTTCCCGCCCGGCGTGTTCATCACGATGACGCCCTTGGCGGTGGCGACGGGCACGTCGATGTTGTCCACGCCGACGCCCGCGCGCGCGACGACCTTCAACTCGCCGGGGGTGTCGAGCACCTCGGCGGTCACCTTCACGCCCGAGCGCACGATCATGCCGTGATACTGCCCGACGATCCGCGCCAGCTCCTCCGGCGGCAGCCCGCGCTTGACGTCCACCTCCACGTCGTCCTGCTGCTCGAGCCAGTCGATGCCCGCCTGGCTGAGCTTGTCGGCAATCAGCACCTTGAACATGGTTGGCCTCCCTGGGCTATGCCCATTCCCTGAGGACCTCGACGGCCGCCGTCACGCCCGCGCCGAGCTTCACGTCCACGCCGCAGTCGGCCAGCGTGTACTCCATGGCCGCGATCATCCCGATCGTCTCGATCGGGTCGACGTAGCCCAAGTGGCTGATGCGCATGGCCTTGCCCTTGAGGGCCTCCTGCCCGCCGGCGACGGAGATGCCGTACTTGGCCTGGAGCTTCTTGCGGAACGAGTCGTCCACGCCCTCGGGGTAGACGAAGCCCGTCACCGAGTCGCTGGGCTGCTTCGAGATCAGCCGCATGCCCATCGCCTCCCCGGCGGCGCGGGTGGCCTTGGCCAGCAACGCCGTCCGCGCCCACACCGTCTCGATCCCGATCTCGTTGATCGCGTCCACCGAGACCTTCAGCCCGCGGATGAGGCTCACCGGCCCGGTGTACGGCGTGTCGTCCTTCGCCAGCGATTTGCGGTACGCCTTCAGGTCCAGGTACAGGCACGGCGCGTCGATGGCGTCGATGTTCTTCCAGGCCTTCTCGCTGACGGTGATCATCGCCAGGCCCGGCGGCAGCATGAAGGCCTTCTGGCTGCCCGCCCCCACGACGTCCACGTGCCACTCGTCCGTCCACAGGGGCAGCGCCCCGGCCGCCGTGATGCAGTCGGCGATCAGCACGGCGTCCGTCTCGGCCACCACCTTGCCGATGGCCTCCAGGTCGCACGCCGTGGCGGTCGACGTCTCGCTGTAGACCGTGACGACCGCGCCGTACTCGCCCGTGGCGAGCTTGTCGCGGACCACGTCCGGCTCCAGGGCCGTGCCCCACTCCAGCGTCACCTCGTCCACGTCCAGGCCGTACGTCCTGGCGACCTTCACCCACCGCTCGCCGAACTTCCCGCCGTTGGAGACGAGGACCTTTCTGTCCCTCGGACAGGCGCAGGCGATGGCCGCCTCCATGCCGGCGGTGCCGCTTCCGGCGATGGTGACCACGTCCCCGTCGGTCTTCAGGATCTTCTTCAGGCCGGCGTTGACCTCCGCGAACATTGTGCGGAACCGCTCGGTGCGGTGGTGGAAGATGGGCCTGGCCATCTCGATGAGGACCTCCGGCGGAACGTCCGTCGGGCCCGGGGTAAAAAGGCGAGGCTTGATCATGAGATGCCTCCCGAGAAAGGCGTCCAGTGATGGGCACAAGCTGGCAGAGCCGCAGCCCCTTGCTACGGTTGCCGCACCACCACGCAAATTGCACTTCCAGGCGCCGCCCGGCGGTTGCCCCCTTGCCACAACGGCGCCACGGCCCGTTGAATGTAGCGCGCCTCGGCAAACCTGTCAATGCGGAAAGTGCCCCTTCTGCAAAGAAAAGCCATCGCCCCCAGGCATGGGCTTCCGGAAGCCCACGGCCCGCCGGCCGTGGGCTTGGGACAGCGTACACGAGTGTGGATTCCGCGTCCGTGGTAGGACATAATCGCCGCCCATGGACACCACTTCATTCGAGGCGGGAGCTGCCCGAGGGCGGGCGTGGCGCTGCGCCGCGGCGCGGGTCCTGGCCGGGGCCCTGGTGGCGGCTTCGGGCTGCTCCAGGCCGGCGACGCAGCCGGCGAGCCGGCCCGCCCCCCGGGGTACGGGCGTCGTCGAGTTGTTCAGCGGCAAGGACCTGACGGGCTGGCAGGTGCTCGACGACGGCTTCTACGACGGGGCCGGGAAGGTCCACGTCCGCAATGGGCAGCTCATCCTCCCTGCCGGCGAGGCCCTGACCGGCGTCCGCTGGACGGGCGGCTTCCCCGGGGACGACTACGAAGTCACGCTCGAAGCCCGGCGACTGGGCGGCCCGGACTTCTTCTGCGGCATGACCTTCCCCGTCGCCGGCGGCCACGCCACGTTGATCCTCGGCGGCTGGGGCGGCAGCATCGTCGGCCTGTCGAACGTCGACGACATGCCCGCCAACGACAACGAGACCACCGCCGTCATCGACTTCAAGGACAAGCGCTGGTACCCCGTCCGCGTGCGGGTCGCGGAGGGGCGCGTCACCGTCTGGCTGGACGGCCGGGAGCTCATCGACCTGAAGACGAAGGACCGGCGTTTCGAGGTCTGGCCGCAGCAGGAGGACTGCCGCCCCTTCGGCATCAGCACGTGGTTCACCACGGGAGCGCTGCGGAACGTCACGCTGCGGCGTTTGTAGGGACGAACGAAGGACGATGCGGCTGTCGCCAGTGCTGGGCGGCTCGCCGCCCGCCAACAGTGTTACGTTCCCCTTTCCCGGGCACCTCGCCTCGCCGTGTCCGTTAGCCGGCTGCCCGGCGGGCCCTCGAGAAGCCGGCGCTGCCAGAACTCCTTCGACGTCACCGGCTGGCGTTCCGGCGACAGCGGGGTCTCGGTCATTCGGTGCAGGGCAATGGCAGCCTGGTCCGCAACCACGCCCGGATGATCCAGGCCGGCAAGCAGCTCCTCGGGCTTGCTCGCAGGGTCGTCCGCGAGGAAAGCCGCCGCTTCGGCCAGATCGGCCAGGTCCCGGCTCTCGGAAAGAACCCGAACCGCGCGTTCGTGCGTCAGCTGGGTCATCTCATGCGCCTAGTGCCCATACTGCCTGAAATCATCGTCCAAAGGCAGAATCCCCTCAAGCTGCTTCCGTACGCCCTCCGGTGGGAGGAAGTCGCGCTCCGGCGGATTCAGCCTGGACGCCTTCATTATAACCTGCACTCGCCCGTTTGCGGCGATCAGCGAGAACCCAAACTCGGGATGAACGTCGGGTTCCAGCCTGCACCACTCCGCGTGACCCGGGCACGTGTCTCGGCGGGCCGGGCGGAGCATGACCTCGCCCTCCCGAGTGATGATGCCTAACAGGACGGTTCTGTCCTCTGTCTGAAGGAGGCGGAAGTACTTGGGATCGATCCTCATGCGGGATGCCCCTGACAAGCCTGTCGCGGCGAACCCATGGTACCCGGGGCAGGGGCCTGCCCTCCACCATTCTCCTCTGACACGCGGGACCTGTCGCTGCCCGGCGCGGCCGGAGCAGGAAACGGCCATTGCTGTTGCAATCGCGCTTCCGCCCGATACGATTGGTCCCAGGAGCAGTCCGCTGGCGCGGGGTGATGGCTTCGCAGCAAGGGCGGGCGCCCACGCCCGCTGGAAGGAGAATCTGAGAATGGCGGAAGCGACGGCAGATATCGGCCTCATCGGCCTGGCCGTGATGGGGAAGAACCTCGTGCTGAACATGAACGACAAGGGCTTCACCGTGGCGGTCTTCAACCGGACGGTGAGCAAGGTGGACGACTTCCTCGCCGGCCCGGCGGCGGGGCGAGACACGATCATCGGCACGCACACCATCGAGGAGTTCGTCGCGGCGCTGAAGAGGCCGCGGCGGGCCATGCTGCTGGTCAAGGCGGGCCCGGCCGTCGACGCCTTCCTCGACAAGCTCCTGCCCCACCTGGAGGACGGCGACATCGTCATCGACGGCGGCAACAGCAACTTCCGCGACACGATCCGGCGGTGGCAGCGCGTCGAGGAGGCGGGCAAGCTCTACATCGGCACGGGCGTCTCCGGCGGCGAGGAGGGCGCCCGCCACGGGCCGA
>CAZXOC010000278.1:0-9871 GCA_964642165.1 uncultured Planctomycetaceae bacterium | reverse complement strand
CTTCGTGCGCTTCGGCAGGCGGAGGGCGGCGAGGATGCTTCCGGCCGCGGCGGCGGCGCCCATGAGGAAGACCCACTGGTAGCCGGCGTACTTCCACAGGACCGCGCCGACGAGGGGCATCAGGACGGCGGCGACGTGGTTGAAGGCGACGCCCATGCTGAGCGTGCGCGTGTGCTCAGCGGAGGGGGCGATGCGGTTGACGTAGGTCGTCAGGGCGATGGCGAAGACGAAGAACGAGCTGTCGACCACGTAGAGGGCGTAGAGCCCGTAGACGTTGCGGACCCAGGCGTAGCCGACGAAGAAGCACGTCAGCCCGCCGAAGTAGAAGACGAGCACGGGGCGCTCGCCGACGCGGTCGATCAGCCGCCCCACCAGCGGGGAGGCGACCCAGCCGATGGCGTGGTGGGCGAGCGCCAGGACGAGCATGACGCGCAGCGGCGTGCCGTAGTGCTTGACCAGCAGGAAGCCGGCGAAGGCGACGAAGATCTGCTTGCGCCAGCCTTCGAGGAAGCTCAGCAGGTAGTAGAGCCCGTAGCGGCGCCGGAAGACGAACCGGGGCCCGGGGGTGCGGATCGCTCGCGGGATGCCGAAGCACGCCGCGGCGGACAGGATCGCCGCCGCGCCCGCCACCAGGTACAGCGGGCGGATCTGCACGCCCAGGGCATTGAGCCCCAGCCCGGCCAGCAGCCCCGCGCCCGCCCCGGCGAGCCCGGCGGCGCGGACCTGCCCCAGTCGGTAGCCGGCGCGGCCCGGCTCGGCCACGGCCAGCGTCATCGAGTTCGGCAGGGGCATCCAGACGTGCAGGCCCTGGCTCCAGACGAGGCTGGCGACGATCAGCCAGCGGTAGTTCGGCACCCAGAAGTACGCGCCCAGGCCCACGGCCAGCAGGACCAGCATGCCCGAGCCGACGAGCGGCTCGGCGAGGCCCGCCAGCAGCGCGAGCACGCCCAGGGCCAGGATGCCGCAGCTCTCGCGACTGGCTTCCAGGACGCCCCGCTGGGCGCCGGAGATCTTCATCACGTCGCCGGCGAAGTTGGCGTCGATGCCCATCTGGAGGGCCATGGTGAAGCCCACCCCCGCGACGGCGGCGCCGATGAAGAACAGCCCGCGCCGGCGCCTCGCCGAGACGGCGTGTGCTTCCAGGGGGATCTCGGCGGCGGTCTGCGGGTCGGAGGTCATGGGTTCGGTACGTTCATGAAGGGCCCGCGGGACGCCGCCCGCGGGCTTCGACGAGGTTCGCGAGGCGCGTCGTCCGGCCGCCTCAGATGAGGAACGGCGAGATGTACCGCTGCGTCAGCAGGAGCATCTTTCGGCGCATCTCGCCGCGGCTCCAGACGGGCCCGTGCGGCTCGATCGACAGCGGGCCGTCGTAGCCGTGCTCGTAGAGGAAGGCGAAGACCTTGCCCCACTCGATGTCGCCGAAGCCCGCGGGCGGCTGCGACGCGCACTCGCCGCCGTGGTACACGTGCTCCTTGATGTGCACGTGCGCGATCCGGTCCCCGCAGCGGCGGGCGACGGCGAGGTAGTCGTCGCCGTGGTGCATCCAGTTGGCCGGGTCGTACTTGATGCCCACCTCGAAGCCCCTGTCCCACACGCGCTCGTACGCCTCGATGCCGTCGAAGAAGCTGTTGCCGTGCACGGCGTACATGGCGGGCTTCATCCCGGCCGAGGCGATCCGCTCCAGGAACGGCGGGAAGACCTTCGCGAACTCCTCGACCTGCTGCTCCAGCGGGGCATCGGGGATCAGCCCGCCGCCGGTGGTGAGGATCTCCGCGCCGAGCGCCGTGCCGAAGGCGATCGCGCGGGTGAGCATCTCGTGGGCCTCGGCCCGCTCGGCGGCGTCCGGCGCGAGGTGGTTCCAGCCCCACAGCCCGAGCATGGAGCAGCGCTGGCCGTGCCGGTCGAGGACGTCGCGCATCTTGCCGACGGTCTCGGCCGCCAGGTCCCTGAAGTTCGCCCAGAAGTTGTACTCGAGCCCCTCGAAGCCGTGCTCGGCGGCGAACGTCGCGTCCGCCTCCACGCCGGCCAGGTCGTTGTCGCCGATGAAACCCAGTTTCGTCCGCATGTCTGTCTCCGTACTGCGACGGCGCCGACAGCGGCGCGTCACTTGATCTCGGGCACCCTGACCTCGCGGCCGAGCCTGCCGCTCTTCAGCACCGCCTCCATCATGTACTGCACCATCAGCCCGTGGCGAAGCGGGGCGATGCACTCCGCGCCGTCGAGGATGCACTCGATGAAGTGGTCGGCAATGGCCTGCCAGGCCGGCGTCATGGCCTCGGGCATGCTCACCTCGATGTCCTGCGGCGCCCCGTCGTGGGTGCGGTAGAGCCTGACCGGGCGGAGGGTCCCGCCGCCGTCGGTGCCGAACAACTCCACCTGGAAGTCCTCGGGCATGTGGGAGGCCCAGAAGCTCTCGACCTGCACGCCGATGTCGCCCTCGAAGCGGAGAAAGCCCCCCGCGTAGTCGTCGGAGGCGTAGCGCCGCCAGTAGCTCCTCGGGGGGACCTTGAAGTCCCAGTAGCCCCGCGCCCTGGTCCCGAACCGCGCCCCCGCGACGCCCGTGGCCGTCCGGGGCCGGGGCATGCCCAGCAGCCACCAGATCGCGTCGAGCACGTGGACGCCCATGTCGCGGAACGCCCCGCCGCCGGCCTCGATGAAGCCCTCGTTCCAGTCCGGGATGCCGCTGCGCCGGACGCTCCGCGCCCGCCCGTAGTACAGCTCGCCGAAGAAGCCCTCGGCCACCTGTCGGGCGAGGTACCGGCACGCCGGGCTGAAGCGGCAGCTGAGCGACATCATGTGGACCACGCCGGCGGCCTCGGCCTCCTTGACGAGCTTCGTCGCCGGGCCCGCGGCGTCGGCCAGCGGCTTGGTGCACAGCACGTGCTTGTCGTGCCGGACCGCCTCGCGCGCCGGCGGCACGTGCACCTGGTTCGGCGTGCCGACGAAGATGGCGTCCACCTCGGCGCTGCGGCACAGGTCGCGGTAGTCGGGGTACTTCCTGACCTCGCGGCCGAGCTCGGTTTCGTACTCGTCCATCCGCTCCGGCAGGATGTCGCAGAGGGCGACGATCTCGCAGCGCGGGTTCTTCTCGAGCGCCCGGGCGTTGACCTTGCCGATGCCCCCGACGCCCACGATGCCGGCTCGCACCTTCTTGCTCATCGCCTCGCCCTTCGCTTCGCTGACGGGTCGTGCAGGCGGCGATTGGAACGGTCCCGGCGCGGGCTGTCAAGCGGCCCGGCGCCGCCGGCGGCCCCGCGTGGGCGCGGGGGGGCTTCGTACCACAAGACGCGTCGTGGTATCCTTGGCGGCTGGGTGATCCGCCATGAAGATGCGATGGATCGAGAAGGTCGCCATGAGCAACCCGGTGCGGGCATGGATGCTCCGCCACCTGGAGGCACCCCGCGTGCTCGACGGCGTGACGCTCCCCGCCGGCTGCGCGTGCCTGGAGATCGGCTGCGGCAGCGGCGTGGGGGCTCTGGTCATCACCGAGCGCTTCGACTGCGCGCGGCTCGCCTGCGTGGACATCGACCCGGCCATGATCCGCCGCGCACGCCGGTACGTCGCCCGCCGGCGGGGCCGGGCCCGGGGCCACCGGACGGGTGCCATCGAGCTCATCGTGGGCGACGCCACGGCGCTGGACTTCGCCGACGCGACGTTCGACGCGGCGTTCCTGTTCGGCGCGCTGCACCACATTCCGGACTGGCGCCGCGCCATCGACGAAGTGGCCCGCGTGCTGGTGCCCGGCGGCGTGTTCGCCTTCGAGGAGGCCCTGTTGAGTAGCCGCATGCCCTTCCTCAGCCGGTGGTCCGGCCACACGCCCTTCGGCGCCGAGGAGCTGGAAGCGGCCCTGCGAGCCGCCGGGCTGGCGGTGGAGGCGTTCGGCCTGTCGGTGTGGGGTCGATGGTGCTTCTGCCGAGCCGTCAAGCCCGCCGGGTAACCCCGGGGCAGGAGCAATTCCCGGGCGGGAGCCCTTGTACGCCCACACGGGGGCACGTACGATGCCGCGGCGGCAGCACGCCTTGCCGAGAGGCGTCTCGAAGGGCCCGACATGAGCGAGACAACCCCGTCACCCGAGCCGGAGGCGAGCTTGCCCGGCCTGGCCGGCAAGGCCGCCATCGTCAGCGGCACGAGTCGCGGCATCGGATGCGGCATCGCCCGCGTGCTCGGCTCGCAGGGCATGAAGCTCGCCCTGGCCGCCCGGTCGGCGGACGCGGGGGCCGCCTTCGCGGAGGAGCTTCGCGCCGGCGGCGTGGATTGCCTCTTCGTCCCCGCCGACCTGGCCACGCCCGGGGGCGCGCAGACGGCCTTCGACGCCGCCGTCGAACGCTTCGGGCCCATCGACCTGCTGGTCAACAACGCCGCGCGGCTCCGCAGCCGCTCCATTCTCGAACTGGACGAGGTCGAGTACCGCCGCTCCTTCGAGGACAACGTGCGGATCGTCTACGGGCTCAGCCGGCTGGTCTCGCTGCACATGGCCGAGGCCGGCGGCGGGGCGATCGTCCACATCTCCTCGGTGGGCGGGCTGCGGGCCCACCGCGAGAACGCGGGCTACGACGCCTCCAAGGGCGCCATCGACGCCCTGACGCGCTCGATGGCCCTCGACCTCGCCCCCCACGGCGTCCGCGTCAACGCCGTCGCCCCCGGGGCCACGCGGCGCCGCGACGGGCCGGCGGAATCCGAAGGCAAGCACAGCGGCCGCAGCAAGTACATCCCCCTCGGGCGGCTGGGCACGACGCGAGAGATCGGCTGGGCCGTCGCGTTCCTGGCCTCGGACCTGGCCGCTTACGTCACCGGGCAGGTCCTGTACGTGGACGGCGGGCTCTGCGCCCAGCTCACCCCGCCGGGGATCTGGGTGTGAGGCCGGTGCGAGCAAGGCGGAGGCCATGTCGCCGTTGAAGATCGAAGCCGTCGAGACGTTCGTGACGCAGCCGAGCGATGCCCGGCTGATCGTGGTCCGCGTCCGCACGTCCGAACCGGGGCTCGACGGGCTGGGCTGCGCGACCTTCACCCAGCGCTACCGCGCCGTCCAGGCGGCCCTCGAGCACCACATCGGGCCCTGGGCCCTCGGGAAGGACCCTCGCCGCGTCGAGGACATCTGGCAGGCGGCGATGGTCAGCGGCTACTGGCGCAACGGGCCGGTGCTGAATAGCGCCGTCAGCGGGCTGGACATGGCCCTGTGGGACATCAAGGGCAAGCTGGCGGGCGTGCCGTGCTACGAGCTGTGGGGCGGCCCGTGCCGACCCGCCGCCGACGTCTACGTCCACGCCGACGGCCAAGAACCCGACGCCGTCGCCGAGCGGGCCCGAGAGCACCTCGAGCGGGGCTTCCGCTACGTTCGCTGCCAGCTCGGGCGCTACCGCGGCGTGGAAGGCGCCGGCCTCCGCCCGCCCCCGGGCGGCGCCGACGGGGAGTACTACGACCCGCGCGAGAAGATCCGCCGCATCCCCGCGCTGTTCGAGCGGCTGCGACGCCAGCTCGGCGACCAGGTCGAGCTGCTCCACGACGTGCACGAGCGCATCGAGCCGATCGACGCCGTGGGGCTGGCCAAGGCGCTCGAGCCCTATCGCCTGTTCTTCCTGGAGGACGTCGTCGCGCCGGAGGACGTCGACTGGCTCGCCCACGTCCGCCGCGCCTGCACCACGCCCATCGCCATGGGCGAGCTGTTCAGCAACCCCCGCGAGATCGTCCCGCTCGTGGCCAACCGGTGGATCGACTTCCTCCGCGTGCACGTCTCGGCGATCGGGGGCGCCACGCCCGCGCGGAAGCTCGCCCACCTCTGCGAGGCCTTCGGCGTGCGGACGGCCTGGCACGGGCCGGGCGACGTCTCCCCGGTCGGCATGGCCGCCAACGTGCACCTCGACGTGGCCTGCCACAACTTCGGCATCCAGGAATGGGCCTTCCGCAGCGACCTGGAGCGCGAGATGTTCCCCGGCACGCCGGAGATCCGCGACGGGGCGGCCTGGCCGAACGAGGAACCCGGCTGGGGCATCGGCTTCGACGAGAAGCTCGCCGCCGGACACCCCTGCGACAACGACGAGCCGACGTGGACGGCCGCCCGCGCGCCGGACGGCACGATCCACCGGCCCTGAAGGAGCATACCATGAACCGCAAGCAGCCCGATGTCACCGGACCCCGCCCGGCCGCCGTGTGGCTGGCCCTCGCCGCGGGGGCAGGCCTCTGTCTCGCCGCCGCCTCGCCCGCCGGGGCCGCCCCGAGCAAGGACTTCGAGGTCGTGGACGCCTCGTTCCGCCAGGTCCTCCGCGCCGACTCCGCCGTGCGGCAGATCTGCCGCGACCAGCGATTCACCGAGGGCCCCGTCTGGCTGAAGGACCGCAAACTGCTGCTCTTCAGCGACATCCCTGTCGACACGATCTACCAGTGGAGCGAGGCCGGCGGGCGCAAGGTCTTCCGCCGCCCCGCCCGCCAGGCCAACGGCAATGCGGTCGACGCCCAGGGACGCCTGGTGACCTGCGAGCACGGCAGCCGCACCGTCACCCGAACCGAGAAGGACGGCAAGATCGTCACCCTCGCCGCCACGCACGCCGGCGGAAAGCTCAACAGCCCCAACGACCTCGCCGTCAAGCGCGACGGGACGATCTGGTTCACCGACCCGCCGTACGGCCTGCGCCGCCGCCCGAAGGAGCAGAAGGGCAACTACGTCTATCGCCTCGACCCGCGCGCGACCGAGCCCGTCGCCGTCGCCACCGACTTCGATCGCCCCAACGGGCTGGCCTTCTCGCCCGACGAGAAGTACCTGTACGTCGCCGACAGCGGCAAGCCGCACCACGTCCGCCGATTCCCCGTGCGCACGGACAACCGGCTGGGCAAGGGAGAGATCTTCTGCGTGATCACGCCGGGCGGCCCCGACGGCATCCGCTGCGACGCCGACGGGCGCCTGTTCTCCACCGCCGGCGACGGCGTGCAGGTCTTCGACACGAAGGGTAAGCTGATCGGGCGGATCCGGACGCCCAAGGCGGCCGCCAACTGCTGCTTCGGCGGGCCGGACTACAAGACGCTCTTCATCACCGCGCGCGACGGCGTCTACTCGGTGGCTCTCGCCGTCGCCGGGGCCGAGGCCGCCGCCCCCGCCGCCGAGGAGGGCTGGATCAGCCTGTTCAACGGCAAGGACCTCACCGGCTGGCGGGCCAGCGAGAACAAGGACACCTTCAGCGTCCGCGACGGGGTCATCGTCGCCAAGGGCCCGCGGAGCCACCTGTTCTACGTCGGGCCGGTGAAGGACCACGACTTCAAGGACTTCGAGTTCACGTGCGAGGTGCTCACCAAACCGAAGGCCAACAGCGGGCTGTACATCCACACGCGCTGGCAGGAGCGCGGCTGGCCGGCGTGGGGCTACGAGGCCCAGATCAACCAGACCCACCGCGACTGGCGCAAGACGGGCAGCCTGTACGCCGTCCGGGACGTCCGCAAGGCCCCCGCGAAGGACAACGAGTGGTTCACGTACCACATCCTCGTCCGCGGCAAGCGGATCGTGCTGAAGATCAACGGCCAGACCACCGTGGACTACACCGAGCCGGCGGACAAGGCCAAGCCGGAGGGCACGCCGGGGCGCTACCTCTGCCACGGCACGTTCGCCATCCAGGGCCACGACCCCGGCAGCGAGATGCACTTCCGCAACCTCCGCGTCAAGCCGCTGGGGGAGTGAGCGCGACGGCGCGAAGAGAGACGCGGCCGGCAAGCCGGCCCGCTAAACAAGAAGGGCGAGCGGCGTTCAGGCGTGCTCGGTTCGGGCGATGAGGTCGGCCTGGATGTCGGGGTCGAGGCGGACGAAGAACTCGCTGAAGCCGGCGACGCGGACGACGAGGTCGCGGTAGGCGTCGGGGTCTTCCCGGGCGGCGCGGAGGGTGTCGCTGCCCACGCAGTTGATCTGCATCTCCTGCCCGCCGCGGGCGAAATAGGCGTTCAGCATCGCCCGGACCTTGTCCCGGTTGGCCCGCTCGGTCAGCATCGAGGGCTGGAAGCGGAGGTTGACGTTGTACCCGCTCCGCCAGGCGTGGACGACGTCCAGCGCGAGGATGCTGTTCAGGACGGCGGTGGGGCCCTTCTGCTCGCAGCCGGCCGAGGCCGCCACCGAGCCGGCCAGCGGCTCGCCCGCGAGGCGCCCGTCGGGCGTGGCGCCGGTGGCCCGCCCGCTGCGGACGGCGCTGGAGCGGACGACGTGGCCGTTGCCGAACGGCGAGCCGTCGCGCGGATCGCGGCAGACGTCGCCCACGGCGTCGGCTCTCATCCGCTCGACCAGGCGGATGATGCCCTGTAGGCGCGGGTCGTCGTTGCCGTGCTTGGGCGCGGCCAGCAGCTTCGCCCGCAGCGGCCGGCCGCCGACGAAGTTCGCGGCGCAGGCGGCCGCGACCTGCTCGAGCGTCGCCTGGCCCTTCTCGTAGACCACCTCGCGGAGGGCGGCGAGGGCGTCGACCATGTTCGCGAAGAAGATCCCGCCGCAGGACAGGACGTTGTACTTCGTGCCCTCGACCATGTCGCGGGCCCGGTCGATGCCGCCGTCGAAGAAGCACGAGGTGAACGGCGTCTGGCCCCAGCGCATCTGGTACGAGAGCGTCTCCACCCCGGCGACGTACGAGCGCTCGACCTGCCGGCGGATCTCGCGGGCGACCGCGGCAGTCAGGTCGTCGAAGGTCTCCAGCTCCGCCGGAGCGGGCGCGGCCGGGTCCTCGGGGCGCCGGCCGTCGTAGCCCCGGCCCTTCGTCAGGGCCCATTCCAGCGCGCCCAGGTACCCCACGTGGGCGGCGGGGTTGTAGTAGGCCATGCCGGGAAGGGCCAGTTCGTTGCACCCGGCCGGGACGTAGGTGAACGCGTCCTCCCGCGAGACGCCCAGTTCCATGAACATCGCGGGCACGGCCGTGTCGCTCATCATCAGCGGGAAGCACGTCGAGCCGGCGAGCGTCTTGAGGCAGAAGTCGAAGAAGTCCTGGTCGATGGCGGGGTGCCAGCGGATCCAGACGAGCGGCTCGGGGACGCTCATGCGGTCGGCCGCCGCGACGAACAGCCAGGACAGCTCGTTGGTCTGGTCCGCGCCGTCGGGGGTCGAGCCGGCCAGGCAGACGCCCTGCGTGAGGTTGTGCTCGACGCCCCAGACGGTGTTGTCGCGCATCTTGAGGATGAGGTTCTCGCAGAGCTGGAGGGCCTCGTCGTCGTCGAGCCGCCCGGCGGCCTTGTCCGCGAGGTAGTACGGGTGGAGGAGCTGGTCGAGGCGGTCGGGCGTGCAGGAGTAGCCGTGGCCCTCGACGTGGACGGCCTGCTGGCAGAACCAGACGAGCTGGAGGGCCTCGCGGAAGGTCTCGGGCGGCCGGCGAGCGACCTTCGCGGCGATGCGGCTCATCGCGCGGAGGTCGTCGGCCCGGGCGGCGTCCCGGCACGCGCCTGCCTCGCCCGCGAGGAACTCCGCGTAGCGCTCGATCCACTCGATCGCGCCCAGCAGCGCCCGCTCGGCGGCCGTGAGGAACTCCAGGGCGAGCGGGTCGATCTCGCCGTCGCGCCGCCGCCGGACGCGCGCCAGGATGCCCCCGAGCCCCACGCCCAGCAGCTCGCCGTAGCTGGGGCTCAGGTGCCCCTGGCAGGACAGGAACTTGTAGCCGGCGACCTCGGTCCATTCGCTCTTGCGACCGTGGACGGTTCGCTGGCAGGCCCGCGCCCGGCCCCAGAGGTTGCGGTGCCGCCAGTAGTCGAGGATGTCCCGCGGCACCCGCCCGCGGAGGTAGCCGCGGCGCTCGGGGTTCTCGCCGACGTAGATGCTGTTCTCGGCGATGCCGATCTCGACGTAAACGGGCATGGCGCCGGGCGTCTCGGAGATGCTCCCGGCGATGCGGTCGTGCGGGCGAAGGTACAGCGGGATGGTCCG
>CAZXOC010000277.1:8173-9891 GCA_964642165.1 uncultured Planctomycetaceae bacterium | reverse complement strand
CGTTTCCTCGCACGTCGGGGAATCCAGGCGGCCATTGTGCCCCATCGCCCCTCCCCCTGCAACACGCCATGCTCCGGCCGGGCTTCCGAGCGACCCACCATCCCTCCGTCCATGCCCGACGATGCGCCGCGGTTTGACCCGCTCCACCCGCCCGCCCCGGCGCCAGCAACCATCTCCGCCGAGACTACCGCCCCGGCTGGACGCTGCAGGCGCGTCCCCCGCAGGTCCTGAGCGAAGTCGAAGGGCCCCGCCCTCGTCACCCCCTGCCTCCGCGATCCCCTCCGCGACCTCCGACGACTGCAAGGAATACGGTTTCTGTCGCCCCTTCCAGATCGACAGCGCCGGTTGCATCCGCAAGGCCGAGCCGGAGACGCGGTACACGATCCAGTCGTAGTCTGCGGGCCTCCTAAGCGGATTGGGCATCGCCATCTGCTGCTGTGCACACGCCTCGGAGCGGAACCGCCTCCCCAGCCGGGAGTCGTGGCATCCCACGCTCCGGCCATAGCTACCCGCTGGCCCAGATAGACACGGCCACGCCGTGCTGCCAGTCTGATGAGCAAGGCGTGGCCGCGTCACTGAACGGCCTGGCGTGATCTGTCCTCAGATGCTGCCGGCTTCGTTGATGGCGTTACAGCCGTCGCTGGCCGCCATGGCAGCGGACGGCACGCTCGCGGGCAGCTAGACGTAGGTCACCAGGTCGCCGTCCGTGACTGCCGTCTCGTTCAGGACGTCGCCCTCTGTCCGGTCGTCGGGCCCTTTGCCCGCGGCCCCGTCCAGGGCCTCTTGCCGGGAGCGGTCTGGGCTACTTGACCCGGAACGTGTCCAAGTCGTTCTCGCCGACGTCGGGGTCTTCCTCGACGGCCACGATGGCCGTGTAGTCCCCGGCCACCACTTGGGAGACGTCGTTGAACTTCACGGTGGCCGTCTCACCCGCCGCGATCGTCACCTCTCGTGCCGGCAGCAGCTCGCCGTCGCCCTCGCCGTCCACGAGGCAATCCACGTGGATGGTCACCTGGGCCGGTGAGTCGTTGCGAATCTTCGCCGTGATGTTGTACTTCCCGCCCTCTCGAATGCCCCGGGCGACCACGGACAGGATGGTCACGTCCACCGCCGGGGCCGTACCTACAGTGATGCTCAGCTCGGCCGTGTCCTCCTGGGGCTCTTGCGAGCTGTCGAGAACGCCGACCGTGAATGTCTCTGTCTCCTCTGTGGTGGGCGTGCCGGAGATGACGCCGGTCTGGGCATCCAGCCCTAAGCCGTCCGGGAGGTTCCCGTTCAGGATCGCCCACGTGTACGGCGTCGTTCCGCCGGTGGCTTCCAGCGTGGCGCTGTAGAGCTCATCCACCACCGCATCCGGCAGGCTGATGGTCGTGATCTCGAGCGGGGCCGGGCCCTCGCCCGTCTCGGCGCGCCACATCAGCGCTTCCTGACGCTGGCGCTTACTGTTGTAGCCATAACCGACCACATAGGTATGTGTGGCATCGTGCCAAATGCCGGACGCCACAGAGCTTTCGAACTTCTTGGGCAAGAACGCGTGCAGGTCCACGCACGACTCGGCCGTGCCGTTCCACAGGCTGGCACGATAGGGGTCGTTGTGGAAGACAAAGCCCACCTGCTGGCCGCCGTCCACGGCTAAGGCCTCCGAGCTTTCATTGGCCCCGGGGGGGTGCAGGTCCACCCACGAGGCGGCCGTGCCGT
Organism: uncultured Planctomycetaceae bacterium; assembly: GCA_964642165.1. GTDB lineage: Bacteria > Planctomycetota > Phycisphaerae > SM23-33 > SM23-33 > CAYRVX01. Next base: position 8,193 of record CAZXOC010000277.1, on the reverse strand, counting down.
TCCATAGGCCGGCGTGAAAG
>CAZXOC010000277.1:0-8073 GCA_964642165.1 uncultured Planctomycetaceae bacterium | reverse complement strand
GGGGTGCAGGTCCACCCACGAGGCGGCCGTGCCGTTCCATAGGCCGGCGTGAAAGGAGCCACGCACTTCGGCATAGCCCACCTGCTGGCCGCCGCCCACGTCGAGGGCCACCGACAGATCCGCCCCGGCGGGGTGCAGGTCCACCCACGAGTGGGCCGTGCCGGTCCACAGGCTGGCGTGAGGAACGCCGATATCATCGAAAACATAGCCCACCTGCTGGCCGCCGCCCACGCCGTCGGCATGCGACCTAGCCATCCCGGCGGGGTGCAGGTCCACCCACGATTTGGCGCTGCCGCTCCACAGGCCGGCGTGCGCGACACCGCCCACCATGGCGGAGCCCGCCTGTTGGGCATCGCCGATGCCGAAGGCCCGTGAGCTAGTCGCCCCGGGGGGGTTTAGGTAGATCACCTCCCATTGGGCATTCGCGCCCATCGGCAATGCGAATGCGAAGGCAATCAGGGCGAGGATGCACCCCGCGCTCTGATGTGCGCTCGTGTTGCCAAGTTTCATGCTCCAGTCCTTTCTGGGCCGCACATCGGCCCGATTGCTGCCTTCTGATGCGCTCCGGGCGCGCTGCGTCCATCGAGCCACAAGGCTCAATCGACGCACAGTGTGACTCTGTGAGTACAGCATCTCTGTCTCCCTTCATTTGGGGTTTTCTGATGGGCCGGCCCGGCTGCGCCGGGCGGGTCGAGTCCGCCTCGACCCGTTACGGCCCTCGAAGCTCTTCCAACTCAGTTCGCCACTCGGCGGCCCGCTCGGCCCAACCCCTGTCGGGCGCGACGTTGTGCCAGAATTCAAAGATCGTTACCGTCCGTTCCAACGCCCGGCGCTTGTTCTCGAGGCTGCCCCTGCGTGGGTCCTCCCCCATCCCGGTGAGGCCGGCCGAGAGCAGCGGTTCGGCTTCCTGGAACAGCGCCAGGGCGCGCTCGCGATCGGTGGGAAGCAGCGCTTTCGCCTGGCTGGCCTCCTCCGCCCGGCTGCCGCCCGTGCCGGGCTGAAAGGCCACCAGGACCTCTCCCGATCGGAATCCCCTCGCCTGACCCGGCGAATCATTGGCATCGGAAGCGTCGGCGCCGACCTTGTCATACAGCGTCCCTGGGAGGTCCGCGCTGAGCAGCAGCCTCGGCTCCAGGAGTTCCAGGACGCTGCGGTTGGGGGTCCCGGCGTGTTGGTTCATGTCGCGCCGTCTCATGGTGATTCTCCTTTGCTACTATCGGGTCTGCGGTATAATGAACGTGCCTTCGTTCCGGGCGCGCAGACGGCACGTCCGGTCAGGGCTTGGCCGGTGAGTTGCGGGCTTGGCGGCTAGCGCTCACCGGCCCTTGTTATCTCTTACGATTCCCGCCGTACGGCCACCTCGGCCCTACGGCGCCTTGCTTTCTTCCTTCTTACCGATTCCCGAGATATCCCACAGCCTGACGGTCTTGTCGGTGCTGCCCGAGGCGATGGTCTTGCCGTCGGGCGCGAAGGCCACTGTCCAGACGTTCCCGCCGTGCCCGATCAGCGTCGCCAGGACCTGTCCGCCGACGACATCCCAGATCTTGACCGTCTTGTCCCCGCCGGCCGAGGCCAGGAGCTTCCCATCAGGCGAGAACGCCAAAGACCAGACGCCCGCTCCGTGCGCCGTAAGCGCGTCGAGCTGCTTGCGTCCCGCCGCATCCCACACGGTGATGGTGGTCGCGTTACTCGACACAGCCAAGAGGCGCCCGTCCGGAGAGAACTTCACACTCCTTGTGTTGTGGCCGATCTCCAGCGTTGCTTGCTCCTGCCACGTTGCCGTGTCCCACAGCTTGACCGTCTTGTCCCAGCTCCCCGTAGCCAGCGTCTTCCCGTCGGGCGAGAAGGCCACGCACTCGACCTGTTTCCCGTGGCCCTTCAGCGTCGTGACCTCTGCTCGGTCGGCGACGTCCCAGATCCTGGCCGTGCAATCGAAGCTGCCGGAGGCGATTGCGCGGCCGTCGGGCGCAACAGCCACGCACGGGATGTGCTCGACGTGCCCCTGGAGCGTGGCCAGCTCCTTGCCCGAAGCCACGTCCCACAGCCGGACCATCCTGTCCCAGCTCACCGTGGCCAGCGTCTTCCCGTCAGGCGTGAAGGCCACACCGTTGACGATCCCGCCATGTCCTTCGAGCGAGGCCGTGGGCTCGCCCTTGGCCAGATCCCACAGCTTGCCCGTCTTGTCAAAGCTCCCCGTCGCCAGCGTCTTGCCGTCGGCTGCGAACGCCACCGAGCGAACGTCCTTGGCGTGCCCCCAGAGGGTGGTGCACTTGCGAAGGACCCGGCCGGTCCTGGCCGCCTCCTGGCGGGCCAGCTCGTCCTTCAGGCCCAGGAGCTCCGCCGCCTCGTCGCGGAGGCTCGCTAACTCGATGTTGCCCGGGTCGTTCTTCCTGATCCACTCCACGGACCGCCGGAACCGGCGCGTGGCCTCGTCCTTGTGCCCCAGTTGCCAATGGGCCATGGCCAGGAAGGACCCCTGCCGGGCGGTTCCGTCGCGGCGGTGGAGCTCGCACGACTTGTTCAAGGCCTCGAGAGCTTCCTGCCACTTGCCCGCGCGGTACTGCGCGACCCCGAGGCTGCTCCAGTCGTTGGCCGCGTCAGGGCGCAGCTCCACCGCTCTCTTCGCGAACGCGACGGCGCGCTGCCGGTCGGCGGGGCTTGACCCGACATCGATGCACAGGTTCCGGGCGGCGTTCGAGCACAGCCAGGCCAGCGCCCGCGCGGTTCGCACGGTGTCGGGATGCTCGGGGCCGAGGACCCGCGTCATGAGCGCCAGCGTCTCCTCGAGGAGCTTCCGGGCCTCGTCGAGCTTGCCCTGATCCCGCAACACGTTGGCCAGGTTGTACATCAAGCCCAGCGTGTCGGGATGCTCGGGGCGGAGGACGCGCTTGTGGATGGCAAGGGTCTCCTCCAAGAGCTTGCGGGCCTCCTCCAGTTTGTCCTGGCCATGCAGCACGCCGGCCAGGTTGTTCATCGAGGCCAGCGTGTCGGGATCCTCGGCGCCGAGGACGCGCTTCCGGGCGGCCAGCGTCTCCTCGTGGAGCCTCCTAGCCTCGTCCAGCTTGCCCTGCGTCTGGAGCACGCTGGCCAGGTAGTGCATCGAGCGCAGCGTGTCGGGATGCTCGGCACCGAGGACGCGCTTCCGGGCGGCCAGGGCTTTCTCGAGGAGCTTCCGGGCCTCCTCCAGCTTGCGCTGGCGAAAGAGCACGCCGGCCAGGTAGTGCATCGAGCGCAGCGTGTCGGGATGCTCGGGGCCGAGGACCCGCTTCCGGATCGCCAGCGTCTCCTCGTAGAGCTTGCGCGCCTCCTCCCACTTGCCGAGGTGGTCGACCACGCGGGCCAGGTTGTGCATCGAGGCCAGCGTGATGGGATCCTCGGGGCCGAGTACGCGCTTCCTGATGGCCAGGATTTCCTCATCGAGCTTCCTGGCCTCCTCCAGCTTGCCTTGGCCGCGGAGCACCACCGCCAGGCCCGTCATCGAGCCCAGCGTGTCGGCATGCTCGGGGCCGAGTACGCGCTTCCTGATGGCCAGGGTTTCCTCATCGAGCTTCCTGGCCTCCTCCAGCTTGCCGAGGCCCTGAAGCACGGCGGCCAGGTTGTTCATCGAGCCCAGCGTGTCGGGATCCTCGGGGCCGAGTACGCGCTTCCTGATGGCCAGGGTTTCCTCATCGAGCTTCCTGGCCTCCTCCAGCTTGCGCTGGCGAAAGAGCGTGCTGGCCAGGTTGTGCATCGAGCCCAGCGTGTCGGCATGCTCGGCGCCGAGGACGCGCTTCCGGGCGGCCAGCGTCTCCTCGCAGAGCTTCCGGGCCTCCTCCAGCTTGCCGAGCTCCCCCAGCACGATGGCAAGGTTGCTCATCGAGCGCAGGGTGTCGGGATGCTCGCGGCCGCGGACGCGCTTCCGGGCGGCCAGGGCTTTCTCGAGGAGCTTCCGGGCCTCCTCCAGCTTGCGCTGGCGAAAGAGGACGCGGGCCAGGTTGTTCATCGAGGACAGCGTGTCGGGATCATCCGGGTCCAGTTCGATGATGGTCGAGAGGACAGCGATGGCCTTCTCGGATTTGCCGCGCTCGCCATACGCGTGTGCAAGGCGTCTGGACGCCTCGGTGAGCTGCGGCCTGTACTCGGGGACGCCGCGCAAGTCATCGGCCAGGCTCCGCCAGAGCTCGAAGGCCCTGCCGTGAGCAGCCAGCGCCTCGTCCCGCTCCTCGAGCCACTCGTGGATCTGGCCGATCCGCCAGTACGCCTTGCCCAGCACGAAGCGACTGTGCGGGTCGGCCCCCTCCTGCTTCGCGAACTCCTCGTAGAACCGCAGCGCCTTGCGAAGGGACCCCGGACTCTTGCCTGCCTCGTCGTCGCCGATCAGCGGCGGCGCGGGCGGCCGCGGGACTGCCTTAGGTCGGGGAAGCGCCGTCGCAGGGTCCACGAGTGGACGGAACTGCCAGTCTAGAATGTCGTGGGCCTGGTTGATGGCCCCGGTCGCGGCGGTGAAGCCAACCCAGGCTCGACCGTCGTCGAGGCTCAGCATCGTTTCCAGCTCCACGGGGACGGCCAAGGCCGCGTCCGCCTGCCCGTCCAGGAAGATGCTGAGCGTGCCGGGCACGTAGCGGATCGTTGCGCTGTGCGCCTGGTTGTCGTCCAGCTTGAAGGGGGCAGTGAGGATCCCCAGAGAGAAGGCTGGTGACGACCGGTTCGGGGCGGTGCCGTCAGTCTGGACGCTGATATGCTGGCCGTGTACCTGCTCGCCGATATTCCAGTAGTACGGATCGAACTCGACGGCTAGGCTGCTGCGGATACCCTGGAAGCCCGGGGTGCCCGGCGCGCCCCGGGCTGTCGCATTGGCATCCTGGACCACGAAGGCGAAGCCGTCCGCGCCCGCGCCACCCCCTTCGGGGCGGCCACTCATCTGGAACCGGAACGTCGTCTCGAAGCCCAGCGCAACACACTGCCTCTTCTTCAGCCACGCCGCGCCAACCTTGCCGTTCTGCGCCGGCGTCAGGCGCAGCCGCCTCTCCGTGACGCTCGCAGCGCCGACCAGGTTCAGGCCGGTGTGGTCACTGAACTCGGGGTAAGCGATCTGCCATTTCGGGGGGGGTTCCGGGGTGGCACCGGGCTCTCCGTCGAGTTCGCCCGCGGCGCGGCGATGTTGCTCGGCGGCCTGGTGGCGGCCGATGTCCTTCAGCACAACGGCCCAGCCACGGTGGCTGGCAGCCAGGTCCGTTCGGTACTCCCGGACGGTGGGGAAGGAGTTGACGAATTCCTCTTGGGTGGTGACGGCGTCGCGGTAGGCCTCCCCGGCCTTGTCGTTCAGCCCGGCGGCGTGCAGCAGGGCGGCCAGGCCGGAGGAGGCGCGCCCCAGCGCCCTTCGATGCTCAATCGCGTGGGGGAAGTACTCCTTGAGCTTCTCTCGCGCGGGCAGGACCCTACGGTAGGCCTTCTCGACGTCGAGGCGGAACTCGGGGGCCTGCCTGTTGGTCTTGGCAAAGCTCTCGTAGAACCTCAGCAGGCGGCGCCACAACCCCTGGTCGCCTTCGTCGGCCCCGCGTGGCTCGTCCTCCATTTCGTACAGTCCGTGTGGGTCCTTCTTTCGCCGGCGCTCTCTCTCTCGTACGTTCCATCTGTCGGCCACGCGGCCGTAGAATTCCTCCAATGCGTCCCATGCCAGACGCACATTGCGGTTTGCCAGCCGCAACCGGTCCTCGGCGCGCTGGATCGCCTCGCGCTCCTTTGCCAGTGCGGCGTCCTTGAGCCGGAGGTTCTTCTCGGCCCGATCCCGCTGGCGCGTGGCCTCCTGGAGGGCCGCGCTGGTCCGGGCCTGCTCCTGGTAGATCAGCACCGTGCTGACCACCAGGCCGATCAGGGCCGTGGCCGCGACGACGGCAGCCGCCGAGACCAACGGCTTATGCCGGCGCGACCACTTCGCCGCCCGCTGGAGAAGGCTGGGCCGCCCGGCGAGGACGGGTTCGTGGTGCAGGTGTCGCTCGATGTCGTCGGCGAGCGCCGCGGCCGTCGGGTAGCGCCGCGTGCGGTCCTTCTCCAGCGTCTTCATCACGATCCAGTCCACGTCGCCCCGGCAGAGCTTGTGCAGCGAGGCCGGATCGGTGTGGCGGCAGGAGGCGATCTTCTGGGCGTCGGCGCCCAGCGTGCTGACGCGGGTGGACGGCTTGACGGGCTCCTCTTCCCGGATGATCCGCTGGATCTCCGCGTATGCGGCCGTGTGCAGTTTCTTGGGCCCGAAAGGCGTGATGCCCGTCAGCAGCTCGTAGAGCAGCGCGCCCAGTGAGTAGATGTCCGTGCGGGTGTCCACGTCCAGGCCGCTCATCTCGGCCTGCTCGGGGCTCATGTACGCCGGCGTGCCGATCATCTGGGCGTAGCCGGTGAACAGCGTCTTCTCGGTGAGGCGCTGGTTGGTGGCCTTGGCGATGCCGAAGTCGATGATCTTGGGCACGGGCTTGCCGTCGTGCAGTGTGATCATCACGTTCCTGGGCTTGATATCACGGTGGATGATGCCCTTCTGGTGGGCGTGCTGCACGGCACCGCAGACGTCGAGGAAGAGGTCCAGGCGCTCGCCGGCGGGGAGCTTGTTCTTATCGCAGTACTCCGTGATGGGCACGCCCTTGACGAGTTCCATGACGAAGTAGGGCCGCCCGGTCCGGGTAGACCCGGCGTCGAGGATCCGTGCGATGTTGGGGTGGTCCATGAGGGCCAGGGCCTGCCGCTCGGCCTCGAAGCGGGCGATCACTTGCTTGGTGTCCATGCCGATCTTGATGATCTTCAGGGCCACCCTGCGGCGGACGGGCTCTTGCTGCTCGGCCATGAACACCACGCCCATGCCCCCCTCGCCGATCTGCTCCAGCAGCTTGTACCGCCCGATGACGGTGCCGGGCTTCTCGGTCAGGGGCCCCGTGTCGAGCGTGATCCGCTCGCCGAGGACCGGCTCTTCGAGCACGCCTGCCTGCTCGTGGGCCTTCAGCAGAGCCTCGACGCCGGCGCGGAGTTCGGCATTGCCCCCGCAAGCCTCCTCCAGGAAGGCAGGGCGTTCGGCGGGGTCGCTCAGCCTCAGCACGGCCTTGAGGACGGCCTCCTCTCGCGTTTGTTCTGGTGCCATGGTCGGGTTCCTCACACGAGCCGCCACCGTTCCATGCGTCGTCCGGACGCCGACAGACAGCGCAAATCGAGAAAAAAGGCAGCGCCGAGCGCTCGGCGGCTGGGGAGCTGTCAGGCGCCGCCCTTGCCCATCTGGCGGTACAGCCAACTGCGAGCGTACGTCCAGTACCACTTGGCGGTGGTGAGGGGGACTTCGAGGACCTCGGCGCACTGCGGGAAGGTCAGGCCGGCGAAGTACCGGAGCTTCACCAGCTCGGCCTTTGCCGCGTCGACCTCGGCGAGCTTCGCGAGGGCCTCGTCCAGGGCCAGCAGATCGTCCGCCGGCGGATCGATGGCCAGGCACGCCTCGTCCAGTTCCTGTCGCTTGCGCCCGCCGCCGTGACGCAGCCTGCGCTTGCGGCGTGCAGTATCGACGAGGATGCGTCGCATCGCCTCGGCAGCCGCGGCGAAGAAGTGGCGACGCCCCTGCCATCCCCGATCCTCCGAGCCCACCAGGCGGACGTACGCCTCGTGGACCAGCGCCGTGGCCTGGAGCGTCTGCCCGGGCCGCTCGCGGGACAGCATCTGCCTCGCCAGGAGGCGCAACTCCTGGTAGACGATGGGCAGCAGTTCGTCGGCGGCCTGCACGTCGCCGCGCTCAATCGCCGTCAGGATGCGCGTGACATCGCTCACGCGGAGACCTCCGGCCTACAGCAGCCGAGCGAGAACACAGGTCGGCAGGGGATGTGTACCACCTATCCTACCGACAGGTCGGCAGAGCGACAACCGGCTTTTGCGCTGCCGTTGTGTCCGGTACGGCGAGGCCAACCATGGCGTTTCCGCTCGCCCGAGCGCGCCGTTGCGCGACACTTTTCGAGTCTCCCGGCGAGATTCCCACGCCCCCAGCCGCGCCCCGAAGAACGGCCATAAGTCTCGAACGATTGTGCTACTACTTCCGCATTTCTTGTTCTCCTGGCAAGATTCTATCCTACG
>CAZXOC010000276.1:0-10001 GCA_964642165.1 uncultured Planctomycetaceae bacterium | reverse complement strand
GTGCTGGACGCTCAGTCGCGGCCCCGCCGGGGCAAGCCCGACGGAGGCCCGATGCGCGGCGCGACGCTTTGCTGGACGCTCAGTCGTGGCCCCGCCGGGGCAAGCCCGACGGAGGCCCGGCTCACACGTTGCCGGCATCGCCGATCCGGTGGGGCTGCCGACCGCGGCCACGAAACGCAACGGGCGCATCGGCGCTGCGAAAGCTCGATCCCTCTGGCTCTGGGGTCGCCGTGGTCCTTCCCGGGCCATCCAGCCGCGGCCGCAGCCCGCGCCCGTGCGCCGGCCGCACCCGGCGAAAGACGACGACGGACATTCGGGTTGCAGGCGGCGTTCGCATCGAGTAAAGGGCGGTGGGCGCATCGGGGCCGGACGGTCGCGGGCGCCCCGGCGCGGCCCCACGTCCCGTCCCGCGCGACGCGCGGAAGGGAGACCACAGCATGGACACGGTCCTCGGCTTCGGCATCATGCTCCTGGGTGCGATCTGCGGCGGGTCGTTCGGCTTGCCGAGCAAGTACGTCCGGAAGGGCACGCCGTGGGAGGTCCTCTGGGGGCCGTTCTTCTTCTTCGTGACCATCCTCATCCCCACCACGCTGGGGCCGGTGATCGTGAAGGACTTCTTCGCCGTCTACTCGACCGCCGGGGCGGCCGCGCTGATCCTGCCGCTCGTCTTCGGGCTGCTCTGGGGCCTGGGGTCGATGACGCTGGGGATGAGCTTCGCGTTCATCGGCCTGTCGCTGGCGTACGCGCTGAACTACGGCGCGCAGATCGCCACCGGCTCGATGGTCCCCATGCTCATGTACGACGCGAACGTGCTCCTGACGACCAAGGGCTGCGTGATCCTCACGGGCGTGGCGGCCTGTCTGCTGGGCGTCGTCGCCTCCGGGCGGGCCGGCATCCTGAAGGAGCGCAGCCTCAAGGCCGCGTCGCCCGAGACCCCCGGCGCGGGCGTGGACGCGAAGAAGCCCAAGATGCTCATCGGCGTGCTCATCGGCGTCGTCTCGGGCGTCCTGTGCGCGTGCTACGCGATCGCCGCGAAGTCGGCCGACGTCTCCGGTGTCAACGCCGCCGCCAAAGAGCTCACCAACGCCCCCTGGCAGAGCGCCTGGGCGGTGATGGCCCTGATCGTCTGGGGCGGGGCGGTCTCGGCCTGCCTCTACTGCGTCGTCCAGCTCACGCGCAACCGGACGTGGGGGCACTTCGGCCGGGGCGGCGTGGGCCTGATCCTGCTGCTGGCGCTGATCATGGCGCTGCTGCACGACGGGGCGATCTTCTGCTTCGGCCTGGGGGCCTACAAGCTGGGCGGCCTGGGCTTCTCGGTCGGGTATGCCGTCTTCATGTCCTTCGCGATCCTCGTGGGCAACGTCCACGGCTTCCGCACCGGCGAATGGAAGGGCGCCAGCCGCGACAGCATCTGCTGGATCGTCATCGGCATCGCCAACCTGATCCTCGGCGTCTGCATCCTCGGCGTGGGCAACTCGATGTAGCCGGCAGCCGGGGCGGTGGTCCGGGCCGGCAGGTGGCCGGGCGAGGGCGGGCGCCCCTGTTCCTCGCGGGCGGGGCCGAATCCGGCCGGCGCTCGGCAGCGCCTACGTGGGCGACGCCAGGCGCCCGGTCAGCGTGAGGATGTGGCCGAGCTCCTCGTTCAGGAGGGCGTCGATTCTCCGTCGGCCCTCGGGGTCGGTCAGCAGGTTCCTCGCGCTGAGGAAGAAGGCGAGGGAGTCCTTCTCGAACTCGATGGCCTTTTGGAGGATCTCCGCGCGGGTTTCCCGCCCGGTGAAGCGCCGGGCGAGGTCCTCCCTGACACCGGAAGCGAAGAGCTGCGCCACGCTGGGCCAACTGCTTGCCACCCCGTCGGCGAGCTCCAGGCCCGCGCCGGGCTCTCCCGGGCCGACCGCCTGGTCCTTGATGGTCGCGAAGACCTGCTCGTGCTCGCCCTCCATGGACGCCAGGTCCAGCAGCACGTTCCGGCATGCCGGATCGGGCATGGACGCCGCCGCCTGCCGGTAAAAGCTGCAGGCGTCGTGCTCGATCTGCTCGGCCATCTCGAAGACGTCGTCCGTGCTCGGTTCGATGCTCATTCCGGGCCCTTTCTTCCCGCGAACGTCAGGCCGGACCGGCGCGCCGGCGCCCCGGACGGCCCGACCACCCTTTTGTACGCACGAGCGGCCGCGCGGATCACGCCGGCCCGTGGAGCGGTTTGAGCGCCGGGTAGATCCGCTGGAAGGTCTCGAACCCTTCGGCGTACCTGCCGGTCAGCTCGGCGTTGGGCTCGAAGGTCCGCCCGGGGCGGTAGACCTGCTCGAAAGCGTCCTGCTCGTCGCGGTAAACGCCGATGCCGATGCCGGCGAGGATCGCCGCGCCGAGGGGGGTGGCCTCCTCGATCTCGGGCGCCTCGAACGGCTTGCCGACCATGTCGGCCTTGTTCTGCATCCAGAAGGCGTTGCCGGCCCCGCCGCCGACGGCGACGAGCTTCTCGGGGGTGACGCCGAGGGCGGCCTCGACGCCGGCGAGGATCTGGAGGAACTGGTAGTCGAGTCCCTCGACGATCGCGCGGAGCATGTCGCCCTTCGTGGCGGCGTTCCGCAGGCCGAGAAACGCCCCCTTCGACGCCGGGTCGATCACCGGGATCGTGCTGCCGGACATGTGGGGCAGGAACATCACGCCGTTGGCGCCGGGCGGCGAGGCCTCCGCGGCGGCCATCAGGTAGTCCCAGTCCACGCCGCCCTCGCTGTCGGCCCGGCGAGCCTCCTCGAAGCCGAAGCGGCTGCGGAACCACTCCAGCATGTCGGCGGCGATCGCCGTGCCGATCGCGGCGTACCTGCCGCGGGCGACGTGGGAGTCGATCCACCAGCCCATCCGGCCTACCTCCGGCGTCAGGACGGGCTCGTCGAGGGCCGCCACGACCTTCTCCCACGTCCCGGCCTCGTCCACCACCACCCCGGGCTGGAACGCCCCCACGGGCAGCGCGCCGCACAGGAAGTCGTGCCCGCCGAGCACGACGGGCGTGCCCGCGCGCAGGCCGGTTGCCTCGGCGGCCGTCGCGTGGACCTCGCCGATCACCGTCCCGCTGGGATGCGGGTCGCACAGCAGCGATCGGTCGATGCCCGAGATCTCCAGCAGCTCCGGCGAGTAGTCCCTCGTCCGCTGGTCGAACAGCAGCGTGTTCGAGGCCATGCTGTAGTCCGTTGCCCGCTCGCCGCACAGCATGAAGTTGACGAAGTCCTCGATCAGCAGCCACTTGTCCGTCCGGTCGAGGACGGCCGGCTCGTGCTCGCGCATCCACAGCAGCCGCAGGGCCGTGTTGATCGCCCAGACGGGGTTGCCGGTGAGGGCGAACTGGCGCTCGGCCCCGACGTGCTCGAGCCACCACTGCTGCTGCGGCGCCGTCCGGGGGCAGTGCCAACTGATGAAGGGGTACAGCCAGCGCCCGTCCTTGTCGATCGGCACGCCGTCCATGCCCATGCCGGTGACGGCCACGCCGCGGACCTCGCCGGCGTCGTCGAGCTGTCCGGCCGCCTCCCGCAGGGCCTCGCACACGCCGCCCCAGATCTGCTCGGGCTTCCAGACGGCCCAGTCGGGATGGTCGTCGTGGGGGTGGAACAGCTCGGTCGGTCGGCTCGCCCGCGCGACCGCGTTGCCGGCCGGGTCGTAGGCGATGGCCTTCAAGCTCGTCGAGCCCAGGTCGATTCCCACCAGGTAGGCCATGGTCCGTCGTCGCTCCTGTCGGTCAGGTGAAGGCCGCCGCGGCGCCGGAATCGTCCCAGCCGTCGAGGCGGATGGGATACGCGCCGTACATGCGGATGGCGTTCCACATGGCCAGGTAGTTGCCCGGCTTGACGGCGGAGTGAATGCTGTTGCTGGACGAGAGGATCAGCCCGCCGCCGGCGGCGGCCTTGCGGATGACGTCCTTCGTTTCGGTCACCACGTCAAGCTCGTTGCCGAACGTCAGCGTGTGGGCGCAGTCCACGTTGCCCTTCAGGGCGACCCGGTCGCCGTAGCGGCGCTTCATCTCGCCGATGTCCAGGCCCGCGACGGGATCGATGGGGTCCAGGCAGTCGATGCCGGCGTCGAGGATCGGCTCCAGGATCGGGCGAATGTCGCCGTCCGTGTGCTTGATGATGGGCAGGCCGGCGTCGTGGAAGCCGTCGACGACGCGCTTCAGCGGGCGGGTGAGGAACTCGTCGAACATGGCCGGGGACATGAACGGGCCTTCCGTGGCGGCGTAGTCGTCGCCGGTGAACACGAAGTCCACGCCGCGCCGGGCGACCTCCCTGGCCATCTCGAGGTTCGCGGCCACCGACAGCTCCACCAGGCCGTGGACCAGCGCCGGGTCGGTCGCCAACGCCAGCAGGACGTTCTCGAAGCCCATCAGGTATCGCGGCAGGCTGAAGACGTCGTTGAGGTGCACGCCGACGGCCAGGTCGCCCTTGTACCGCTCGACGACGCGCTCGATGCTCGCGTAGCGCCCCGGCGCGTGGAGGTCCGGCGGCTCGTAGCGCCGCAGGTCGTCCAGCGTGCGGATCGGCCCGTCGACGGGGTAGCCGTGCTCCTCGGCGGTCTTCTCGGTGACGACGCCCCATTCGTTGCGCCAGCGGTTCGGGGCGACCTGCTCCTTGGCGAAGTCCGGGCCCGTCAGGATGGCGTCCAGGCCCATCCGGACGGTGAACTCCTCCATCGAGCAGCCGGGGCAGATCGCCTCACGCACCCGGTGATCGATGATCCACTCGAAGTGGGGAATGCGGTCCGGCTCCTCGCGGCGCAGGACTCGCATCACGCGTTCTGCGGACGTCAGCTCGGCCATCGACCATCCTTGCAGATCGTCTCGAACGGCGGCCGGCCAGGCACGTTCCGGCCGCGCCTTCCTGTACTTGGGCGGACGGGCCGTGTCAACCACCGGCTGCCGCGCGGCAGCGAGGTGTCAGTCGTAGCGGATCAGCACGACGTCGTAATGGTCCAGTGGGGGCAGGTCGATCTCGATCCGGCCGGCGTCGCTCGTCGTGAACGCCAGGTCGCGGCCGCCTCGCAGGAGACGTGCCGACTTCACCTGTCGCGTGGGGCGAAGGCTGATCCGGATGCCCGGCACGGGTACCGGCGCGTGGAGCACGTTGCCTCTCTGGCCGGTGTGGTTGAACAGGGCGATCCACTCGAAGCGGCCGAGCGGGTCCTCGCGATGGGTCACCTCGACCAGCGGCGAGGCGGTCACCCGCAGGCGGCGATCCAGTCCCAGCAGACCGTCCACGGCGCCCAGGACGAGGTTGGCGTGGCCCTGGTGGCCTTGCTGCTCGTAGTGCGCGCCGACGCCGAACGGGAAGCTCGCCGCCGCGCCCTTGCCGAAGCGGTGGTGCAGCAGGGCGGGGTGGTCGGAGACCTTGCGGTAGTAGCACTTCTCCGGCGGGCCGAACATGTCCCCGGGGATCAGGCGAAGGTACCCGTCGACCGTCGCGCCCGGCTGGTAGACGTGGAACTCGCCTTGCAGGAAGACGAGGTCGAGCTTCCCGAGCGGCGCCCGGCCCAGCTTGCGCCGGTCCTCGGGGCCGATGCGCACGTACGCGCCCTTCTCCGGCCGGCGGGTCTCCTTGAACGTCACGGGCCCGATGCATCGGAGGGCAGCGGGGAGCTTGCCCGTCAGCAGCAATCGCCCGCCCTTCTTGACGTACGCGTCCAGGACGGCGCACTGCGGGGCGGTCAGTCCCGACGCGTCGGGAACGATGGCGAGCGGGCAGCGTCCCAGCGCCTCGGCGTCGATCCGCGCCGGCTGGAACGCCACGTGGTTCTCCAGCAGGATGTTCACGAGCCCTTCATGCTCGTCGCCGTCGCGCCGGACCAGCGCGACCTCGGCCGCACTTCGCGTGCGCTGGAGCCATTGCTCGTTGGCGGCGTGGAAGCGATACAGACCGGCGACCAGGTCCAGGCCGGTGCGGTCCTCCTGGCGCTGGAGCGGCCCGATGCAGTAGAAGTCGAGCCACGCGCCGTTGGCCATGTGCTGCCAGATGCGGCGGACGTTCAGGTACGGCGAGACGGCGGCGTGGCGGTAGGGGATGGCGATGAAGTGCACGGCCGCGTTGGCGAGCTGGCGCCGGCCGGCGGTCAGCAGCCGCCACGTGGCCTTCTGGGTGTCGTGGTAGGTCCCGCGCCCGAGGCGGGAGTTGGACTCGGCGCGGATGACGTCGACGCCCTCGAGCGTGTAGGTGCAGATCGCCAGGCTCGGGCGCTTCTTCTTCAGGAAGTCCCGGACCCGCCGGAACTGCCGGTCGGTCATCTTCCGCGTGAACTCCGCGTACTTCGCGTGGGCCGGGCCCCCGCGCTGCGAGGTCTTCGGCAGGGCCAGGCCGCAGTGTTCCTTGAACAGCCGACTGCAGTTGTCGCACTGGCAGATGCCGTGGTGGCGGCCGCTGTAGTCCCGGCGGGTGTAGCCGATCATGTTGAAGAACACGCCGTCAAGCGGGTAGCGGTCGACGGCCTCGCCGAGGATCTTCAGCATGTACTCCTGCTGATACCCGCCGCTGACGCAGGTGTGGACCTGGCCGTTGTAGTTGACGTGCTCGCCTTTCTCGCTGACGTAGAGCCACTCCGGGTGCTTGGCGGCGAAGGCCTCGTTGATCTTGCTGAAGTCGAACCGGCCGATCATCCGAATGCCCTGCTCGTGCAGGCGCCGCAGCACCGCAGCCGCCAGGTCGCCCTTCATGTGCGGGTTGCGGTAGTGGAACTCCAGCTCCGTGGGGTAGTTCGCCACGATGCCCCCGACGTTGAACAGCACCACGTTCGCGCCGAAGTCCTTGACCTCGCGGACGTACCGGTCGAGGTCCATGGTCGCGTCGATCTCGCGCAGGTTGGTCTGGAGCATGCGTTGCGGCCGAAGCCACCACGCCGCGTCGTCGTCGTCCGACGACGCGCGGCGTACGAGCACGGCGGTCACCACGACGGCCAGGCAGAAGCCGATGAGTCTCATGGACAGCCCTTTCGTGTGGAGCGTCCCGACGGCGCGGCGATGCGCCGGGCGGTGACCACTGTGCGCAGGGATCGCGCCCTCGTCAAGCGGATGCCACCTCCTCGAGCCGCCGCGCGGCCGGGGGGGGCGTCAGCGGGCTGCGGCGATGGCAAACCCCGTGCGTGTGGGATCAGGCTTCGACCGGCTTGGCGGACCCGGTCTCGAGGAAGTCGGCGATCCCCTTGGCCGCCGCATGGCCATTGGCGATGGCGTGGATGACGTCAGGTCCCTCGATCAGGTCGCCGCCGAAGAAGAGCCACGGGACGCTGCTCTGGAACTGCTCCGAGACCTTGATCCGCCGGCCCTGCTTCTCCAGCCTCTCGTCGAGGTGCTCCGGTATGTACGAGAGGTCCGCTGCCTGGCCTATCGCCTCGATGACCATGTCGCATTCGAAGAACCGTCTGTCCTCGCGATCGAGCTTCGGGTCAAACCGCCCCTGTTCGTCGAAGACGGACGTGCATGCCACCGTGTGCAGTCCCTTCAGGCGGCCGGAGTCGATCTCGATCCTGTCCGGGCCCCGTGACGGGCAGATGGCGATGCCCTCCTCCCGCGCCTCGTCGATCTCCTCCCGGCTGGCGGGCATGATGTCCTCGGACTCCAGGCAGCAGCAGGTGACGTCGACCTTCCCGTGCCTGGCCACTTGCAGGCGCGCCATGCTGCGTGCGATGTCCATGGCGACGTCGCCGCCGCCGATCACCACGATCTTCCGCCCGACCATTACGTCGCTGCCCTCGGTGATGTCCCGCAGGAGGTCCAGGGCCTGGAACACGTGATCGTGGGCCGTTCCCTCGACGTTTGTGCTGCGGCCGACGTGGAATCCGGTGGCGACGAAGACCGCCTCGAAACGTTCGTGCAGCTCGTCGAGCGTGATCTGCCTGCCCACCGAGGTATTGCACCGGATCTCCACGCCGACGGACCGTATGTAGCCGATGTCCTTGTCCAGCGCGCCGTAGGGGAGCCGGTACTCGGGGATGCCGTAGCGCATGACGCCCCCCGCCTTCGCCCGGGTCTCGAAGATCGTCGAGGGATACCCCGCGACGGCAAGATAGTAGGCGCAGCTCAAGCCGGCGGGTCCGGCGCCGACGATCGCCACCTTCTTCGGGGTAGTCCTGGCGGGCCCGGTCCCCAGAACCTGCTTCAGCCTTTCGGGCGGGACGCTGTCGGCCGCGAACCGCTTGAGCCACCGTATCGCCACGGGCTCCCCGCGCCTGCCGATGCCGCACGCCTCCTCGCATTTGTGCGTGCAGATCCGCCCGCAGATGCTCGGCAGGGGGTTGCTCTCGTAGAAGATCCCGACGGCCTCGTCGTTGTCGCCTGCCCAGATGGCGCGAATGTAGTCGGAGATTCCCATGTGGGCGGGGCAGGCGTCCTCGCACAGGCCGCACTCCAGGCACCGGGACGCCTCGCGCCGCGCCTGGGCCTCGGAGAACCCGTTCACGATTTCGAGGAAAGAGCTCTTCCTCTCTTCCGCCGGGACGGTCCCCATCGCCGTCCGCTCGTAATCCACGAGCGAGTAGTCCATTTCGGATACGAAGCCCGCGTTGTCGGCCAGCCGGTGCGCCAGGCTCGCCTTCATGATGGAGTAGTCCGCCGCGGCGACGAAGGCCTCGTTGCCGGATTCCTCGCTGTCCGGCGTGTACGCCAGGAAGCTGTCCGGACTCGGGGCGATGTGGATGAAGTCCTTCGCCAGCGAAAGGCTCCCCGGCGGGCAGACGTCCACACAGAGGCCACAGAAGCAGCAGCGCCCGTAGTCCACCTGGGGCAGCTCGTTCTTCTTGCCCGGCACGGCCTCCACGTCGGGCTGCTCGGCCATCGCGATGGCCTGATTGGGGCAGATGTCGGCGCAGTTTCCGCACCCCGTGCAGGACTCCCTGTCGTTGATGTGGAGACCGCGATACCTGGCGGCCGTCTCCTTCTGCTCGAACGGGAAGCAGAACGTGTGCGGCTTGCGGAACAGGTACTTCAGCGCCGCGAACGGCCGGAAGATGCTCTTCTTCTCGGTGATCACCTTGTGTGGACTCCGGATCCTGCGCTCACCTGTCGACCTCCGGGGCGGCGATGTTGAGGCTCAGCATGATGTGGCCGACGTCGGAGAGACTCGCCCCCTCGAGCAGCCTTTCGAGCATCAGGATCGCCGCCGGATAGGACGGCCCTCTCACGAAGGCCCGCCTCGGCTTGTCGGTCCCGTCGGAGACCAGGTACATGCCGTCCTCGCCCCGGGCGGACTCGATCTTGACGTACGTCTCGCCGGGGGGCACGAGCCACTTGAACGGGTTCGGCGTCTTCTTCCAGGCGGGCCCGTCGGGCATGGTCTCCAGGGCCTGCCGGATGATGGCGATGCTCTGGTCCATCTCCAGACGGATGACCACGGCGCGCGAGTAGGAGTCGCCGTCCTCCATCGTGGGGATCTCGAAATCGAGCTCGGCGTAGGCGGCGTACGGCCGGTCCTTGCGGACGTCGATGCTCGCGCCCGTGGCGCGGAGGTTGCTTCCGGTGAGGCCCATCGAGACCGCCTCGTCGCGCGTGAACGAGGCGATCCCGCGTGTCCGATCGGCGAAGATGCGGTTGTTGAAGAACACCTCGTCGTAGTCCGGCAGCATCCTCTCCAGGTTGTCCAGGGCGCGGCCGAGGGTGTCCTGGAAGCCCTCGGGCAGGTCGCGTCGGACGCCGCCCGGCCAGATGTAGGTGTGGTATACGCGGCCCCCGCAGAGCATCTCGAAGGCATCGAGGAAGTAGTCGCGGTCGCCCATCGCCCACTGGCCGATGGTATCGAAGCCGAGCAGGTTGCCGAAGCCCCACAGCCAGAAGAGGTGGGACGTGATCCGCGACATCTCCAGGACGATCGTCCGGATGTAGCGGGCCCGCGGCGGGACCTCGAGGCCCGACAGCTCCTCCACCGCCATGGCGTAGACCATCTCCTTCGGGTCCGGGTCCATCACGTTGAGGCGGCAGACCAGGGGGAAGTTCTGGATGTACGTGCGGTACTCCATGAGCTTCTCGAAGCCGCGGTGCA
>CAZXOC010000275.1:0-10033 GCA_964642165.1 uncultured Planctomycetaceae bacterium | reverse complement strand
CATGGCGGTCCCCTTTCGCAGCGAACCGGGATCGATCGAACTCGGCAGCCCCCAACGCCCCGTTGTCTCCCCGGCGCGCCGCCGGCTGCGCCGCTATTGTAGCGGAGCGCGCGCCGGCGGCGAAGCGCAAAGCCCCCGCGGAGAGGGGGACACGGGGACGAGGCGAGACGGGCGGGGGCAAGGCGCTGCCAAGCCGGTGCCGCCACGGCCTGCCGGACGCGGACGGGCGAACGGCCGCCTGGGGGGTTCCCGATCCGAAGGGGCGCGCCATCTTCTGTCCGCTGTTTCCGTTACGTCACCCGTCACCCGCGCGGGACCCGCCCGTCGGGGTGGAGCCCGTCGTGGCTCCCGACGGCGCCCAAGGCAGCGCCGCTTGGTCCGCGGCCGATGCCGGGTTCGGCCGGGCGGTCGGAATATGCCGGATTTGCTGATTAAGTGGGCCATGGGGGCTGCCGAAGAACCGACTGGAAGCGTCGGGTGCCGGGCTTGGGACGCTTCGGCAGACGCGGCTTCAGCGCCCGGGAAGGCGCGCAGGCTGCGTCACGTACGTGCATCACGGATGAGGTGTTGACATGTATACGGACTACTACCGCCTTCGGGAAGAGCCCTTCAACATCACCCCGGACCCGCGATACCTCTACCTCACCGACCAGCATCGCGAGGCCCTCAACCACCTGCTGTACGGCATCCGCCAGCGCAAGGGCTTCATCTGCCTGACCGGCGAGATCGGCGCGGGCAAGACCACCCTCTGCCGCGCCCTGCTGAACGAGCTGGGCCAGTCGTTCCACACGGCGCTCATCCTCAACCCCATGCTCAGCGAGACGCAGTTGCTCCGGGCCATCGTCGAGGAGTTCGGCATCGAGACCAGGCGGCGGGACCGCTTCGGGTACCTCAAGCTGCTCAACGAGTTCCTCCTGCGGATCAACTCCGTCGGCGAGGACGCCGTGCTGATCATCGACGAAGCCCAGGACATGACGGTCAACAACCTGGAGATGGTCCGCCTGTTGAGCAATCTCGAGACGGACCGGCAGAAGCTCCTCCAGACCGTCCTGATCGGCCAGCCGGAACTGCGGACCGTGCTGAACAACCCTGGGCTGCGGCAGTTGGCCCAGCGGATCACGGTGCGGTACCACCTGAAGAACATGAGCCAGGAGGACACGGCCGAGTACATCCGCCACCGCCTGAAGATCGCCGGCCAGGACGAGAACGACGGCAACGCCGTCCGGTTCGACTACAGCGCGGTCCGGGAGATCTACCGCTTCAGCCACGGCACGCCGCGGCTGGTGAACGCGTTGGGCGACAAGTCGCTGCTGGCCGGCTACGTCTACCGGACGGCCACCATCGATCGAGGCATCGTCCAGGCGGCCATGAACGAGCTCAAGGAGGCCGGCTGATGAGCCTGATCAACGAGGCCCTGAAGCGCGCCGAGACGGACAAGCTCCGCAACTCGCCCTACTTCAACAACCTGACGGTGCTGCCCCCCGTGGACGCCGCCGACGATGAGTTCCCCCCCCCGCCGCGCCCGGCCTTCCACGAGCCGCGCCGCCGAGGGCTGCCCGTCGTGTCGGCCATCGCCGGGGCCATGATCTTCGCCGGGTTGATCGGCGGGGGCTACGTCTACCTGCGCCTGCGCGGGCAGACCGCGCCGCAAACCGTCGTCGCGGCGAAGCCCCCCACGCCTGCAGCCCTTCCCAAGGGCGCCGCCGCCGCGCCAACGCCCCGCGAGGTCAGCCCGCCGGCGGAACTGGCCTTCGCCCGCACCTTGGCGAGCGTCCAGTACTACCAGCCGCCCCCCAAGCCCACGGCGCCGCCGCGTGCGGCGCCGGCGGCCGCGGAGGCGCCCGCCGTCCCGGCGACCCCGCAGGCGCCCCCCGCCCCGGCGGCGAACCCCCCGGCCGCCGCGGCCGGACCGGTCAAGCCCGCCGCGGCGCGTCCGGTTCAGCCGGCGCCGACGACGGCGGTTCGTCCCCCGCGGCAGGCGAGCTCCGCCGACGCGGCCAGGCGTCGGTTCCGCCTCAGCGCCGTGATGAGCGGCCCGGCCGGCCACGCCGCGCTGATCAACGGCGAGCTCCTGCGTGAAGGCCAGACCATCGAGGGCGCGGAAGTCCTCCACATCGGGCCCCACCACGCCGAGCTGGAGTTGGACGGGCAGCGCTTCACCGTTCGCCTGTCGAACTGAAGGACAGAGCCGTGTCGCACGGTTTCTCCGGGAAACAGCTTAAGTCGGCCCCCCGCCAGGGCGATAAGCCTCGCAGGGAAAGCAGCGCATGTCCCTGGCCTGCCAGGGGCCCGGCCGCGACGCTCGCCTCCCCAGGAGTCGTCAGATGGGACCTGGACAACGAGGCTTCTCGATCATCGAGATCCTGATCGTGGTGACCATCATCGCGATCATCGCCGCGATTGCCGTGCCCCGGCTCGTCGACGCCTCGCAGGACGCCCGGGAGTCGGCCCTGGGCACCGACCTCCAGATGCTCCGCCGGCAGATCCGGCTGTACACGGAACAACACAACACTCGCGGCCCGCACCTCGACGAGAACGGCAACCCCGACACGCCGAACCTCGTGGCGCGGATGCTCGGGCGGACGGACCCCAAGGGCAAGCTCACGACGACGGGCGGGTTCGGCCCGTACATGAAGACCTGGCCCACCAACCCCTACTGCGCCGCGGCCGTCGCCAGCGACATCAAGTTCGGCACGAACGCGGTGCCCCCGCGAGACGGCACCAGCGGGTGGTACTACTCGACCGAGACGTGCATCGTCAGCCCGAACTCCAAGACCGGCGGCATGGAGTACGACCCGCCCGGGTGAAGAGATCGGGTCGTGCCACTCGACCCCAACCACGTCGAGCCGATCAAGGTCGGCGATCCCTCACCGTAGCGTCTTTCCGGCTGACTTCCCGTGCCTGAGCGGCCCGGTAGCGCTTGAGCTTGCCCGCCAGCGCACGATCTCCGACGGCCAGGATCTGCGCCGCGAAGATGGCCGCGTTCGCCGCCCCCGCCGAGCCGATCGCCATGCACGCCACCGGCACGCCGGGGGGCATCTGCATGGTGCTCAGTGCCGCGTCCACTCCCGCCAGCGGCCCGGCAGCCATCGGGACGCCGACCACCGGGAGCGTCGTCCAGGCCGCCAGCACGCCCGCCAGGGCCGCGCTCATCCCCGCCGCGGCGACGATCACCTTCAGCCCGCGCTTCGCCGCCGTCGCGGCGTACTCGTGGGCCGTCGCGGGCGCCCGGTGCGCGGAGATCACCCGCACCTCGTAGGCGATTCCCAACGCCTCCAACTGCTCCAGGCACCGCCGCATCGCCGGCAGGTCGCTGTCGCTGCCCATCACGACGCCCACGACGGGCCTGGTCCCTCGATTCGATCTCGCCTTCGCCATGCGTCGTCCTTTCGCCCCCCCCCGCGATTCGCCTTGCGCGGGGCGAGCCGCCCCCGGTGCCGCGGCGGCTCGCCGCCGAGAGCGGTTCGCCGGAAGCTCACCTGAAATCGAACGCCACCTTCACGGCCTGGTGCTCGTCCTTGGCCAGCCCCACCTCGAACGCCCGGCGGTACTCGGCCAGGCGGAACGTGTGCGTCAGCAGCCGCCGGACGTCCAGCTCGCCCGAGGCCATCAACTCGTGGACGAGCTGGTACGTGGCGATTCGCCGTCCCTCGAACTGCTCCACCTGCCGCCCGTAGGCGCCCCGCACGGTCAACTCCGTGAACCAGATCGGCGTCAGGTCGGTCCCCCGGCCGTGCCCCGTCGCCAGGAGAACCGTCTGCCCCCGGCTGCGCGTCCACCGCAGCGACTCGTCCAGGCTCCGCCGCGTGCCCACGCAGTCGAAGACGACGTCGTAGCCGCCGGAGAGCGTGTAGTTGCCGAATCGCGCCCGGTGGACGCTTGCCCCGGTGCGGCGGGCGATCGCCTCATACCGCCCGCGCTTGTCCGCGGAGAGCTGAAGGAACTCGTCGGCGCCCATCGCCACGGCCAGCTCGCCCAGGTGCCCGTGCAGGTCGAGGGCGTCGACCCGCGCCTGGCAGCCCAGCACGCGCAGGGCCGCAATCGCCCCCAGGCCCAGCACGCCGGAGCCCAAGATGAGGACCTGCCGGGCGGCGGTGAGGTCGGCCCGGAGCACGGCGTGCAGGCTGCACGCAGCCGGGTCGGTCAGCACCGCATGCTCGTCCGGCACGCCGTCGGGCACGGGGATGAGCTGGCTGACGTGGGCGACGAAGTGCTCGGCGAAGGCCCCGCCGGTGCGGCGGTTAAAGCCGATGCTGGTTCCGGGCGGAAGCCCGGCGCGCCCCGTGCCGTCGGCGCCGAAGTTCTCGCACGCCCCGAAGTGCCCCTCCCGGCAGCGGTCGCAGGGCGGATCGATCCCGCGGACCTCGCAGCAGAGCGTCGGCTCCACGCACACCCGCCGGCCGAGCCACGAGGCCTCGACCCCGGGACCCACCTCCTCCACCAGCGCCACGTTCTCGTGCCCGAACACCGACGGCAGGGAGCTGAACGCCTGGAGCAGCGAATCGGGCGGCTGCTTCTGCGCCAGCAGCGCCAGGTCGGTCCCGCAGATGCCCGCCATCAACGTCCGCACGCGGACCCAGTCGTCGGCGGGCAGCTCCGGCGGCGGAACCTCACGCAGCGAAAGCCCGTTCAACCGGGACAGCAGGCACCCGCGCCAGAGGTGCCGAAGCCAGAGGCACGTGGCCCAGCCGGCCGGATTGACACCATAGAAGACCGCCTGCATGTCGATACAGAGTAGCGTCGAAAGCTGGAATTGGAAGTCGGAATTCGCCCCGGCCGCCGCGACAGGAGTGCACGCATGAGATCGCCGTTCCCGCCGCTGCTGGGGGTGCTCGCCTGCGCGCTGGGGCCCCTGGCGGGCTGCCAGAAGCCGGTGTTCTTCCCCGCCTCGCCCTTGGAAGCGGCGCAGGCCCCCTCGCTCGTGTCGTCCTACGACACGGACGGCGACGGCCGCGCCGACTACTTCGCGCACCACGATCCCAACGGGCGCGTCGACCGCATCGCCTACGACCGGACCGGCGACGGCCGGCCCGACGAGACCGTGGACCTCGACGCCCTCGCCCTCGACCGGTGCCGCCACCTGGTGATCGTCGTCGACGGCATCGGGTACGACCTGCTGAAGCAGTTCTACGACGCCGGCCACCTGCGGCTGTGTCATCCGCCCAGCCGCGTCATCGCGCCGTACCCCACGCTGACCGACGTGTGCTTCGAGGACTTCTTCGCCTACGTGCCGTGCCAGGGCTTCGAGGCGAAGTACTACGACCACAAGGCCGGACGCGTCGTCGGCGGGTCGGGGGCCTATCTCCGCGGCGACAACACGCCCTACAACCGCCTGCTGCACTACCGGGCGAACCTGATCTGGGACGCCATCGGCTACGTGCTGCCGTGGCAGGTCTTCGGCAAGGAGATCAACGACTCCAAGCGCGTCTTCGACCGGCGGCGAACGCAGGAGGTCCGCGCCTACTACGTCAGCAGCGCCGGCGTCGGCACGAAGCGGGGCGCCGGGGGCCACCGCGACTGCCTGCGGAAGATCGAGCAACTCGTCAACCAGGTCGTCTGGGAGACGCGGGGGCTCGTGAAGGTCACGCTGCTGGCAGATCACGGCCACAGCTACACGCCCGCGAAGCGCGCGCCCATCGAGGAGCACCTGAAGCGGCGCGGCTGGCGGCTCACGGAACGCCTGAAGGGCAAGCGCGACGTCGCGTACATCCGCTTCGGGCTGGAGACGTACGCCAGCTTCGCCACGAAGAGCCCGTCCGAGCTGTCCGCCGACCTGGTCGAGTGCGAAGGCGTGGAGCTGGCCAGCCACGCCGCGAACGACGCCGTCCTCCTGCGCTGCCCGCAGGACGGGCGCGCCGTCATCCGCGAGCGATCCGGGCGCTTCCGCTACGAGCCGACCGGGGGCGACCCGCTGAAGCTCAAGCCCGTCCTCGCGAAGCTGACGCCCGACCGCGACGGCTATTACGACGCCGACGAGCTGCTCCGCGCCACGGCCACGCACGTGTACCCCGCCCCGCTCCAGCGGCTCTGGCGGGCGCACTTCGCGCTGGTGGAGAACCCCGCCGACGTGATCGTCTCCCTGGCGGATGAGTACTTCTCCGGCTCGCGGACGTTCTCGAAGTTCGCGAAGGTCGCCAGCACGCACGGCTCGCTGAACTACCGCAACAGCGCCACGTTCATCCTGTCCTCGATCGGCCCGCTGCCGCCCGTGATGCGCAGCCGCGACGTCCCGCGCCACATGAAGGCCCTGACGGGGCGCGACTGGCCGGCAGCCAAGTGACCGGCTCGGCACCCGGACCCATTGCGATCGCGGCTGCCACGGCGGTCCGTCCCCGGACGCAGGGGGCCTCACCCGCCGCGGGAAGCCGCCGCGCGGGGGGCGGAAAAACTCCCGGCCGAACCTGGACGCAGGCAGGGGGGACGCGTATATTCCCCGGAGACTGCTCGGCATAGGTGCCGGGCTGGGCGGCGACTACAGCAAGTCCTGACTGAGGAGAACTCACATGGCCTCGAAGCTGCCGGATTACGTGGCATCGGCCCAGCCGGTGCCGCCGGGCGCCCGCACCGCGTGGTACAAGAACACCGCGCAGACCTACGCGGGCATCATGCTGTGGTTCGTGTTCTGGTTCCAGGTCCCCGTGGGCCAGGAGCTCGTCAAGGACAGTGGGATCAGCAACTTCCTCGGGGGCACCCTGGCTCAGGGCCTGGGCGTGGCGTTCGTCGGGCTCATTGTGGCGGCCCTCCTGTGCCACTTCCTGACCTACCTGGTACCCGGGCTGCTGGGCATGAAGACCGGCCTGCCGCTGTACATCGTCGGGACATCGACGTACGGGGTGCAGGGCGGGTTCATCATGCCGGGGTTCGTGATGGGGCTGCTCCAGTTCGGCTGGCTCGCGGTGAACGCGTTTTTCGCGGGCATTCTGCTGTGCGCGCCGTTCGGCCACGGCTTCCCCTCGGTCCCCCATGCCATCGTGGCGACCGTGTGGGCCGTCGCGGGGGCCTTCGTGGGACTCAAGGGCATCAAGTACGTCGCTCGCGTGGCGACGTTCGTACCCCTGATCCCCCTGGCCATCCTCGTCATCCTGTTCGTCGCCAGCGCCGGGGGCCTCGGCAGCTTCGACGCCGCGAAGCTCCAGGAGGCGACGAAGGTGGAGCATACCGTGGCGGGCGCCACCGTGACGCCAAGCGTGTCCCTGACCTCCTGGGGCGTGATCCTCATGCTGTGCACCTACATCGTCGGCTTCTTCATGACCGCGGGCGCCGCGGGGGCCGACTTCGGCATGAACAACCGCAACACCAAGGACGTGCAGCTCGGCGGCCTCGTGGGCATCGCCCTGGCGACGGTCGTCGCCGGCGGCCTGTCGCTGCTCATCGTCGCGGGCGCCTACGGCGGCGGCAAGGCCGGCGAGAGCGGCGCGATGGCGACCACCAACCTGATGGCAAACATCGTGGGCAGCAAGGCCGGCAACGTCTTCATGTTCCTGCTGGCCCTGGCCGCCTTCCCGGCGGCCTGCTTCTCCTCCTTCATCGCGGCGAACAGCTTCAAGACCACGCTGCCGAAGGTGAACCCCTGGATCTCCGTCGGCCTCGGCGCGCTGGTCGCCATCGTCCTGGCCGTCACGGGATGGGCCGGCGACGCGGCCCGGATGTTCACCATCATCGGGGCTTCGTTCGGACCCGTCTGCGGCGCCATGATGGCCGACTATCTCCTGGCCGGCCAGAAGTGGGCCGGGCCGCGGGCCGGGTGGAACCTCGCCGGGTGGATCTCGTGGGTCGTCGGCTTCGCCGTGGGCGCCATCGGCATGCTGGTCCCAGCCATGGCCGGCAAGATCCCGTGCCCGCCGGTGGCGGCCTTTGTCGTCGGGTTCGTCCTCTACGTCATCCTGGCGAAGGCGGGCCTCGAGACGAAGGTCCTTGCGACGGAAGGCGGCCCGGAGAAAGCTCCGGCCCCGGCAGAGGCTCCGGCGCAGGAAGAACCCCAGCCGACCGAGGCGTAATACGACAGCGCTGCCCGGCCGACCGGTTGACCGGTTCGGCCCGGGGCGGTCACGCGGGCTTGTGCGGGCGGCATGCGAGCCGCCCGCACGAGGGATCGGCGGGCTTTTGGCAAGCCGCCCGTCCGGTCCTTGGCCGCGACATTCACGTTCTGCCGCCCGATCGCCCTGCCCATCGCAGGCGGGGCGATCGGCGCGCGCGGAGTGAGGGCTGCGGGACCATCGTGCCGGCGCGGCACAACCGCCCGCCGCTTCAAGACGAACTGGCGGTTGCGGACGGCGCGCGGCGAAGCTACGTTCCGACACGGCACGATCCGGAACGGGGCGGGACAGGGCCCGTCCGAGCCCGAGACAACGCCGGCAGGGAGGACGCATCGTGACGCCAGAAACGATCCGGAGCAGCGGCGCGGACCTCACGGGGATCGACCCTCGACGCCTGTTCCTCGGCAGTTGCCTGTCGCTCATCGCCACGTCGGTGGGCTTTGCGGTGGTGGCCGCCAGCCTGTTCCCGCTCAAGGCGGCGTTCGGCCTGGCCAACAAGGACGTCGGCTGGATCGCCGGGGCGTCCCTGGGAGGCTGCACCGTCTCCATGCTGGTCCTCGGGTCGCTCTGCGACGCCCTGGGGATGAAGCGAGTGCTTCGCGTTGCGCTCGTCTGCCACCTGGCAGGCCCGCTGCTGATGATCTCCGCCACGGGGCCCGCGGCGTTCTGGATGCTGTTCGGCGGGGCGCTGATCCTCGCTCTGGGCAACGGGGCCGTCCAGGCGGCCTGCAACCCGCTCGTGACCACCATCTACCCGGACCGGAAGACCGAAAAGCTCGCCCACTTCCACCTCTGGTTCCCCGGCGGAATCCTCATCGGTGCCGTTCTCTCGTTCCTCTTCGACAAGGTCGGCGCGCCGTTCTGGCAGTTGAAGCTGGGGCTGATCCTGGTCCCGACGGTGATCTACGGCCTGCTGTTCACCGGGCAGAAGTTCCCGGTCACCGAGCGCGTCCAGTCGGGGGTCTCCTTCGGCGAGATGCTCCGGGAGACGTTCTACCGGCCGCTGTTCCTGGTCCTCCTGCTGTGCATGATGATCACGGCCTCGCTGGAGCTGGCCCCGGGCGCGTGGATCCCGGCGGTCCTGCGGGCCGGAGGAATCCCCGGCATCCTGGTGCTGGCCTACATCAACGGCCTCATGGCCGTGCTGCGATCCTTCGCCGGCGCGGTGGGCCGCGCGCTGTCGAATGCCAGCATCCTGCTCATCTCGGCCGCGGTCGCGGGCATCGGGCTGACCATGCTCAGCTATTCGACGTCCACCTGGTTCGCGTTCCTTTCGGCCACGGTCTTCGCCGTCGGCGTGTGTTACTTCTGGCCGATGATGATCGGCACGACGGCCGAGCGAGTGACCAAGGGCGGTCCCCTGGCCCTGGCGGTGATGGGCGCCACGGGGATGCTGGCCGCCGGGCTGATCGCCCCGCCGGCGATGGGTTACATCGCCGACGGCTACCTCCACGAGCGCCTCGTCGACAACGAGCAGAAGACGGTGGCGGCCCTGGACGAGGTAGCCGTCACCTATGCTCCCCTGGTTCCGGCGCCGCCCGAAGGCGTGGCCAGCCGCGACATGCAGGGCGCCGTCGAGTCGGTGAAGGACGCCTTGGCCGGGTACGGGAGAGACGGGAAGCTGCCGGAAGGCAAGACGGCGGGCGCCCTCCGCGCGGCGGTCGACAGCGGCCCGCCCGACGATGCCTCGGGCCCCCTGGGCAAGCCGGCTGCCCAGGCGAGGAGACGAGCCGCCGCCCTGTTGCACGAGGCGGACAACCACGGGGGGCTCATGTCCTTCCGCTACGTCGCGCCGCTGTCCCTCGTCGTCGTCGTGATCTTCGGCATCCTGTGCATCCGGGACCGTAGCAAGGACCTGCACAAGCCCGCCGCCGCGGCGGACGCGCGAGAGGCCCCGGGCGAAGCGCCCGCCGCGCAGGAAGCCGCGGCCGAAGAACCGCCGGAAGGGGGCGCCGAAGGAGAACCCGAAGCGGGCCGGGACGAAACGCCCTAGTGTT